>CAJQNK010000013.1 GCA_905479655.1 uncultured bacterium | reverse complement strand
ACCAGCGTTTCCGAACTTCGACGACAGTCCGCCCGCGATGCATCTCGGCTGCCAGCGTTCCGTCTCCTCGACAATGTCCCTGCATTGCCTGCGTCGGCGCGCCTTGGCCCCCGAGCGCCTCCCGTCCGGCCCTTGTCGCCGGACTTCGGAAACGCTGGTCTAGGAGGTCCCCGCCTTCCGCCGGCGAAAGACCTGATGGTTGCCCTGGGTCCAGGTCGCGCCACCGTCGCTCGAGTACTCCATCTTGGACTCGAAACGGTCCGGCTCGACGTTGTAGCGGGTGAACCGGAGCTCGATCGTCGAGCCGTCGGCCTGGGGCGTCGGCGGCGTGGCTCGCACCTCGGAATCGGCCGGCCCGCTCATCACCCAGAGCTGGCCGTCGCCGCCCACCGAGGTCATGGTGATCGTGTCGGCCGTCTCGGAGTAGAAGAACAGGATGCCGGAGGAAAGGCCGAGCTCGGGGATCTCCGATCGGCCGATGAGGACGCGGTCCGGGACGACCCAGTCGAATTCGTAGCTTCCCTCGACCGAGCGGGCCACGGCGCCATCGGGCGAGATGAACTCGGTCGTCGCGTCCCAAGCGCCGTGGGCGTGCCGGAGCTGCTGGACCGCTGGGTTCTCGGGCCGAGGATCGTCGGCCAGGGCGGGTGGTGCTCCCGCCAGGATCGGCAGAGCTGCGGCGAGGGCGACGGCTACGGAGCATCGGGGGAGGCGGTCCATGTCGGGCTCCTTTCCAGTGTGCTGTGCGGGTCTGGGGATGCTACGCGAGTTCGAGGCGGAGGTTCGCGTCGTGGCCACTCTCGGGCCGATCGGCGACGAGCAACCCGTCCACGCGGATGCCTGGCACGTTCATCCCCGACCGGCCATCCCCGACCGGCTGGTGTCCCGCTGCTCCGACGACGACCCCGGCTTCCTCGCGGACCTCTACCGCCCTCGCGCTCTCGTGGCGCGGTACTCCGAGCTGACGACCCGGCCGTCGCTCAGCCGAACGGTGCACTTGCGGGTACCGAGGTCGTAGGGGCTCTTGACCACGATCGTCTGGCCGCCTCCACTTTCGACGACCTCGTAGCGTAGGAACTCGCCGGTGTTGAGGACCCGCACGACCCTCTCGACCGGCGCTCCCTCGTCGAACAGACCGCAGAGGATCTCGATCTCCTTTCGTGCCTCCACGAACGAGATCACGATCCAGGCTACGGCCAGCGTGACCACTGTGGCGCACAGGCCCACGAGGATCTTCCGGCGGAGTTTCCCCTGTCGCGGCATCGATCGAAGCTCAGCTGGGCAGTCTGCGGTCGGCCTGTTCGGCGCCGGCTCGACCCTGCCGGCGCACCCTCTCGCGTCATGTGCCGGTGATCTTCGCAGATAGAGGCTCCGCCAGGAAGGGGTCGTCTCTCGCCGCCGGCTGGGACCGAAGTCACAGGCACCTCGGATCCTCCTCGGTAGCCTCGGGGCGGACTCTCGTGGGCTTCCGCCCGGGCGGGCGCGAGTGTCGCCACGGGGTTCGAAGGCACCGGAGGCTCGACCCATGAGACGACCCGCTCGGACCGGACTCCTCTCGACCCTCGCGCTCGCCTGGTCCCTCGCTCTCGGACTCCCGGCTGCCGAGTCCGGAGTCCGGGTCGTCCGGGAACGCGGCGTCGGAGACACGATCGTCGTGGAGACCGTGGGCGAGCTCCTCGACGCCGTCGACACGGCCGGGCCGGGAACCACCATCCTGGTGGCGGACGGGACCTACGAGCTGGACGGCGCGTGGCTGCGTCTCGACACGCCGGGGGTGATGCTGCGCTCCCTCAGCGGGGACCGGGAGGCGGTGGTCCTGGACGGCAACTACCTCACGACCGAGATCGTCCAGATCGCGGCCCCCGACGTGGTCGTCGCCCGGTTGACTCTCCGCGAGGCGTACGACCACGCCGTCCACGTCGTGTCGACGGCCGGGAGTGACACCACGGGCACCGTCCTGTTCGATCTCCACGTCGTCGACGCGGGGCAGCAGGCGATCAAGATCAACCCGGACGGCGAGGACACCTGGACGGACGACGGCCTGATCGCCGGCTGCCACATCGAGCTTACCGACGCCGGCCGTGCCCGCGTGCGGGACAACTGCTACACGGGAGGGATCGACGCCCACTCGGCGCGCGGCTGGACCGTCCGCGACAACCGCGTCGAGGGCTTCTGGTGCGAGACGGGCCTCTCGGAGCACGCGATCCACTTCTGGCGCGGCAGCCGCGACACGAGAGTCCTGCGTAACGAGATCGTCGACAATGCCCGGGGTATCGGCTTCGGTCTCGAGCAGAGCGGCTCAGGGCGCTCCTACCCCGACGACCCGTGCCCCGGGGCCGGCGGCGGCTACGTCGACCACTACGATGGGACCGTCGTCAACAACACCGTCTTCGCCGGTCGCGCCGAGCTGTTCGACTCCCAGTTCGGCTTCGACTGCGGCATCTGCCTCTGGCAGGCCTGCGGCGCCCGGGCGCTCCACAACACCGTAGCCTCGATCGAGGCCCCCTTCTCGTCCATCGAGTGGCGCTTCGAGAACACCGAGGTTGGCCTCGCCTACAACCTGGTGACCCACAACCTCCGGGACCGGGGAGGCCTCGCGCGGCTCCTCGGCAACCTCGAGTCTCAGCCCCTCTCCCTCTTCGTCGACGGCCCCGGTGGCGACCTCCACCTGGCCCCCGGCGCCGGCGCCGCCATCGATCAGGCGATCCCGCTGCCCGGCGTGACCGGCGACATCGACCGCGACCCGCGACCCCAGGGCGCAGCGTCCGACATCGGGGCCGACGAGGCGGTCGCCGGGCGTCGCTAGCCGTCGAGGAGCCCGACGGGAGCGTAGGGGATCGTCGAAGACCGCCCGCCCCACCCGCGAGGTCGCCCGGGTCGAGGTCGAGGTCATCCGGCTCGACTGGCTCGATCTGGGCGGCCGGCCGCGATCGCGGCAATCGCCTTCCAGCGTGACGGCGCCTCGAAGAAGCTCCGCATCTCCTGCCACCTCCAGTTCGGCCGATCATCGTACGTCCCCGCTCTCGAGACTCACGAGCGACGGGACCAGGAACCCGGTCCGAGCCAGAATGTCCTTTGAACCGATGCCTCCGATCTCCGACTGTAGAGATGGAGCGAGACGATGCGACACCGAGAACGGATCCTGGACGAGCTGCTCGTGATCGAGAGCCAGCGCGGGGATTCCGAGGCCTTCGAGCGGCTGGCACGCCGCTGGCAGCCCCGGATGCTCCGGCTGGCCCGCCGGTTGACCGACAGCCGCGAGGCGGGCGAGGTCGTGCAGGAGGCCTGGCTCGCGATCGTTGTGGGCTTGCGCCGTCTCGACGATCCGGCCCGCTTCGGGACCTGGGCGATGCGCATCGTGGCACGCAAGAGCACGGACCGGATCCGCCAGCACCAGAGGAGTCGTTCGTTGGCGGAGAGGGTGGCTCGTCAGCCGGAGGCTCCGGCGCCGCCGACCGCCGGGGAGCGCATCGACCGCGCTCGCGCGGTGGCCAGGCTGCGAGGCTGCTTCGAGGAGCTCTCGGCCAGTCACGGCACCGTCCTGGAGCTCTTCTACCTGCGCTCGCTGCCGGTCCGCGCCATCGCCGACCATCTCCGAATCTCGCCCGGGACGGTCAAATCGCGTTTGTTTCACGCCCGGAAGATGCTCCGGGAGACTCTGGAGGACCGATCATGAAGAACGAGACCGAGAACATCGATGCCCTCATTCGCGAGGCCCTGAGTGAAGAGGACCGTGCCCGTTTCGACGTCGACGAGCCGACGGTCCCCGAGCAGGTCTTCAGCCTGTTCCGAGGCCGTTGGCGGTGGATGAACGCCCTGATCGTGGTCCTCGTGCTCGTCCTCTCCGTCGGAGCGCTTCTGACGGGGATCCGCTTCTTCGAGTCGGACGACGTTCCCACGATGCTGCGCTGGGGCTCCGTCGCCTGGCTCTGCTGGTTCGCCGTCGGCTTCCTGAAGCTCTGGACCTGGATGGAGATGGAACGCTTCGCCGTGGTTCGCGAGATCAAGCGCCTCGAGCTGCAGGTGGCCAACCTATCGGCGCGGCTGCGGGAGGGCGAGTGAGCGCGCCGCGGGCCGCCGTCGAGGCCCGAGTCGGGGGACGTAATACCACGAACCGTGGAGGGGCCCGACCCGTTCCGAAGGGCTCCGAAGTGGTTGGCACCTCTGTCCGCACCTCTGTCCGGGCTTTGGCGGCGACGAGCAGCGGGCAGGGAGGGCTTTGACGCTGTTGGCCCCCGGGCTGGCACTGGGTGGGTGGGGTCGGTGGGCGGAGTCGCGGGGCCGCGGTCGGGAAGAGTGAGAAAGGGGAGAAGCGCAAAGGCGCCAGGGCGTGGAGAGGCTGTTATTGCTGGAGGTTGCTCGCGGGGGGCGGGTGGCGCTCGGCCTCCGGGAGGGTCGCTGAAACTGATAGAATCAGGGGTATTCTGCGAGTCCAAGTGATGCCCAATACCGCCGACCCAGCCGCCAAGCTCAGAACCGCCTTCGACCTGTTCGTGGCGGGCCGGCGGTTGATGCGTCAGAACCTGCGACGCCGCCACCCCGGGGCGAGCGACGAAGAGATCGACCGCCTGCTCGGTGCCTGGATGCGAAACCGCCCCGGCGCGGAGCACGGGGATGCGGTCGGAGAGAGGGCCGGATGGCCGCGCCGGAGTCGCCGAGCCAGCTAGAGCGGGTGCTCCGCGAGGCTCGTGAGGCGCTCGCGAGCACGGGTCGTCGATGGGCGCTCGTCGGCGGGCTCGCCGTCTCTGTCCGGGCCGAGCCTCGCTTCACGCGGGATGTGGATCTGGCCGTCTCGGTCGCAGGTGACGACGACGCCGAGAGGCTCGTGCGGGAGCTCCAGGGCCAGGGCTATCAGGTCGTCGAGAGCGTCGAGCAGGTGGCCACAGGCCGTCTGGCGACCGTGCGACTCCAACCACCCTCCGTCGGTGGGCAAGGCGCCGTCCTCGACCTCCTCTTCGCCTCTTCCGGGATCGAGGCGGAGATCGTGGAGCGGGCCTCCCGGGTCGAGGTGTTCCCTGACCTGGACCTGCCAGTTGCGAGCCTCGCCGACCTGATCGCGGTGAAGGTCCTGGCGCGGGACGATCGCCTCCGGCCCCAGGACGCTGCGGACCTCCGAGCCCTCGTCGACCTGGCCTCCGCGGCCGACCTCGCGGCGGCCCGAGATGCGCTGAGGCTGGTTACGGAGCGCGGATTCGACCGCGGGCGCGAGCTCCAGTCCCAGCTGGACCGGGCGCTCCACGGGTAGCGGCGCCTTCCGATGCGCACGGGACCTCGATCGGCACCTCGATCGGTGAAGCCGTCGGGGGGAGGGCCTGCAGCTCCTGAGGGCCCGGAGCCCCATGGCGGAGAGTGTCATGGCTCGCGGGACGAAGAACGTCTCCGGTCGCCCTGGGGAACGAACCCGCGGGCCCAGGCTCCGAGGGCCGTCGTGCGGCGCGCGCGGTCTCAGGGGCTCCGCTCGAGCTCCATTCCGAAGAAGGGGGTCCAGGTCTCGCCGCCGTCCTGGGAGAAGCTCCCGACCTCCGACCACCGGTCGCCCTCGATCGTGATCTCGTAGCGCATCTCGCCCGGGCCCATCGGACCGCCCCAGACGAAGATCCCGTCCTCGATCCGGCCCTCGAAATCGCCGTCGCCCCGCCCGGCAACGTAGGACCGGAAGCGGTAGCGTTCGTCCTCGTCGTTCCAGGTGATCATGGCGAGGGCGTGGTGGGTGACCTGCCCGCTCGCCGCGTCGTGGTGCCGCCCCTCGATCAGGATCGCCTCGCCCTCGAGACGGCTCTCCACGGTTTCCCGAGAGACGAAGGTGTAGCGGTCGGGGCCGCGTTGGATCCAGCCCTCGCCCGTCCACGTGCCGACCATGTCGGTGACCGCCGCCATCGGATGCGTCCCGGCGGCCTCCTCCGAGGTCTGGGCCAGGGCCGGAGCTCCCGTCGTCAGCAGGAGGGCCGCGACCCAGGCGCCGAGGATGGCGCCGAGAGGGTGGCGGACTCGCGCTGCGTGCGTCGTCGTCGTGGGGTGCATCGTCACCTCCGGGTTGGTACGCCTGCGAGGCTACGCGACGGCGGGCGCCGGGTCTTGAACAAAACGGACGGGCCTCAGCGGATCAGGTCGCCGTGTCGGATCCGCCGCAGGTGGCGCCCGATCTCGGCCGGACGGGT
>CAJQNK010000012.1 GCA_905479655.1 uncultured bacterium | reverse complement strand
AGCTCGTCCGCGGCGACGTCGGTCTTCGTCAGGGCGACGAGTGCGCACGGCAGGTCCAGGAGACCCGCGATCGCGAGGTGCTCGCGGGTCTGGGGCTTCACCCCCTCGTCGGCGGCGACGACCAGCAGCAACACCCGGATGCCGCCGAGGCCGGCCAGGGCGTTGTGCAGGAAGCGGTGGTGGCCGGGGACGTCGACGAAGCCCACCTGGAGGTCATCCTCCGCGAGGTGCGCGAAGCCGATGTCGATGGTGATGCCCCGCTCCTTCTCCTCCTGCCAGCGGTCGCAGTCGATCCCCGTGAGGGCCTCGACCAGACGGGTCTTGCCGTGGTCGATGTGACCCGCGGTGCCGACGATGACGCGACGCATCAGGAGAGCAGCTCGCGGGCGATCCGGCTCACCATCGAGCCGTCCGCGCGACCGGCGTAGCGCTCCATCATCGCGCTCATCACCGGACCGATGCCGCGGGGGCCCTCGAGCCCCTTCTCCTCGATGATCGCGCGCACCGCCGACCGCAGCTCCTCCTCGCTCGCCTGCTGCGGGAGGTACTCCTCCAGGATCGCGGCTTCCGCCTCTTCGGCGACGGCCGACTCCTCTCGATCGCCGGACCGGTACTGCTCGGCCGACTCGCGGCGCTGCTTGATGCCCTTGCGCACCAGGGCGAACAGCCGCGTCTCGTCGATCTCGGAGCCCTCGCGGATCTGCTCGTTCTCGATCTCGGCGAGGAGGAGGCGGAGGGTCGCGAGCCGTCGCTTGTCTCCGGCCTTCAGGGCGGTTCTCAGGTCGCTCTCGACCCGCTCTTTCGGCGTGATGCTCATGCCGCGATCATACATGGAGGCGGGTCCCCTGCCGCGGCGCGGCGAGGTCGATCCCGGTGGGCGGCTGGGTGGATCGGCAGCTCGGCGGATCGGCAGCTCAGTGGATCGGCAGGTCGATCACGAAGACGGTGCCGCGCGGATCGTTGTCCTCCACCCGGATGGAGCCGTGATGGTCGGTCACGATGCGGTGGACGATGGCGAGGCCCAGACCGGTGCCGCGGCCCTTGGTGGAGAAGTGGGGCAGGAAGAGCTTCTCGCGGGCGGCCTCCGGGATCCCCGCGCCCGTGTCGGCCACGGCGATCTGCAGGCGCCCCTCCTCCCGGCGGACGTCGACGGTCACGCTGCCGGGCGCCTCGGTCGCCTGGATCGCGTTGTCCAGGAGGTTGATCAGCGCCCGCTTGATCTGCTCGCCGTCGAGCACGGCCGTCTCGAGTCCCTCTTCGACCGAGCCGGCGACCTCCACGCCCTGCTTGATGCTCACGTAGAGGTGGAGAGTGTCGTCCACCAGTCGCTGCAGCTCGACCTCCCGCGGCTTGGGGCCCGGCATGCGGGCGAAGCGGGAGAACTCGTCCACCATGCGGCGCATGGCCTCCACCTCGCGGACGATGATCTCCGTCGCCTCGCGCGTGGCCTCCGCGCCGGGCCCGTCCCCGGACTCGGCGCGCCGGGCGAGCCTCTCGGCGGACAGCTGGATGGGTGTCAGCGGGTTCTTGATCTCGTGAGCGATGCGCCGGGCGGCCTCGTTCCACGCGGCCAGGTGCTGGGCCTTGATCAGCTCCGTGAGGTCCTCGAGGACGACGACGCGTCCCGCCGGCGCGCCCTGGCGGTCGGCCAGCGTCTTCATCTTGGCCTCGAAGGTCTTGAGCTCCCCCGAGAGCACCAGCCGGAGCTGCAGGGTCAGGCGCCGGCCGGGGTCCAGGGGCGCCGCAAGGAAGCTCGCCAGGCGATCGCGCTGACTCTGGCCCCAGGCTTCGACGGCCGTCTTGCCCACGACCTCGCTCTCCCGCTGGCGGAGCATGTTGAGGGCGGCGCGGTTGCACACCAGGATCCGCCCCTCGCCGTCGGTGAAGATCACGCCGGCCGCCATGTTCTCGAGGACGGCGGCCATCAGGCTCCGCTCCTCCTGCACCCGCAGATTGGCGGCCACGAGCTCCTCCTTGTTGCGCTTGAGCTCCGCCGTCATGCGGTTGAAGGAGTCGACCAGGACGCCCAGCTCGTCGTCGGCCTCGACCAGCACCCGGTGGTCCAGGTCGCCGCCGGAGATCCGGCGCGTGCCCTCGGCCAGGGCCTGGATCGGCACCGTCACCCGCCGAGCGAGGGTCAGGCCCACCCAGGAGAAGGCGAGCAGGATCATCAGCGTCACCATCAGGAACATGAGCTGGTAGGAGGCCTCGATGTCCTCCTTCTGCACCTCGAGCTGGAGGTAGCCCTGATGGGCCTGGATGAGTTGCTCCGTCTGACGGGCGAGGAGCGGGTCGAGGAGGGTGCCGGTGAGGATCAGGATGTCGCCTTCGCCCGGCGCGGTGGCCGTGAGCACCAGCCGCCCCTCGATGCCGGGCAGGTCGAGGAACCGCACGGCCTGGCGTCGCGACAGGGCCTCCAGCAGGAAGCGGCGGTTCGCCTCGGGCAGGTCGCGCAGGCCGGACTCGGGGCGCACCAGGCCGTTCACGAACTCCGTGCCGCGGAAGAGGGCGAGGCTGTCGAGCCCCCACTCCAACAGCGCGACGTTGAGGCGCCGGGCCAGGGCGGGTTGCTGGCGCGGGCTGTCGAGGTCGAACGTGCGGACCTCGCGGGCGATCTTGCGCGCCGCCAGGCGGTGCCGGTCCTCGATCCGGTGGTTCAGCGCCTGGGAGACGGCGTAGCCCTGCTCCAGCACCTGCTGGATCGCCGGCTCGTCGAACCAGCGGTCGATCCAGCCCTGCAGCAGTTGGCTGCCGTAGATGAAGAGCAGCAGGACGGGGAGCAGCGACAGGCCGATGTAGGTCCCGACCAGCCGGATCTTGAACTTGGAGCCCAGGATCCGGCTCCTGCGCTCGACCACCAGCTTGAACAGGTTGCGCAGCAGGACGAACAGGATGACCAGGATGAGGACGACGTTGATGTAGACCAGCACGAAGACGAGGATGCGGTTCCTCGCCAGGTCGTCGGGGAGGCCCGCCCGGCGCTGCAGCAGGTAGAAGACCACGCTGATGACCACGAGCAGGGCCAGCAGACCCATCACCAGCCAGCGGTTGTCGCGGCTGCGTCGTCGGAGCTGCTCGCGGAAGGCCATCGGCTGCTAGGGGAGCCGGAATTTCCGCGACTCCGCCCAGTCCGTCTGGTCGGTCGTGGGAATGAGCCACAACAGGTGGCTGGAGCCGAGGGACGCCCGGGCCTTGACCAGGTACCGCCAGTCTTCGTCGATCTCGTCCAGCGTGAACGCCGAGATGTCCTCGAACCGGGTCATGGCCCTCTCGGTCCCGGCGAGGTCGTGCTCCACGCGACTCTCGGTCAGGCGTCCGTCGAGCTTGTAGTTGACCAGGTACTCCTGGTTGACCGCGTTGTACATCGCCGTCACCTGGAGATCGCGGGACTGGATCTCACGGTCCAGCCAGCGCTTGTGGTCCCTGAGAAGCTTGAGCCGGATCGAGAAGCCCGAGGGCAGACCGCTCTGGAGCCTCTCGCGGAGCTCCTCGTCGAAGGCGCCCTCCAGGACGAAACTGGCCTTCACCTGTCTCCCGTCGAGTCGCACCTGCAGATCCTGGATCCGAGCCTCGGGGGGGGCGGAGGCCGCAAGGAAGAGCAGGGACCAGAGCGCTCCCGTGAGGCCGATCATGAGCAGGAACTTAGCATCCCCGGGGCCTTTCCGTCGCCCCGGGTCCGGCGCCGGATAGACTCCCGACATGGCCAACCCCTCGGCGCCAGCCCGCGAGCTGGCCTCCAACCGACGTGCCCGGCGCGAGTACGAGATCCTCGAGACCTTCGAGGCGGGAGTCGTGCTGGTCGGAACCGAGGTCAAGTCGGCGCGTCAGGGCAAGGTCCAGCTCAAGGACAGCTACGTGGAGATCGTCGACGAGGAGGCCTGGCTCGTGGGGGTCCACATCAGCCCCTACACCCATGGCAACCAGATGAACCACGACCCGGAGCGGCGCCGCAAGCTGTTGTTGAAGCGCCGGGAGCTCGACAAGCTCTTCGGGCGCTCCCTGCTCAAGGGCCTGACGCTGATCCCGCTGCGCGTCTACCTCAAGGGCAACCGGATCAAGGTGGAGGTGGCCCTGGCGCGTGGCCGCAAGCTCTGGGACAAGAGAGAGGTCGAGCGGAAGAAGATCCTGGATCGGGAGATGCAGGAGGCCATCACCCGCCGCTGAGGAGGAGCGATCGGATCGACAGGAGGGGTTCTACTCTCCCGAGACGGGGCCTGGAGCCGCCTTGCGACGCTGCTCGCGACCCCCCGTGTCCTGGATCCGCTCCAGGGCCGTCTGGCCGCCGTAACGCGCCACGATGCGATCGTCGTAGTCGTCGGAGATGTTGGCGACGGCAGCGACCGTCGACAGCAGGTCCTGCCGGTTGAGATTGCGCCCGAACAACGCGTGGGAGTAGTAGACGTCCTTCCCGACGAGCGAGAAGGCTCCGACGGGAAGCTCGTGGTTCAGCTCCAGAAGCCCGAGGAGCAGCTCCTCCTCGGCGTGGATGCCCTGCACGCAGTAGGAGGTCACCAGCACGAACGTCTCCTCGGGGCCGTACGGCTCGACGGACACCTCCAGCACGGTGCTGCCGTAGCCGACGTAGAAGTGCTGGTTCTCGTCCTCTTCGTAGACGTCGTCGAAGAGCTCGGCCAGGTACTCCCTCACCGTCCCCCTCGTAGTGTCGAGCTCGGGGTGCTCCGCGGTCATGTAGCCTCCCTTCGTCGCGCCACTGTAGCAGCCCTCGACGGGCGCGCGCGACAGCGTTCAACCTACCCCAACGTGCGTTGACACCCCCCCGGCGATCCACTATGTTCGACTCACTTTGGCTTTCTCTTCCAAGGCCCTTCGGGCCGATTCCGATCCACGCTTCAGGCTAGTCCTGGAAGGAGTTTCGATCATGGGTAGGCGTACGTCGATTCGAGTTTGGGCGCTGGGCCTCGTCGCGGTTCTGGCGTTCACGGCGTCGCCCGCGTTGGGTGCCGGCTTCAGCATCTTCGAGCAGGGCACCAAGGCGATGGGCATGGCGGGTGCGTTCACCGCGCAAGCGGACGACGGCTCGGCCATGTTCCACAACGTGGGCGGCCTCGCGTTCCAGCACGAGCGGAGCTTCATGCTCGGCTCCACCTTCATTCGCAACATCTCCGGCGACTTCAAGGGCGACGACCCCTTCCCGGGCTCCGACGCCACCGGCGAGCTCGACACCCTGGACGCACTGGTCCCGCACTTCTACTGGGTGCAGCCGGTCTCCGACACGATCACCTTCGGCATGCACGTCAACTCTCCGTTCGGCCTGACCACGGCCTGGAAGGACGAGAACGACTGGGTCGGACGCTTCATCTCGACCGAGGCCTCGCTGCGGGTGATCGAGATCGGCCCCAACGTGGGCTTCCAGGTGACGCCGAACTTCGGCATAGGCGTCGGTGCCTTCGCCCGGTTCTCCGACGTCGAGCTGAACCAGCGCTCCGCCGCCATCAACCCCTTCACGCTCACGCCGGCGGAGGTGGCGAAGATCAAGCTCACCAGCGACTTCGAGACCGGCTACGGCTGGCAGATCGGCTTCCTGCACAAGGCCCACACCAACGTCAGCTGGGGCTTCTCCTACCGCGCCGCCATGAAGATCGACTACGCCGGCGAGGCCGTGCTGACGCAGGTTCCCACGGGGGACCCGGTGTTCGACGCCGTCGTCGCGAGCGTCACGCCCTTCGGCCAGAAGCTGCCGGTCGACACCAGCATCAAGTACCCGGACGCCGCGAGCCTCGGCGTGGCCTTCCGCATGACCGAGAACGTGTTGGTCGAGGTGGACGTCAACTGGACGGGCTGGAGCGAGTTCCAAGAGCTTCAGCTCGACTTCGTCAACGACGACCTGCCGGACAGCGTGATTCCCCAGGAGTACGAGGACACGTACCACTACCGGCTCGGCGTCCGCTGGAGCCGGGGTCCCCGCACCGAGTGGCGGTTCGGCTACGTCTACGACGAGACCCCGCAGCCCGACGCGAGCGTCGGCCCGCTGCTCCCCGACTCCGACCGGAACGGCTTCACCATCGGCTACGGTCGGACGGGCGGGAAGTTCGACTGGGACCTCGCGGCCATGTACCTGCCGTTCGACGAGCGCAAGACGTCCACCAACCGCGACAACTTCAACGGTACCTACGACGTGACGGGTCTGTTGCTGGCCGGGACGATCAGCTTCTAAACCGGGCTTGGCCCCGAGAGGAGAAACGAGCATGAAGCATTCGAGACAAGCCCACCGGGGGGCCGTCCTGGCCCTCGCGCTGCTGCTCTTCGCCGGAGTGGCGAGCGCCCAGATCGACACCGGCTCGGCGAACTTCACCCGCTACGTGGCCATGGGCGACAGCCTGACGGCCGCCTTCACCAGCGGCGGCCTGGCCGAGTCCTCGCAGATGAGCAGCTACCCGCTTTTGATCCACCGGCAGGCGACCGGCGGCGGCGGCTTCGAGCAGCCGATCGTCTCCGATCCGGGCCTGCCGCCGCTGCTGCAGCTCCAGAGCCTGGACCCGCTGATCGTCGCGCCGGCCGCCGGCGTCGGTCAGCTCACCAACCTCCTGCTGCCTCGGCCCTACGACAACATGGGCGTGCCCGGCATGACGGTCGGTGACGTCGTGAACACCCGCACGGACTTCGGCCAGGGGCTGTTCGACGCGATCCTGCGTGGCCTGGGAACTCAGCTCGAGCAGGCGGTCGCGCTGGACCCGACGTTCGTCACGCTGTGGATCGGCGCCAACGATGCCCTCGCCGCCGCGACCAGCGGGGTCGTGATCGACGGCGTGACCCTGACGCGCCTGGCGGACTTCGAGCGCGACTACCGCACCATCACGAACACGC
>CAJQNK010000011.1 GCA_905479655.1 uncultured bacterium | reverse complement strand
GTCAACACGGCGGCCGGCTTCACGGGCAGCCGCTCCAGCGCCCGCCGCATCGCGATCCTGGTCGCCTCGAGGATGTTCACCCGGTCGATCGTCTCGGGCTCGACGGCGACCACCGACCACCAGCCGGCTCCCCGGAGCCGGGTCGCGAGCGCTTCGCGGCGTGCGGGCGTCAGAAGCTTGCTGTCGTCCACCCCGGCCACGATCCCTCCCGGCCGAGGCACATAGGCCGCCGCCACCACCGGACCGGCCAGACAACCCCTGCCCGCCTCGTCGATTCCTGCCACCGCCCCCCCCATCTGACGCCCGAGGAGATCCTCCAGATCCCGCATCAACTGGAGGCGGAAGACCTCCGCCATGAGATCACCGAAGCTCGCCAACAGATCCTCGCTCCCCGGGCTCTCCAGCGCCGACCGCGACCGATCCGGATTCGCGGCGCGGAGACCGGATTCAGGAAGGCTTCGCGTCCCTACGCTCCTCGATCCGCGCGGCCTTGCCCCGCAGGTCCCGAAGATAGTACAGCTTGGCCCGCCGGACCTTGCCCAGGCGAACGACCTCGATCCTATCGATGCTCGGGGAGTGGATCGGGAAGACGCGCTCGACTCCGATTCCGCCCGAGATCTTGCGGACGGTGAAGGACTCCCGGAGTCCCCCTCCCTTACGGGAGATGACGACCCCCTGGAAGATCTGGATCCGCTCCTTCTCGCCCTCCCGAACCCGCACGTGGACCTTCACGTTGTCGCCGGACCGGAACTCGGGGATATCGGAACGGAGGTAGTTGCTCTCGACCTCTCGCACTAGCTGATTCATCGCTGGATTCCTCTCTCGAATCACTCATCGCCCATGGCGAAGCCCCCTATTATCCCCGGCCGACCCTCGGCGTGCAAGCCTGGGCCACCTCCCTCACCTCAATCCTCGGCCGGCTCGAGGCCCTCCTCACGGGCGATCTCCTCGAGCCACTTCCGATCCGTCGCGTCGAGCTCGGCGGAAGCCAGAAGGTCGGGACGCTTGCAGAGCGTGGCCCGCAGCGACTCCCGCCGGCGCCATTGCTCGATCTTCGCGTGGTGCCCCGAGAGCAGCACCTCCGGAACCTCCGCACCCTCCAGCTCCCGCGGCCGGGTGTAGTGGGGATGGTCCAGCAGGCCGTCTCGGAAGCTGTCGTTCTCCACCGACTCGGGCAGGCCGACGACGCCGGGGATCTTGCGCGAGACGGCCTCCACCAACACCATGGCAGGCAGCTCCCCTCCCGAGAGCACATAGTCCCCGAGGGAGATCTCCTCGTCGACGACGCTGCGGTGCACCCGCTCGTCCAGCCCCTCGTAGCGTCCGCAGAGGAGGAGCAGACGCGGGCGGGCGACGAGATCCAGCACTTTGGCCTCGTCCAACCTCGCACCCTGGGGAGAGAGCAGCACCCTCCAGGCCGGGGTCTCGGCCGTCAGCTCCCGCACTGCGGCGAGCCAGGGAGGCGCGATCATGACCATGCCGCCGCCGCCGCCGTACGGTTCGTCGTCGACCACCCGGTGACGGTCCTCGGTGAAGTCGCGCAGATCGTGGACCTCGACAGCGAGTCGGCCCTCCTCGACGGCCCGCCCCAGGAGGCTCGTCACGAGGAAGGGCGCGAAGAGCTCCGGGAAGATGGTCACGATGTCGACGTGCACGTCTCCACCAGCCCTTCCGGCAGGTCGACCTCGATCCGTCGCTCCTGCACGTCGACCTCCACGATGAACGCCTCGACCCAGGGCACGTGGACGCTCCCGGCGGGACCACGAACCTCCAGGAGGTGGCCGCCGCCGTCTTCCAGGATCGCTTCGACGATGCCCAGCTCGCCGCAGGCTCGATCCGCGAGCCGGCAGCCCACGAGCTCGAAGTGGTACCAGCTGCCGGCCGGCGACGGCGGCACCTCGGAGCGGTCCACCTCCAGGGCGAGACCCCGGAGCGCCTCCGCCGCTTCGCGCTCCTCGCATCCTTCGAGACGGAGCACGGCCCCGCGGCCATGGGGCCGGAAGGAGGCGACCCGGACCTCGGTCCTCCCCTCGACCCCCGCGAGCAGGAGGACGCGACCCGGGTCGAGACGCCCGACCACGTCCGTCAGCACCTCCACCGCGACCTCGCCGCGGATCCCGTGCGGTTTGCGGATGCGGGCGACTTCGATCGTGCGGGGGGGCGAGCCGGCCGAATCAGTCGTCGACGATCTCGAGGTCATACAGCTCGCCGTCGCGCTCGGCCCGGGCGGCGAGAAGCGAGCGCAGGGCCCGGGCCGTCCGGCCCTGGCGGCCGATCACCTTGCCCAGGTCCTCCTCCGCGACCTCCACGAAGAAGACGATCTCGTCCCCGTCGGGCTCTTCGAAGACCTCCACCTCGTCCGGCTCGTCCACTAGCAGTTTGATGAGGCGGGTCAGCTCATCCTTCGTCGAGGACGCCATCGGGCCGCTCCGTTCCTAGGACTGCTGCTGCGCGAGCAGCTTCTTGACGGTGTGGGAGACCTGGGCGCCGTTGGCGACCCAGTGGTCGACACGCTCCCCGTCGATCTTGATGTCGGGCGGATCGACGACGGGGTTGTAGTGGCCGATCTCCTCGACCGCGGCGCCGGTGGGGGCCAGGCGGGAGTCGGACACCACCACGCGGTAGAAGGGGCGGTGTCGGGCGCCCATCCGGCGCAGACGAATCTTCAACATGCTCTCGAACCTCCAGGATCTTCGATGTCACGGGTCCGTGGGTCGCGGGGCGGGGCCTGGGCCTGCCGTCCGAACGCCGGAGACGCACTCCGACCACGGAACGGCCGATTGTAACGGAGAGGCGGGACAAATGCCAGTCCGCGGGCGGGCTGGCCGAGCTGCCGAGCCCCGTGGTCGGGCGAAACTGCGTTCTCACGCAAAGGCGCGAAACCGTAACCCGGCCGCCGGTCAGCCCCCGAACGCCTTCTTCATCCAGCCCTTCTTCATCCCCTTCATCATCTTGCGCATGGCGCGGTACTGCTTGATGAGCTGGTTGATGTCCTGCACCCGGGTGCCGGAGCCGCGGGCGATGCGGCGGCGGCGGCTGGCGTTGAGGATCTGGGGCTTGCGGCGCTCGGTCGGCGTCATGGAGTCGATCATCGCCTGCACCCGGACGAGCTGCCCCTCGTCGATGGCGCTCGGGTCGAGGCCGCGGAGCGGCCCGGCCTTGGGCAGCATCTCCAGGATCCCGGCGAGAGGCCCCAGCTTGCGCAGCTGCTTCAGGTGATCGCGCAGGTCCTCGAGGGTGAACTCGTCCCGCGCCATGCGCTTCGCGAGGCGCTCGGTCTCCGCCTTGTCGAGCCCCTGCTCCGCCTTCTCGATGAGCGACAGGACGTCGCCCATGCCCAGGATGCGCGACGCCATCCGCTCGGGATCGAAGAGCTCCAGCTCCTCGGCCCGCTCGCCGACACCGACGAAGCGGATGGGGACCTCGGCGACGTTGCGGATGGAGAGCGCGGCGCCGCCGCGGGTGTCGCCGTCGAGCTTGGTGAGGACGACGCCCGTGAGCGGCAGAGCGGCCGCGAACTCCTTCGCGGAGCTGACGGCGTCCTGGCCGGTCATCGCGTCGGCCACGAACAGGGTCTCCGTGGGCTGGAGGAGCTCGGAGAGGGCTCGGATCTCGGCCATGAGCCGCTCGTCGACGTGCAGCCGACCGGCGGTGTCCACCAGGAGAACGTCGTGTCCGCGATCCCGGGCGACGGAGAGGCCTCTCTCGGCCACGGCCAGGACCGACTCGTCGCCCTCCGGCGTCACCACCGGCACGCCCACGCCTTCACCCACCTGGCGGAGCTGCTCCACTGCCGCCGCCCTCTGCAGGTCGCCGGCGACGAGGAGCGGATGGCGGCCGCGCTTCTTCAGCCGGAGCGCCAGCTTGCCCGCCGTGGTCGTCTTGCCCGAGCCCTGGAGGCCGCACAGCATGACGACCGAGGGCCGGCCCTCCACCTGCAGCTCGGAGCCCGCCTCCCCCAGCAGCCGGATCAGCTCGTCGCGGACGATCTTCACCACCTGCTGGTCGGGGGTGAGGCTCCGGAGCACCTCCTCGCCCAGGGCCCGCTCCTCCAGGCGCTCGACGAACGACTTCACCAGCCGGAAGTTGACGTCCGCCTCGAGCAGCGCCATGCGGATCTCCCGCAGCGCGGCGCGCAGCACCTCCTCCGAGACGCGGCCCTCGCCCTTGATGCGGCGGAAGACGCCCTGCAGCTTGTCCTGGAGTCCGTCGAACATGGTCGGCTTGGGTCACTCCCCGGCGGAGGCCGGTGGCGGGAGCAGGAATGGTAGCAGGAACCTCCCCGGTGTCCCGGGCCGCTAGACGACCGGCGTGATCCGCCGCGCCCACTCGCTGGGCGCCAACCCCGTCGCACGCCGGAACCGCTCGGTGAAGTGGCTGTGACTCGAATAGCCGAGGGAGAGAGCCAGGTCCGTGAGCGAGCCGGCCGCCGCGGGGATCTCCTCGAGCGCCGCTCGCAGTCGCAACTCCTCCCGATAGCGGTGGGGCGTCCAGCCCAGGACCCGGCCGAACGCGCGGCAGATCTCGTAGTGGGGCTCGCCCAGCGGTGAGAACAGGTCGCGGAGCGGCACCGGCTCTCGGAACGAGCCGGCGATCCGCCGCCGCGCGGCCTCAACCCGGACGACGGCCTGGCCCGGGTCGCCTTCTCCCAGGGGCGATCGGCCCCGGCCGACACCGTCGAGCACACCCCGCAGTGCCTCCTCCACGCCGTCGGCCAGGCCGGCCCGGGCTCGGGCGACGACCCGCAGGAGCTCCATGTACGCCGGCAGCGGACAGAGCCGTACGCTCACCCTCCGGTCGGTCGCGGGATCGTCGAACAGGCCATGGCGCCGACGCAGGGCGAACCAGCTCGACCGGTCGCCGCTCGGCGACACCGGCGCCCGCCGGTACAAGGCGCCCGGACCGTAGAGCGTCACCGTGTTGCGGTCCGCCAGGAAGGCCTCGCCCCCGTCCCGCCGGATCAGGACCGAGCTCCGCCCGAACGCGGCGAACGGCTCCTCGGGTCGGGGAGCGTGGGCGAAGTCCGGGCTCTCCGGCCGGGTGGCGAAGTCGGCCAGGATCGCCTCGGAAGAGGCGTACCGGGTCGAGTCCCGGGGACCGACGAGGCTGGAGATCACCGCGACCCCCCCCGCGACGGCTCCATCCCGTCCAATTCGCCCATCCCGTCCATCCCGTCCATCCCGTCCATCCCCTCAAGATACGGCATCCCGCTACCCGAGTTCTCGGCGGCGGTCTGACGCCGGGCAACCGGGGGATCTCACGCGAAGACGCAAAGCCAAGACGCCGAGGTCTCGGCGTCCCGCCGACCCCGACCGTGCCGGGAGGTATCCTCGGACGATGCCCCGCTCGGCCCCCCCGGTCCTTCCCCCGTTCCTCCGGGCCGCCTTCCCCTTCGACCGTGGCGTCCACCGGCTCGAAGCCGGGCCTGCGAGGGGGAGGCTCCTCCACTACGTCGACCACGGCCCACGCGACGCGCCGATCGCGCTTCTCCAGCACGGCAACCCCACGTGGAGCTACCTGTGGCGGAAGGTGATCCCGGGCCTCGAGGGCCTGCGGATCCTGGCGCCCGACCTCCTGGGCCTGGGTCTCTCGGACACGCTGGAGCTCCGGGAGCACTCCGTCGACACCCACGTGGACGCCCTGCTCCGCCTGGTCGAGGCCGTCGCCCCCGACGGCCCCCTGGTCCTCGTGGGCCAGGACTGGGGCGGCCCGATGGTGGCGGGTCTCGGCGCCGGCCTGGGCGACCGGGTCGCCGGCCTGGTCCTGGCCAACACCGCGGTCCTCGTGCCCTCTCGCCCCCGGGGCACGACCTTCCACAAGCTGGCGCGCACCCCCGTCGTCTCCGACCTCCTGTTCCGTCTTCTGGGCTTCCCCCTGGGCACCCTCCACAAGGTCCAGGCCGACCCGGCCTCCATCCGCGGCGATGTCGCCCGGGCGTACCGCTGGCCGCTCCGCGGGTGGCGGCGCAGGGCGGCGCCCCTGGCGCTCGCCCGCATGGTCCCGGACGGCCCGGGTCACCCCAGCGTTCCGGCGCTGCGCCGGGGCGAAGCCTGGGTGCGCTCCTTCGAGGGTCCGGTCGAGCTCGTCTGGGGCACGAGGGACCCGATCCTGGGCCGGGCTCTGGGGCGCCACGAGCGCGAGCTGCCCAGGGCCCGGGTGACCCGCGCGGACCGAGCCGGGCACTTCCTCCAGGAGGAGGTGCCCGAGCTGCTGGCGGCGGCGATCCTGCGCGTGGCGGAGTTCGGGCCCTGACGGGGCGGGAGCCGCTCCCCGGCTCCCCGTCTCCCCCGCTCCCGGCCCCTCTCCCTACCGACCCCGGCGCAGGACCAGGACCGCCGGCAGCATCGTGATCGCCACCAGGCAGGTCCCGAGCGCCCCCAGGATCGCCACCTTGCCCATCGACTGCAGCCCGGGGTAGTGCGACAGCGAAAGCGAACCGAAGCCCACCGTCGTCGACAGGGCCGCCATCGCAATCGCCTTGCCGGTCTGCACCAGGCCGTGCTCGAAGCGCTCCGGCGTGGCGGCGCGGACCTCGCGGTAGCGGTGCACCATGTGGATGCCGTAGTCGACGCCGATGCCGATGATCATCGTCGAGACGAAGATGTTCATGAAGTTCATCGGGATGTCGAGGAGCACCATGGCGCCCACCATCCACACCAGCCCGAACAGGAGCGGGCCGAGGGCCAGGAGCGCGTGGCGGACACGGCGGAGGTCCACCCAGAGCAGGATCGCCACCAGGATCAGGCCCAGGATGCCGGCCACCCAGGCGTCGCGCAGCACCGTGCGCCGCAGCAGTGCGCTCACGACGTTCGAGCCGGTCAACACCGCCCACGGCCCCAGCTCGTCCGCCATCGCCACCGCCTGCGGCGGCGGCTCCCGGCGCCACTGCTTCGGCGGTGGGTACAGGTAGATCACGCCCCTCCAACCCTCGCCGTCGGGCTGCAGGTACCGGTCGAGGAGCTTCGACCCCGCGCTCGAGGACCGGAGCTCCTCGAGGTGCATCCGTGGCGGCGGGTCGAGGGCCGCGCCGAGGAGGTCGAGGCCCCGGGCGAAGGGCTGCGGCCGGAGGCCGGCGTCCTGGAGACCCGCGTCGAAGGTCGTCCGGATCCGGTCGAGATCGAGCCGGCCCGCGGCCCGCTGGTCGGCGATCCACGCCAGGGCCGCCTCCTGACGGCGCGGCGAGGGAAGGACCGACGTGACGGCGTCGAAGCTCGTCAGGACCCCCCGATCCACCAGCTCCTGACTGCCGGCCGCCGCCACCTCGACCCGCTCGAGGACCTCGTCGATCGAGTCGCCGCTCACGACCAGCATCATGGCGTCGAAACCCGAGCCGAAGGCCTGCGCGATCTCGTCGCGAACCTCCACCGTGCGGTTGTCCGGCGGCCTCATCGACTGGACGCTGTCGTCGAACCGCACGCCCGAGGCCTCGAGCGCGGCCACGAGGGTCAGGGCGATGCCGATCGCCAGGACGGTCCTCGGGCGCGCCAGCGACCAGCGGATGACACGCCCGCTGCCGAAGCCATGGAGGACGAGCCGGGGAACCCTCTCCCGCCGATGGTGTCGGTCCTCGTGCCACGACAGCATCGCCGGCAGCAGCAGGACGACGGACACCATGCAGAGCAGGATGCCGGTTCCGGTCAGGAGGCCCATCTGCCGCAGGCCGGTGAAGTCGGTGACGGCGAAGGCGTAGAAGGTGGCGGCGCTGGTCACACCGCCGAGGATCACGGCTCGCCCGGACGAGCCGTTCATCTCGACCAAGGCCTCCTCCAGGCTCCGACCGCGACTCCGTTCCTCGACGAAACGGCCGTAGGACACGATCACGAAATCGATGCCCAGCCCGATCAGGAGTCCGGCGGCTCCGCTGGTCGCGAAGCTGATGCGGCCGAGAGTGAGGCTGGCGAAGCCGAAGGTCATCAGGAGCCCGCCGGCGAGCGGCACGAAGGCGTACAGGAGGGGTCCGAAACGGCGGAAGGCGAACAGGAAGAGCGCCAGGACCCCCACCATGGAGCTCCCGACGTTGACGATCACGTCCTTGCGGATGACCGATTCGTCGGAGAGCGCGGTCAGGTGTCTCCCCGCCAGGTCGACCCGCGGCGGCTCGCCCTCGCCTCCGACCTCGGCCCAGGTGTGCTTCACCGACTCCACCCGCCGCTCCATCTCGGCCGCCAGCTCGCGACAGAACTCCACGTCCTGGGGCGGCGAGACCGGCTGGGTCAGGATCAGGGCGATGCCGTGATCCCGGGACAGGAAGTAGCCGCTCGTCCAGTCGATCGCGAGACCCGCCCGACTCCCTGTGATCCGGTCGAGGAAGATCTCGGCCAGCCCCACGGGGTCGAGGGTGAGGAGCGACTTGAGGACCAGGCCCTGCGGCGTCGAGAGCGCGCGCCGGATCTCTCGCGCGCGTCGTCGCAGCGCCTCGTCCCCCAACCGACGTAGGATCTCGTCCCGTCCCTCGGCATCCAGGAAGAAGACCGCCTCGGGGAAGACCTGGCCCACGACCTCGTCGAGCTCGCCGATCCGATACTCCACGTCCGCCAGCCGGTCGGAGGACTCGAGCTCCTCACCTACCCGGTCGACGAACTCGAGGTACGGGTCCACGACCGCGCCCTCGGGGATCCGCACGGCGACCAGCAACATGTCGAGGCTGCCGAACTCCTCCAGGGCCGACCGGAACGTGTCGACCTCGACCTGGTCGTGGGGAAGCAGGTTGAGCACATCGGTGTCGAACCGGAGGTTCGCCACCAGCAGCGCCGACAAGCCCAGGACGAGGGCTGCCACGGCGAACAGCGTGCGGTAGCGGCGCCGGCCCAGGAGGGCCGATCGCTGAAGCAGATCGAGCGGCATGGGAGCGTCAGTCGTCTCGCGAGACGGCCTCGCCGCGGAGGATCAGAGGCGTGTAGCGCGCGAAGTACTCGACGCCGGACCAGAGGCTGGCGATGAGGGCGAGCCACAGCGCCAGGGGGGCCAGGGGCGCCAGCACCCCGAGGCGCGTCTGCACGATGAGGAGTGCAATCGCCACGATCTGGAGCACCGTCTTCACCTTGCCCGAGAAACCCGCCGCCATCACCTCTTTCTCCTCGGCGGCGACGCTGCGCAGCGCCGAGACCGCAAACTCGCGGGCGAGGATCACCGCCACCATCCAGGCCGGCGCCAGACCCAGCTCCACCAGCGAGACGAAGGCCGCCGAGGTCAGGATCTTGTCGGCCGCGGGATCGAGGAGCTTGCCCAGACGGGTCACCTCCTGCCGCCGCCGCGCCAGGAAGCCATCCAGGAAGTCCGTCAGCGCCGCCAGCAGGAAGAGGCCGAGGCCCACGAACTCCTTGCCGTCGAACTTGGTGAGCAGCACCACCACCAACAGCGGCACGAGCAGGATGCGGAAGATCGACAGGAGGTTCGGGAGATTCAGCATGGGCCTCCGCCCGGTCGGACCGGCGAGGGGACGGACCTCAACGGTGGCCCGGAGAGGTCGAGACGGACGGAGCAGGGGGCGTGGTCGTGACCACGAGGCCCGAGGCGGACGATCGGGACAGGAAGACCGCACGGCGACGCAACGGCCCGCCCCAGCGAGCCAGCTCCGACTCGCCACCGAGGAGACGCAGGATCGTCTCGACATACCCCTGGGTCTCGCGGTACGGAGGCACACCGTCGTACTTCACGACCGCCTCGGGCCCCGCGTTGTAGCCGGCGAGAGCCAGGTCGAGCCGGCCGTCGAAGCGCCCGAGCAACCGGGCCAGGTAGGTGGTGCCGCCGCGGATGTTCTGCTCCGGGTCCCACGGGTCCTCGACTCCGAGGGCCTCCGCGGTCTCGGGCATGAGCTGCATGAGCCCCATCGCCCCATCGACCGACCGGGCCCAGCGATCGTAACCCGACTCCACCCGGATCACGGCGTGGACCAGGTCCGGTTCCAGCCCCGAGCCCTCCGCGTGGCGCTCGATGAGCGCCTCGAGGTCCGCGGGCACCCTCTTCGAGACCCGGGACGACGACCGGGGCGCCACGCCCTGACCCGTGACCAGCAGGGTGCCGTCGGGCTGCCGGGTCCAGTTCACGCCGTCCGCCGTGGCCAGCGACGGGCCCACCACGAGGGCCAGGACCACGACGACAGGCGGAGCGAGGTTGCGAGCGCGCATCGCCCTTAGTCTAAGCAGCCCCGGGACGAATTGCCAGGAGCCACTAGCCGAGTTGGCCGCGCAGGATCTCCGGTATCTCGGCCAGAGCTCCATCCAGCTTCTCGGGCTCACGGCCACCGGCCTGAGCGAAGTCCGACCGGCCGCCGCCACGACCCCCGACCCTCCCGGCGACAGCCTGGACCAGGCGGCCGGCATGGACGCGCCCTTCGAGATCCGCCGTGACGGCGGCCACCAGGGAGACCTTCCCGTCCTCGCGGACCGCCAGGACCACGACGCCGGAGCCCAGCTTGGAGCGCAGGACGTCCGCCATGTTGCGCAGCTCGTTCGCGGGCGCCGGCGGCACCTCTCGCACGACGAGGCGGACGCCGTCCACCTCGACCGCCGCCTCCTCCTCGTCGGCTGCGGAGCCCCCCGAGACCAACCGTAGACGGAGCTTCGAGAGCTCCTTCTCCAGGTCCCTGGAGCGCGCCTTCAAGGCCGCGATCTCGTCTGCCGCCGTCTCGGCCGGAGCGCCGACCTCGTGCTCCACCTTCGACAACAGGCGGCGGCGATCGGCGAGCCACGCCTGGGCGCCCTCGCCGGTCAGCGCCTCGATGCGGCGCACGCCGGAGGCGATGCCGCGCTCTGAGGTGATCACGAAGGGACCGATCTGGCCGATGTTCCGCACGTGGCAACCGCCACAGAGCTCCAGGCTGCGCATCTCCTGCCGCTCCCCGCCGACCTGGAGGGAAGCGGGCGCCACCTGGACCGTGCGCACCTCGTCGCCGTACTTCTCGCCGAACAGGGCCATCGCCCCCTCGTCGACCGCCTCCTGGAAGGGCCGGCCCTCCAGAATGGTCGTGTCGGTGGCCTCGAGCACCCAGCGGTTGACCAGGGTCTCGATCCGGTCGAGTTCGTCGGGCTCGACGGGCTTGGAGTAGGTGAAGTCGAAGCGCAGGCGATCCGGCGCCACCAGGGAGCCGGCCTGACGCACGCCGTCGCCCAGCACCCGGCGCAGGGCCGCCTGGAGCAGATGGGTCGCCGTGTGGTTGCGCTCGGTCGGCCGGCGCCGGATCGGGTCCACCCGGGCCGTCACGACATCGCCCAGCGACAGCGTGCCCTCCTCGAGACGGACGAAATGGAACCAGACCCCGGCCGCGTCCTTCTGGGTGTCGACGACCCGGGCCTCGAGCCCGTTGCCCACGAGGTGGCCGCGGTCGCCGACCTGGCCCCCGGACTCGGCGTAGAACGGCGTCCGATCCAGCACGACCACTCCGGCCTCGCCGGCCGCCAGTGACCCGACCCGCTCCGCACCGTCGTCGGTCTCCCGGGCGACGAGGAGCACACGCACCTCCTCCACCGCGAGACGCCGGTAGCCGACGAACTCGGTCGGGCCCGAGTCGTCCGCCGACTTCTGGAGCTCCCGGATCGCGGTCATCCGGCGACCGGAGCCGCCCGCGGCCTCCCTCGAGCGCTTGCGCTGGGCCTCCAGCTCACGGCGGAAGCCCTCCTCGTCGAGCTCGAGCCGCTCCTCCTCCGCGATCTCGCGCACGACGTCGATCGGCAGCCCGTGGGTGTCGTAGAAGCGGAAGACCTCCGCGCCCGTCAACCGCCGCCGACCCTCCCGGCGTGCCGCGTCGACGGTGACCTGCACCTGGCGCGAGGCGGTGGCCACGGTGACCAGGAACTTCTCCTCCTCCGCGGCGATGGTGGCCGAGGAAGCCTCCTCCGTGGACCCGAGCTCCGGGTAGGCGCCGCCCAGCACCTCTCCCAGCACCGGCAGGAGTCGGTGCAGGAACGGCTCCTCGAAGCCCAGTCCCATCCCGTGGCGAACGGCTCTGCGCAGCAGCCGCCGGAGCACGTAGCCCCGCCCCTCGTTGCCGGGAATCACGCCGTCCGCGAGCAGGAAGGCCACCGCCCGCAGGTGATCGGCGATCACCCGCAGGCTGACGTCGGACCCCGCGTCGCGGCCGTAGGAGGTCTGCGCAAGGGCCGCCGCGGCGCGCAGTATCGGCTGGAACAGGTCCGTCCCGTAGTTCGAGCTCACGCCCTGGAGAACCGCGGCGACCCTCTCGAGGCCCGCCCCGGTGTCGATGGACGGGTTCGGCAGCGGTCGGGTCTCGCCCGCGGCGTCCCGGTCGAACTGCATGAAGACGAGATTCCAGATCTCCAGGTAGCGGCCGCTGTCGCAGCCGACCTCCCAGCCGACTCCGGGACGGTCCGGCTCGAGGTCGACGAAGATCTCGCTGCACGGCCCGCACGGTCCGGTCTCGCCCATGGCCCAGAAGTTGTCCTTGGCGCCGCAGCGCACGATCCGCCCGGCGGGCAGCGGGGTGAGCTTCGCCCACAGCGCGGCCGCCTCGTCGTCCTCCTCGAAGACCGTCGCGAACAGAATCGCCGGATCGAGACCCCACACGTCCGTCACCAGCTCCCAACCGAAGCGGATGGCCTCCTCCTTGAAGTAGTCCCCGAAGGAGAAGTTGCCCAGCATCTCGAAAAAGGTGTGGTGCCGCGGGCTCGGCCCCACGTTCTCGAGGTCGTTGTGCTTCCCGGACACCCGCAGACACTTCTGGGAGGTGACGGCCCGCCGCGAGGGCGGTTCGTCGAGGCCGAGGAAGAAGTCCTTGAACTGCACCATCCCGGCGTTGGTGAACAACAGGGTGGGGTCCCCGTGGGGCACGAGGGGCGCGCTCGGATGGAGCCGGTGCCCTCGCTCGACGAAGAAGTCGATGAAGCTCTGTCGGATTTCCGCGCTGGTCATGACGTTTTTCCTGGGTCTGCGGGTTCTGCGGCCCCGTCTCTTCGACTCGGAAGCGAGGAGGGGGACCGGCCGTCGGTTCGTCGCTCGGCGTGGGGGGAGCCTCCCGCGGCGTTCTCAGGTCTCGTCGGACCCTGGAGTCGTGCTCTCGCCGCCCGCGGGGAGCGTTTCGAGGGCGCGCAGAATACCACGCCCGGAGAACCCCCGGCGCTCGAGATAGCGGGCGAGCGCCGGTCGACCCCCTCGTCCCCGCCAGGCCCGAGCCGCCTCGGCCGCGAGCTCGGAGTCGTCGCGCGGCACGACTTCGGACACCACCTCGTCGGCCAGGTCCTGTCCGGCGCCCCGGGCCACGAGGTCCGCCTTCAGCCGCCGCGCCCCGAGAGGTCCGCGCCGCAGCCGCACCGCCGCCAGCTCCCGGGCGGTCCGCTCGTCGTCCAGATACCGCAGCTCCACCAGACGTCGGGAGGTCCTCTCGATCTCCTCCTCCTCGTAGCCCCGCAGCGCGAGCTTGCGCTCGATCTCCATCCGAAAATGGGAGCGGCTGGAGAGCAGACGTACGGCCTGCTCCATGGCGGAGAGTCGATTCGCCATCACTCGACCCGCCCGGCCTCCGGGACTCCGCTCACTCGAGCTCGAACGGCGACTCGACGAGGAGGTCCGAATCCTCCGCCATATCGAGGGAACCCTCCATCTCCTCCCGGGCGGCGTCGGCCGTGAACTGCACCCCCTGGATCTTGAGCTTGAGCTCGTCCGGATTGGAGGCCCTGCGCAACGCCTCGTCGAGGGTGATCAGCCCGTTCTTGTAGAGCAGATACAGAGACTGGTCGAACGTCTGCATACCGTACTGGCTCGTGCCCAGCGCGATCTGCTCCCGGATGTACTTCGTCTTGTCCTTGTTCTCGATGCAGTCGCGCACATACGGCGTCGCGCGCAGCACCTCGACCGCAGGCACGCGGCCCATCCCGTCGGCGCGGGGCAGGAGGCGCATGGAGATCACGGCGCGCAGCACCTGGGCGAGCTGGATCCGGATCTGCTTCTGCTGGTGCGGAGGGAAGACGGAGATGATGCGGTGCACCGTCTCGGTCGCGTCCGTCGTGTGGAGGGTGGAGAGGACCAGGTGACCGGTCTCCGCCGCCAGCAGGGCGGTCTCGATCGTGTTCATGTCCCGCATCTCGCCGACGAGGATCACGTCCGGATCCTGGCGTAGGGCCGAGCGCAGGGCGAAGGCGAAGCTGCGGGTGTCCATCTCGACCTCCCGCTGGTTGATGATCGACTTCTTGTCCCGGTGCAGGAACTCGACCGGATCCTCGATGGTGATCACGTGCTCGGTCCGCACCGAGTTGATGTAGTCGATCATCGCGGCCAGGGTGGTGGACTTTCCCGAACCGGTGGAGCCGGTGCACAGCACGAGCCCGCGAGCCTCGTCGCAGATCTTCTCGAGCACCGGCGGCAGCATCAGCTCGCGGATCGTCTGGATCCGGGCCGGGATGATGCGCACCACCAGGCCGACGGTCCCCCGCTGCTGGAAGACGTTGCAACGGAACCGGCCGAGGCCGGGAACCGAGTACGACAGGTCGAGCTCGAGCTCTTCCTTGAAGCGTTGCTTCTGCTGAGCGTTCATGATCGAGAACGCCATCGAGATGGTGTCCTCCTGCATGAGCCTCTTGAGCTCCGACAACGCCTGGAGCCTGCCGTCGATGCGCAGTACCGGCTGGCTGGCGACCTTGAGATGGAGATCCGAGGCCTTGCGCTCGACGGCGATCTTGAGGAGGTCGTTGAGATTCATGACTTACCTCCGAATGTGCGCGCAAGTTCGCGCACGGCCCTTACGGTACCAGCAGGCGCGCCGCCGCCACAATCGCGGCGGTCTCCACCCGCAGGACCCGCTCCCCGAGACCCACCCGCCGGGCACCCAGGTCGGCGAACGTCGCGACCTCTTCGGGGGACCAGCCGCCCTCCGGGCCGACGAGCACGCCGGCGCTCGTGCCCGTGCGCAGGGCGGACGAGCCCGCCGTCGCCCCCGGATCGAGGACGAAGAGGTCGTCGAGGGGCTCCACCAGAGCCGGGAGGTCCCCGGCGTCGTGGACGCCGGTGACGGCCGGGACCCGCGCCCGGCCGCACTGTTCGACGGCCGCTACCGCCACGCGGGCCAGGCGGGCCATCGTGCCCTCCCCGAGACGCCGCGGGGAGCGCTCGCTGGCCACCAGGCGCACCGCCGTGACGCCCAGCTCCGTCGCCTTCTCCACCAACCAGGAGAGACGCTCGGAGCGCGGCGTCGCCACGAGGAGCTCGACGGTGACCGCCGGCTCCCGGGGCTCCGCCGGGGCTCCCAGGACGAGGATCGCCCGGCGCCGGCCGACCGACGCCACGCTCGCATGCCGCGCCCGACCCCGCCCGTCGACGACCCGGACCGGGTCGCCCACCGCCAGACGCCGCGCTCGGAAGAGGTGGCGGTACCGGTCGCCCTCGACCTCCACCTCGTCACCGGCGATCTCGCTCGGGTCGACGACCAGGTGGGTCATGCCGACACCCCCAGGACGAAGGCGGTCCACTCCCCGGCCGTCCGGGAGCGCCGCGGGGTGAGACCCTCCAGAGCGGCTACCCGCAGGAACGCGGAAGCCTCCGCGGAGAGGATCCCGGAGGCGACGAGGGCGCCGCCCGGGGCGAGGAGCCGACGGATGGCCGGCAGCTCCGGCTCGAGATGCTCGGGGATGATGTTGGCGACGACGCGGTCGTACCGGGCCCGGGGCCCCAGACAGGCGCAGGTGCCGGCGACGACCGCCGGCCACAGGTCGTTCAGGCCGCGGTTGATGCCGGCCGCGATGGCCGCGAGCGGATCGACCTCCAGCGCCATCACGGGCGAGGCGCCCTCGAGAAGCGCGGCGAAGGCCAGGATCCCGGTGCCGGTTCCGACATCGAGGACCGCCAGGCCGGAGAGGTTCTCTCCCTCCAGGAGCTCCAGGGCGAGGCGGGTGGACTCGTGGCTGCCCACACCGAAGGCCTGGCGGGCCGGCAACCGCAGTCGCCAGCGGCCCGGCGGCGGCCCGTCGTCCACCGGCGCCTCCCCCGGCTCCCGCGGGTCCAACCAGAATCGCTCGCCGGCGAGGAGCGGTTCGGATCGGCTCCGCCAGCCGGCCATCCAGTCCTCCTCCGGGATCTGCCGCGTGCTCAGGAGCCGACCTCCGAGCCGCGACCAGAGCTCCTCCGCCGGCTCCGGAAATCCCGCGTCCAGCCAGACCAGGAGCCGTCGACCCTCCGGCCGCTCCTCGACCACCTCGATCCCCAGGAAGCCGGACGGAGGATCGGCCACGAGACGATCCTCCCCCGCACGGGACAGTTCGACGGTCAGGCGCTGGTAGCGGCGGGCCAAGGCGCGGAACCCTACTCGAAGAGGCTCTTGACCTTCTCGAGAACCCCCTTGCCGCCGCCCTTCACCGCCTTGCCCTGGCTCTCGGCGAGGGCCCGCAGGAGATCCGTCTGCTGCTCGGAGAGGGAGCGGGGGTGAGGCACCCGCAGAGCGACCGCCACCACGTGGTCACCGCTCCCCGCGCGGTCCAGGCGCTCGATGCCCTTGCCGCGCAGGCGGAACTGGCGCCCCGGGGCGGTGCCCGGCGGGATCTCCAGCTTCTCCGGACCGTGCAGGGTCGCGACCTCGACGGTCGCTCCCAGGACGGCCTGCGGATAGTCGATCTCGACCTCGCTCAGGACGTGGGGACCCTGACGGTGGAAGGTGTCGTGCGGTCGTACGCCGATGTCGACGTAGAGGTCGCCCGTCGGCCCGCCCTTGCGGCCGTGCTCGCCCTCGCCCACGAGACGCAGGCGCGAGCCGGAGTCCACGCCCGGAGGGATCTTCACGTCGAGGGTGCGTTCCTTCTGCACCCGCCCGGCGCCGCGGCAGGCCGTGCAGGGATCGTCGACGACGCTCCCCTCGCCACCACACTGCGGGCAGGTCCTGGCCACGGTGAAGAAGCCCTGGGTGAAACGGACCTGTCCACGCCCGGCGCAGGCGGCGCAGGTGACGGGTTGGGAGCCGTCCTTCGCCCCCGTGCCGGAGCAGGTCTCACAGGTCTCCAGGCGCGGAATCTCCAGGGTCTTCTCGACACCGAAGGCCGCCTCTTCGAGGTCGAGAGCGACCTCGTAGCGGAGGTCGGCCCCCGGCTCGCCTCGCCGGGTGGAGCGGCGGGACGAGAAGCCGAACCCGAACAGGTCGCCCAGGATGTCGGCGAAGTCGCCGAAGGTCGAAGGGTCGAAGCCGGAGAACCCGCCCGCGTCGACGCCCCGGTGACCGAACCGGTCGTACCGGGCCCGCCGATCGGTGTCGGAGAGGACCGAGTAGGCCTCGGCCGCCTCCTTGAAGCACTCCTCCGCCTCCTGGTCCCCGGGGTTCTTGTCCGGGTGGTACCGGACAGCGAGCCGCCGGTAGGCCGACTTGACCTCCTGAGCCGTGGCGCTGCGCTCGACGCCGAGAACCTGGTAGTAGTCCGTCTTGCCAGTCATGGATCGTCTTCCGGGGTCGTGACCCGTCCAGAACGGTGGAAGCTATCAGACCCGATGCCGCGCGGGTCCGACGGTGGGAGGTCCGAGGCCGGAGGCCGGCGCGGCGGGTCGGGTCGTGGGTGTCGGGAGGAGTCGGCGAGACCCTCGGCCGCGCGGTCCTGGAGGCGCAGGCTGCTAGGGCACCGCATTCGAGCGCCGATGCATCCTACCCCCCCCCGGAGTCGATCATGAGCTGCGAGAGGCGCCGCGCCACCGTGTTGAGGTCGAAGATCGCCGTCTCGAGCTCCGCTCGACCCGCCCGCGTGATCGCGTTCTGGGCACGGGTGATGGCGCCCTGGATGTTGCGCTGGTCCTCGGACGAGAGCATGTCGCGAAACTGCTGGAAGAAGCGTTGGTTGCTGTAGACGAGCCCCTCCAGCCGATTGCGCAGCCGCAGCTCTTCCCGACGCTCGGAGTCCTGCCGCGAGTACTCCCGAGCCTCGCCCACCAGTCGCTCGACCTCGTCCTGGGTGAGCCCGCCCGCCGGACTGATCTGGATGCCGGTCGTCTTATTGGTCGCCAGGTCCCGCGCCGAGACGTGCACGATGCCGTTGGAGTCGATCGAGAACGTGACCTCGATCTGCGGCACGCCACGGGGCGCCGGGGGGATCCCGACGAGCTCGAAGCGACCGAGCGACTTATTCTCCCCCGCGATCTCCCGCTCCCCCTGCAGAACGTGGATCTCGACGGTGTCCTGATTGTCCACCACGGTCGTGAAGGTCTGGGTGTTCTGGGTCGGGATCGTCGAGTTGCGCTCGATCAGCTTGGTGAAGAGGCCTCCCCGCGTCTCGACGCCCAGCGACAGCGGTGTCACGTCGAGAAGGACGATGTCCTTGATGTCGCCGCGCAGGATGCCGCCCTGGAGCGCGGCGCCCATCGCGACGACCTCCTCGGGGTTGATGTCGCGATTCGGCGCCTTGCCGAAGATCTTCTCCACGGTCCGGATCACCAGGGGGGCGCGGGTCTGCCCCCCCACCAGGAGCACCTCGTCGATCTCCTCCCGCTTGAGGCCGGCCTCCTCCATGGCGTCCATGCACGGCTCCTCCGTGCGCTCCACCAGGTCGGCCACGAGGGTCTCGAGCTGCCCGCGCGTGAGGCTCCGCGACAGGTGGCGAGGACCCCGCTCGTCGGCGGAGATGAAGGGCAGGTTGATCTGGACCTCGTCACTGTCGGAAAGCTCGCACTTGGCGCGCTCCGCGCCCTCCTTGATCCTCTGCAACGCCATCCGGTCGCCCGGCAGATGGATGCCCGTCTCGGAGCGAAACTCCGAGATCAGCCAGTCCATCAGGCGCTGGTCGAAGTCCTCGCCACCGAGGTACGTGTCGCCGGAGGTGGCTTTCACCTCGAAGATGCCGTCGGAGAGCTCGAGGATCGAGACGTCGAAGGTGCCGCCCCCCAGGTCGAAGACGGCGATCGTCTTCGACTGCCCGAGGCGGTCCACCCCGTAGGCCAGCGCTGCCGCCGTCGGCTCGTTGATGATCCTGAGGACCTCGAGGCCAGCGATGCGTCCCGCGTCGCGGGTCGCCTGCCGTTGTGAGTCGTTGAAGTAGGCCGGGACGGTGATGATGGCCTCGCTGATCTCCTCGCCCAGGGCCTCCTCGGCAAAGGCCTTGATCTCCATGAGGATGAAGGCGGAGATCTCCTCCGGGCTGTGCTCGCGATCCGCGACCCGGATCTTCACGTCGCCGTTGGCGGCCTCGACCAGGGCGTAGGGGAGCACCTCCCGCGCCTTCCGGACGTCCGGATCGCCGAACTTTCGACCGATCAGACGCTTCACGGCGTAGATCGTCTGCTCGGGATTGGTGATGGCCTGGCGCTTGGCGATCTGCCCGACCAGACGCTCGCTGGCATCCGCGAAGGCGACGATCGACGCCGTCGTCCGGCTGCCCTCACGGTTCGCGAGCACCCTCGGGGCCGCGAGGTCCACCACCGCGACGCAACTGTTGGTCGTGCCGAGGTCGATGCCCAGGATCTTGCTCAAAGAATTGGATCTCCGGGACGGGCCGAGGAAACCAGCTGGCGATCAGTCGTTTTCGGGCCCCTTCTCCAGGGGCTCGCCGCTCCGCGGCGGAACGGCCACGGTGACCATCGCCGGACGGAGAAGCCGATCGTCCATCATATAGCCGCGCGCCAGCTCGCGCTCCACGACCACGTCGTCCACCTCGTCGGTCTCGCGCCTCTGGACCGCTTCGTGCCTCGTCGGATCGAAGGTAGCGCCGACGGCCTCGACGGCCAGGACGCCGTGCCGACGGAGGAGCTCGTCCATCTGACGATGGATCATCTCGACACCGACCTTCAGGTCGTCGAACGAGCCGCCGGACTGGAGCGCCCGCTCCAGATTGTCGATGACATCCAGGAACTCCCTCAACACCTCGAACGTGGCGAAGCGCCGCTCGTCCGCGCGCTCGCGCTGCATCCGCTTGCGGTAGTTGTCGAAGTCGGCGAGGGTCCGCATCGACCGGTCGCGCAGCTCGGCGATCTCCGAGCGGAGATCGCCGACCTCGCTGCCGGCGCCCCCCTCCCCGTCGACACCCTCCTGCTCGCGGTCCGGCACACTCCGCCTCTCTCCGTCCTCCACCGCGCGGAGAGCCTCCTCGAGGGCCGACTCCACGTCCCCGTCGATCTCCTCGACCTCGAGCTCGTACTCGTCGGACCCTTCCGTCGAGTCCGGGCTCCGTCTGTCGTCCGTCATCCCTGCCCCCTGTCGTTCATGTCTCCCTCGTCGTACACCAGCTCCAGCGCCCGGCTCACCGCGTCCCCGAGGTAGTGGACGAGCGGCACCACCCGTTGATACTCCATCCGTGACGGCCCGAAGATCCCCAGCGTCCCCAGGGTGCGATCTCCCACCCCGTAGCGCGTGGCCACCAGGCTGAAGTCGAGGTCGGAGGTTACGTTGCTGTCGTCGCCGATGAGCACCCGGACCCCCCGGCCGTCGATGAGCTGGTTGAGGATGGTGACCAACGCCGCCTTGTCGCTGAAGGTGTCCAGCAGGCGCCGGACCCTCTCGACGTCCGCCAGCTCCGGGAGCCGCAGCATGGCCGACGTGCCCTCCACCAGCAGGTTGGGATCGGGACCGTCCCTCAGGGCCTGGCCCGCGACCAGGATCGCGTTCGCCAGCAACCGATCCATCTTGGCCCGCTCCTCCGACATGAGCTCCAGGATGCGGGAGCGGATCTCCCGCAGGGTCAGCCCACCGAAGTGTCGGGTCAGGTAGTTGGAAATCCGGATCAGCTCCTCGCGCCCCATCCGACAGCCGGTGTCGATCACCTTGTTGTCCACGAACCCCGTCGCCGAGACGACCACGCAGAGCACCCGGGAGCCCATGAGGGGAACCAGATCCACCGCCCGGAGCACCGTCTCGCCGACGGCGGGAGTCATGACGATGCCGATCTGGTGTGACAGCTCGCTCAGCAGGTGGCTGGCGGTTCCCATGAGCCGCTCCGAATCGGCGGGCTCGAGACTCTCGCGGATGTAACGCCGTTCGCGCGCCGACACCGACGAGGGTCCCATCAGGGAGTCGATGTACAGATGGTAGGCCCTGCGGGTCGGCACGCGGCCGGCCGACGTGTGCGGCTGACGCAGGAGCCCCACCTCCTCCAGGTCCGCCATCACGTTCCGGATGGTCGCCGAGGAGAGGCCCTCGGCATGGGTCTTGGCCACGGCCCGGGAGCTCACGGGCTCACCCGAGGCGATGAAGGTGCGGATCACGTCCTTGAGGACCTCGCGGTGCCTGGGCGACAGCCCATCATCGGAGAGCGGGCCTTTCGGGGGGACCTTCGCTTCGGGAGCCTTCGTCATGATCGATCCTCGGAGCGGATCTTACCAACCCACGGACCCGCGGAACCTCGTCGATCGGGGAGCCCCGGGCGCCGAACGGGAGACGGTCGCCGCCGGAGTCGTGGCCCGCCGTGCGCTATCGTCCCTCCCGTGCCCCTCTCGGACCTCCGCGTCGCCCTCGTGGGCCCCGGTCGCGTCGGCACGAGCCTGGCGCGCTGGGCGACCGCTCGAGGCGCGACGTTGACCTGGGTCGCGGCTTCGCGGGCGAGCGGCGCCGACTCCCTGGCGCGGGAGCTCGGCGCGCAACCGTGCGCTGCCTCGGATCTGTCGAGCGAAGGACTGGACCTCCTACTGCTGGCCGTCCCGGAGCCGGCCCTCGAGCCGCTGGCACGCAGCCTCGCGCTGCGCCCGCAGGCCGACTGCGCCCTGCATACCGCCGGGGGGTCGGGCGCCGAGGTCCTGGAGCCTCTGCGCGCCGGGGGGACGCGGGTCGGAACCCTGCATCCGCTCAAGGCGTTCCCCCGGGCCGCCGCGGGCCTGGCCGAGGCCGACGGGATCTTCCTGGCCCTCGACGGCGACCCCGAGGCGATCGAGCTCGGACGCCGCTTGGCCTCGGCCTGGGCGGCCCGGAGCGGCGTCGTGCCCGCACCGAAGCGGCCCCTCTACCACCTCGCCGCCTCTCTCGCGGCGGGCGGCGTCACGACGCTCCTGGCGGTGGCGGCCGCGATCGCCCGGGCCGCCGATCTGCCGGCCGAGGTCGTGGGCGGCTACGTCGAGCTGGCGCGCGGCGCCGTCGAGGCCGCCGGCCGCGTCTCGACGCCCGCGGAGGCGATCACCGGGCCGGTGAGTCGGGGCGAGGCCGAGACGGTCGAGGCACAACTCGGGATTCTCCGGGAGGTCCTGCCGGAGCTCGCGGCGACGGTCGAGGCCGTGGCGCTGGAGACCCTGCGACAGGTCCGGGCGAGCGCCCCGGCCAGCCAGGTCGAGGGTCGGGAGCGGCTGCGGCGCAGCCTCGGTTCGCGTTCGCCGCGGGGGCGGGCGGAGCCTTCCGGGAGTGACTCTCGTAACTCGTAAGTTGCCGTCAGAACAGGGTTTCTTGACCCCCCCGCAGCCCGGTGTTACGCTGATTGATCCTCCGGAACCGGCGGGCCGATGCCGACCGGAGTTCCTGTTCCGAGAACGAGACGGAAAGCCACGACTCCCAGCGATGGTCGCTTTCAACTACAGCACGATGCAGATGACCGCCAAGGTCGTCTACTACGGCCCTGGGCTGGGCGGCAAGACCACCAACCTGCAATACATCTACGACCACACGAGCTCGGGCTCCCGAGGCGAGATGGTGCTCCTGGAGACCGAGGCGGATCGGACGCTGTTCTTCGACCTCCTGCCGATCGAGGTGGGCTCGATCGGCGGCTTCCGCACCCGCATCCAGCTGTACACCGTGCCCGGCCAGGTGTTCTACAACACCACCCGCAAGTTGGTCCTCAAGGGCGTGGACGGCGTGGTGTTCGTCGCGGACTCCCAGCGCCCGATGGCGCAGGCGAACCTGGACTCCTTTCGCAACCTCGAGGAGAACCTCGCCGAGCTCGATCTCACGACGGGGACCATCCCGCTGGTCCTCCAGTACAACAAGCGCGACCTCCCCGACATCCGCAGCGTCGAGGAGCTGGACGAGAGCCTGAACACCGGCGGCTGGCCGTCGTTCGAGGCCTCGGCCGTCACCGGCCTCGGCGTCTTCGAGACGTTGAAGGCGGTCTCGAAGCTGACCCTGCGATCACTGCGCGAGCGCATCGCCGAGCCCAACCGGGAGCCGCGCCGACGTCGCCACGCCGTAGCCGCCGCCCGACTGGCGGGATCGGAGAGCGAGAAGCCGGCGACCTCCGTCGCCACGGCCGCCCCGGTCGCGCCGCCCGAGCGGAGCGTGGAGACGCGGGGCGACCGCCCGCCGAAGCGCAGCCGCGTCCAGGCGGCTCTCGAGGAGTTCGAGCAGATCCGCCAGAGGACGCTGCACGGTATCCGTCCACGCGCCGAGCGCCAGCCCAACGGACATCGCGAGATCTCCCGCGAGATTCGCATGAACCTGAGCCGTGACGAGCTAGAGAGCGCCCGGCGTTTCTCCTTCAGCCTGCAACTGGAGGACTCCACGAGGCAGGTCAGCGAGGTGATCCCGAGCCTGGATCTCGAAGTCGGAGACGACCACCGACCGACGCCGATCTCGCTCAGGCTCCACATCGACCTCGACTCCGAGGAGTGATCTCGACAGATGCTCCTGCTCGGTGTCGGGTCCCGCCGGTCGCGGCGCCGGGCGACAACCTCCGTCGGCGCCGGCCGGGAACTCCGGGGGAGTGCTCCGTGAGGTGCCCGTTCTGTTCGGAGAACGACGACCGGGTCGTGGACTCGCGGGAGAGCCGCGACGGACACACCATCCGTCGACGGCGGGAGTGCCTGGCCTGCGATCGTCGCTTCACGACCTACGAGGCCATCGAGGACATCCCCTACATGGTGATCAAGAACGACGGCACCCGCCAGACCTTCGATCGCCGGAAGCTCATGGACGGTCTGCGCAAGGCGTGCGAGAAGCGGCCGGTCCCGGCGAAGAGCCTCGAGGAGGTCGTGACCGCGGTCGAGAATCTGCTGCAGGAAAGCGAGGAGCGCGAGATCTCGACCCAGGCGATCGGCGCCGAGGTGATGGAGCGTCTGCGGCAACTCGACCAGGTGGCCTACGTCCGCTTCGCCTCCGTCTACCGGAAGTTCGAGGACATCGAGTCCTTCATGGAGGAGCTCAAGGGCCTCCTCCATCACCGCAACTGACGGAGCTCTCTTGCGCAACATCGACGACCTGACGGGCGACGAAGGGCTGTCGATCCCGGATCTTCTGCCGGTCCTTCCCCTGAAGGAGACGGTCGTCTTCCCGTACACGATCCTGCCTCTCTCGATCGGTGAGGAGAGGAACGCCCTGGCCGTGGATCGCGCACTCGCCGACGGCCGCTTCGTGCTGCTCGTTTCGCAACGGGAGGGCAACGCGGAGGAGCCCGGCATCGACGACCTGCACGAGATCGGCACCGTCGCGGTCATCATGCGGATGCTCAAGCTCCCGGACGGCCGCCTGCGGATCCTGGTCCAGGGTCTCAGCCGCGCCCGCGTCGAGCACATGAGCCAGGTGGAGCCGTTCCTCCAGGCCCAGATCCACCCGCTGGACGAGACGGTGGTCGAGGAGCGCTCCCTGGAGGCCGAGGCCCTCTTCCGCAGCGTGCGTGACGGGGTCGAGAAGGTGGCGAGCCTCGGCCGCCAGCTGTCGCCGGAGGTCCTGATGATCAGCGGGCAGGTCGACGACGCCGGTCGTCTTGCGGACCTGGTCGCGAGCAACCTCGAGCTCTCGGCGGTCACCGCGCAGGAGATCCTGGAGACCCTGGACCCGGGGGAGCGCCTGCGCCGGGTGAACGACCTGCTGGCGCGGGAGATCCAGCTGCTGACGGTGCAGCAGGAACTGTCGATCCACGCACGCGACGAGATGGACCGGAGTCAGCGGGAGTACTTTCTGCGGCAGCAGCTCCGCGCCATCCAGGAAGAGCTCGGCGAAGGCGACGATCTCGCGGCGGAGATCGCCGGCTACCGGCGTCAGGCCGACGAGCGGGGACTCTCGGACGATGCCAGGGAGGAGCTGCAACGACAGGTCCGGCGTCTGGAGCGGTCGCACCCCGACAGCGCCGAGACGGCCCTGATCCGGGGTCATCTGGAGTGGCTCACCGGACTGCCCTGGGAGCGGACGAGCGAGGACCGTCTCGACCTGGAGAGCGCCCGGACGATCCTGGACGAGGACCACTACGACCTCGAGCCGGTCAAAGAGAGGATCCTCGAGGTCCTGGCGGTGCGCAAGCTCAACCCGGCGTCACGCGGGCCCATTCTGTGCTTCGTCGGCCCTCCCGGCGTCGGCAAGACCTCCCTCGGACGGTCGATCGCCCGGGCCCTGGATCGCGAGTTCGCCCGCATCTCCCTGGGCGGCGTGCGCGACGAAGCGGAGATCCGGGGACATCGACGGACCTATGTCGGCGCCCTGCCAGGCCGGATCCTCCAGGGGATCCACCATGCGGGAACCAGCAACCCGGTGTTCATGCTCGACGAGATCGACAAGCTCGGCGCCGACTTCCGCGGCGACCCCTCGTCGGCCCTCCTCGAGGTCCTCGATCCGGAGCAGAACTCGGCCTTCCGAGATCACTATCTCGGCGTCGACTACGACCTCTCCCGGGTCCTCTTCATCGCCACGGCCAACCTCACCGATCCGATCCAGCCGGCCTTCCTCGACCGCCTGGAGGTGCTCCGCCTCTCGGGCTACACCACGGAGGAGAAGCTGGCGATCGCCGGTCGCCACCTCCTGCCCAAACAGATCCGGGAGCACGGCCTCGACAAGGGCCGCCTCACCATCTCGCCGGAGGCGCTGCGCCGGGTCGTGGACGACTACACGCGGGAGGCGGGTCTGCGAAATCTCGAACGGGAGCTCGCCCGGATCTGTCGCAAGGCCGCCGTCCAGATCGCCGGGGGACGACGGCGCAGGATCGAGGTCGGAGAGCGCCAGCTGGAGAAGCTCCTGGGGCCGCCGCGCTTCGCCGCGGATGATCTCCTCGAGCGCGATCGGGTGGGAGTGGCCACGGGCCTGGCCTGGACCGCGGCGGGAGGCGACCTGCTGTTCATCGAGGCCATGGCCGTCCCCGGCAAGGGCGAGCTGCTGCTGACTGGCCGGCTGGGGGAGGTGATGCGGGAGTCGGCGCAGGCCGCGCTCAGCTTCACCCGCGGCTACTGCGACCGCAACGGCCTTCCGACCGACTTCTTCGCTCGGCACGACCTGCACATCCACGCCCCGGCCGGCTCCATTCCCAAAGACGGCCCCTCCGCAGGGATCACCATCGCGACGGCCCTGGCGTCCGTCGTCACCGGCCGCGCCGTGCGGAGGAAAGTCGCCATGACCGGCGAGATCACCCTGCGCGGAGACGTCCTCGCCGTGGGCGGGCTGAAGGAGAAGGTGCTCGCCGCGCGCCAGGCGGGGTTGCGCGAGATCGTCCTACCCTCCCTGAACCGGCGGGACATCGGCGAGATCCCACCCGAGCTCCGCAAGGGGCTCCGGATGCGCTGGGTCGAGAGCGTCGACGAGGTGCTCGAGATCGCGCTGCTCCGTCGGCGGGCCGGCCGAGGCTCCGGCTTGACCGATCGGGAGGCCACGGCACGCGGTCGCGGAAAGCGGCCGTGAACCCGGCCGCGCCGACACGGGAGGTCGCCCGAGGTGGCCCCTGAGACCCTCGACGAGAATGGCCTCGTAGCCTGGCTCCGGACCCTGGATCCACAGAGCCGGATCGGAGACGACGCCGCCTTCCTGCCGGCGGGCCGCGAGCGGGCCGTCACCGTCGACCACCAGATCGAAGGGGTGCACTTCGTCCCCGACCTTCACCCGGCCGTCGTCGCCGAGCGTCTCCTGGCCGTCAACCTGTCGGACCTGGCGGCGGTCGGCGCTACACCCCGGTGGGCCTTCCTGGCCTTCGCCGGCCCCCCGACGACGGACCGGCGAGCCCTCCTGCGGTCCCTGGCCGCGGCTTGCGAACGCCACGGCGTCGAGCTCTCCGGGGGCGACCTGGCTCGCTCCGAGCGTCTCCACCTGAGCCTGACGCTGATCGGTGAGCGCCCGCCCCGGGGCCGGTGGCTGCGGCGGGAAGCGGCGCGTCCGGGCGACGGACTGTGGCTCTCGGGAACCCTCGGAGAGTCGGCGATCGGTCGCGAGCTGGTCGCTCGAGGCGCTCGGATGACGCCGGAGCACAGCTCTCTACCGCCGCGGCTCCGCCTGGACGCCGACGCCGGACGCGCCGCCCTCGCGGCCGTTCGGCGGCACCTGCGACCCGAACCCGCCACGCGGCTCGGCGTGGAGCTGGGCCGACGCCGACGGGTCGCCGCGATCGACCTCTCCGACGGCCTGAGTCGGGACCTCGACCGGCTGTGTCGGGCCAGTGGTGTGGGCGCCGTGGTCGAGATGGACCGGCTGCCCCTGGCGCCGGGACACGAGGCGCTCGCCCGCGCCCTCGATCGGGACCCACTCCGCCTCGCACTCCACGGCGGCGAAGACTACGTCCTGCTCTTCACCCTGCCCGCGGGTGCCCGACCGCCACGATCGGCGAGCGTCCGCGCCATCGGCAGGATCGTGGAGGGCGCCGGTGCTGCCCTCTCGCTCCGCGGGCGCACGGAGACCCTGTCACCCGAGGGCTGGGACCACCTCGGGTGACAAGGGCAGGCTAGATCAGCGCCTCGACAGAGTCACCTTGATCGGCCTGTCGAGCTTGGCGACCAGATTCCTGATCTGTTTGCCGAGGTCGCTCTGGGCCTTCTCGATGGCACGCAATCGAGCGTCCACGCCGCTCGACGCCTTCGCCTTCCCGCCCTTCTTCTCGGCCGCCTTGGCGGTCTCGCTCTTGGGCTTGCGCCCCCGCTTGCTGGATGCGCGCAGACGCTCGAAGACCTCGACGGCCTCCGGCTTGTAACGCCGCTTGCGACCCCTGCCCTCGTGCGGGATGGAGTCGAGGTGGAGGCGGACATAGCGCAGGAGGGTCGGGTACGAGATCCCTGTCGCCCGACCGATCTCGGCCAGGCTCAGGAGACCGTCGGACGCACCGTCGGACGGAGCCTTGGCGGCCTTGCTGGTCGGCTTGGACGCGGCCTTCGCCTTCGCGACCCGCACCTTCCTCTTCTGCTTGGCCTCGGCACTCTTCGGCGGCCGGCCGCGGCGGGCCATGTTCTCGGCCTTGATCTCCTCGAACACCGGCAGCGCATCTTCAGGATAGCGCTGACGACGCCCCTTCCCGACGGAGGGAATCCGACTCTGATGCGCTTTCTTGTAGCGCTGCAGAGTCGGCATCGAGATGCCTGTCTTTTCGGAAACCTCCGTCAGGGTCAAGAGCTGCTTGTTCTGAGTGGCCATCGTTTCGAACTCTCCTTCTCGATTCTGAATCGGACTGCATGACAACAGATAATAACGCAATACCTTTATTATCGACCCTCAGGAATGCCATGTCAACTACCGGCTGCACACCCACGACCAGACCGCCTCCAACCCGCCGCCCGGCCCGGCCGGGGCGGCTCCCGGGGGCCTCGACCTTCCAGCGAATCGCATCCCAATAGTACGGCGACCCCCCAAGACCAACGCAAGATCGGGAGTCGGCGAGGGCTCGGCGGGTCCCACGCCCCGCGTCCGGGCAGCATCACGGCGTAGCGCGACCGCCATCGCCCCCTCGCTGCCTCCTGGGGTCCAGAAGCTCGACGAGGGCGTCTCCCAGGAAGTTCAGCCCCATGACCGTCACCAGGATGGCCAGACCGGGGAAAAGCGTCAGATGCGGCGCGTCCAAAAGGTGCGAGCGCCCCGCGTTGATCATGGCGCCCCAGGATGGCGTCGGCGGTTGAATTCCGAGGCCGAGAAAGGACAGGCTGGCCTCCGCGAGAATGGCCCCCGCCATCCCGAGACTCGCCTGCACGGTCAGCGCCGGCAGGACGTTGGGCAGGACATGGCGCACCAGGATCCGGGCGGGCGGAACCCCCACGGACCGCGCCGAGGCGACGAACTCCTGCTCTCGGATCTGGAGGACCTGTCCGCGCACCAGACGGGCGTACCCCACCCAACCGATGGTGACGAGGGCGAACACCAGATGCTCGAGGGCCGGCCCCAGGACCGCGACCATCGCGATGGCGAGGAGGATTCCCGGGAACGCGAAGAACACGTCGGTGATCCTCATGGCAATCGTGTCCAGACGACCCCCGACGAAGCCGGCCAGGGCGCCGATCAGCGTACCCAGCAGGCCCGCGAACCCGACGACCGCGAGGCCGACCCCCAGAGAGACCCGGGCTCCGTACAGCAGTCGCGAGGCGATGTCTCGTCCGAGTTCGTCCAGACCGAGCGGGTGCTCGAGGGACGGGGTCTCCAGACGCCGCTCGAGGATCTGCCGCTGAGGGTCGCGGGGCGCGATCCAGGGCGCGAACAGTGCGGCCAGGATCACCAGGACGACGATCGCCCCGCCGATCCGGCCCGCGAGCGGGCTACCGGACGATGCCGCGGCGACCCGGTGCCGACTACTCATAGCGGATCCTCGGATCGAGGGTGGCGTAGACCAGATCGGTGACCAGGTTGAGCAGCACGTAGGTCAGCGCGATGAGCAGCACTCCTCCCTGGACCAGAGGGTAGTCCCGCAAACGGATCGCCTGGATGATCAGTCGGCCGAGTCCCGGCCACGAAAAGATGGTCTCGGTGATGATCGCGCCGGTCAGGAGGGCGCCGAACTGCAGCCCGACCACGGTGACCACCGGGACGAGAGCGTTCTTCAACGCGTGACGCACCAGCGCGCGCGCCCGGCTGAGCCCCTTCGCCCTCGCCGTCGTCAGATAGGCGCGGTCCAACTCCTCCGCCAGAGAGGTCCGCACCATGCGCGTCAGCAGACCCGCGAGCGCCGTGCCCAGCGTGATCGCCGGGAGCACCAGGCTCGCGAGGCCCGAGCGGCCGGAGACGGGAAACAGATCGAGCTGGATCGCGAACACGAGAATCAGCACCGGACCGAGCCAGAAGTTGGGGATCGAGACGCCGAGCAGGGAGAAGAAACGCGAGGTGTGATCGAGGGCCCGGTCCCTGCGCAGGGCCGCCAGGATTCCCAGCGGCAGGGAGACCCCGAGGGCCACCAACATGGCGGCCAGCGCCAGCTCCAGCGTCGCGGGATAGTGCTCCAGGAGGAGCTCCGTCACGGGACGGTCGAAGTGCAGGGACCGGCCGAGATCGCCCCGCACCAGGCCGATCATGTAGGAGGCGTACTGCTCGCCCATCGGCCGATCGAGCCCCAATCTCTCCCGCAGAGCCTCCACCTCGGCCGGCTGGGCTCCGTCGCCGAGCATCATCTCCACGGGGTCCCCGGGGATCAGGTGGATCAGCGAGAAGACCAGCGTCGAGACGAGGAAGACCACCGGCAGGGCCTGGCCGAGTCGGCGGAGGCTGTAGGAGGTCATGGCCGGTGAAAGTATCAGGCCCGAGGCCGCCACAGAACACGCCCCGGCGACCTCCTCCCGTCCCCCCGTCCATCCCGTCCATCCCGTCCATCCCGTCAACCTCTCGCAGCTCGGCAACTCGGCCGCCCCCCGTTCACAGCCCGAACCGGCCCGCCAGATAGCTCATCGCCTGGCGGCTCAGACCCAGGCGCCGCGCCGCCTCGGCACGATTTCCGCGGGCCGCGTCGAGCGCCTCCGTGACCAGTCGGCGTCGTAGCGCCTCGACCTGTTGACGGTAGCCGCGGCCCTCCACGGGTCGCGACTCCGGCAGCTCGAGGTGACGGGCCTCGATGCGTCGCCCATCGGCCAGGGCCACCGCGACGGCGACCGCGCCCTCGAGCTGTCGCACGTTGCCGGGCCAGGGACAGCCCAGGAGCTTGCGCTGCGCGTCCGCGCTCCACGACAGACGCGCTCCGCCGGGTTGGCGCGCGAGAAAGTGGTCGGCCAACAGGAGGATGTCGCGTCCCCGCTCGCGCAGCGGCGGGAGCTCCACGGTGCCGACCTTCAGCCGGAAGAGGAGGTCGCCCCGGAATCGGCCCTCGTCGACCCGCTTCTCCAGATGACGATGGGTCGCGGCAACGATACGAACGTCGACCCTGCGCGGTCGACTCTCCCCGAGGCGCCGGATCTCGCCCTCCTGAAGGACGCGCAGGAGCATGCCCTGCGCGGCCATCGGAAGATCTCCGACCTCGTCGAGGAACACCGTGCCTCCGCGGGCGGCCTCGAACACCCCGGGCCGGTCCCGGTCCGCGCCGGTGAAGGCGCCGCGGACGTGCCCGAAGAGGTCCGAGAGAATCAGCGTCTCCGAGAGCGCTGCGCAGTTGACCGGCAGGAACGCACTCCCCTGCCGCCGGCTGAGCGAGTGCACGCGCCGCGCCGCGAGCTCCTTGCCGGTTCCGGTCTCACCGAGAATCAGGACCGGCAGCTCGCTTCGCGCCAAGCGGTCGAGGCGCTCGAGGACCGACCTCAGCGCCGGGCTGCGACCGACGATGGAGACCGAGTGCCCGTTCGCTCCGCCGTCGCTCATCCCCCCACCAGGGTCTCGAAGTCGACCCAGTAACCCGGATAGGACTTCGCCACGACCCCCGGGTCCCCGATCTCGATCCCGGGCCGCCGCAGACCCGTGAGGCTCAGGCTCATCGCAATCCGGTGATCGTCTTCGGGATCGACGACGATCCGACCCTCGGGTGGGCGACCCTCGGCCCACACGCCGGGCACCACCAGGCCGTCGGGCTCCTCCTCGACCGGCACCCCGGCACGACGCAGCTCCCGGGCCATCACGGCCAGCCGGTCGCTCTCCTTGATCCGCAGGTGGGGAACCCCGGTGACCCGCGAGACGCCCGACGCGAAGGGCGCGAGGGCTGCGAAGGTCGGCACCTGGTCGGGCATGGAGCCGAAGTCGAGGTCGAGGGCCCGTAGCGCGCCGGAGCCCTCGACCTCGACCTCGTCCCCACGCCAGGTGACGCGGGCGCCCATGCGCTCCAGGACTCCGAGGAAGCCCCGGTCTCCCTGGGCGGAGTCGCGCTCCAACCCGGACAGGAGAACCCGGCCCCCGGTGAGCGCCGCGGCGGCCGCCGGGTAGGCGGCCGCGGAGTAGTCCCCCTCCACCGCATGCGAGCCACCCTGGAGGCTCGAGGGCACCACCCGATAGAGCGGAGGCTCGATGTCGACCCGACCGCCGAACCGCCGAATGGCGGCGACCGTCAGGTCGATGTACGGCGCCGAGACGGCCGACTCCACCTCCAGCTCCACGGCCTCACGAGCCCGGAGGCCCGCCAGCAGGATGGCGGAGACGTACTGGCTGGACTCGCTGGCATCCAGAACGGTGCGCCCCCCGCGCAGCGTCCCGCCGTGGATCGTGAGCGGGGCGTAGCCCGGCCGGTCGTGGCACTCGATCCGCGCGCCGAGGGTCTCGAGCGCCCGGAGGAGGGCCCCGACCGGACGTTCCCGCAGCCTCGGCTTGCCATCCAGGCGCCAGAGACCCGGAACGGCGGAGAGAATCGCCACGAGGAACCGATAGAGCGTCCCCGCATTCCCACAGTCCACCCTCCCTCCCGCGACGGGGGACCCGGGTGGCTCGAGCCGTACCTGCTCCCCCGACTCCCGCACCTCCCAGCCCAGCCCGGTCAGCGCGGCCAGGAAGAGATCGGTGTCCTCCGCCCGGAGACGCCCGTGCACCACCGCGGGACGACCCGAGAGCAGGCACAGAGCGAGGACGCGATGGGTCATGCTCTTCGATGACGGCACCCGCACCGAGCCACGAGCCACCGCGCCGTGGGGAATCGGATAGGGGTCCTTCGGAGATGGGAGGTCGGGGGTCATCGGGGCTCTCCGGGGACGCGAGTGTCTCGCCGTCCCGATCGGTCGTTTCGTGACTCCGGGTCGAAGGCGGCCGCCGTCCACGCCACCCTCCGACCCTCAGTGCCTACCGCACCCACGTTCGTTACGGCCGCCGACAGGCCGGATCGCCGCCTCACCGCAGCCACTCCACGCGACGCGACCGGAACCAGGCGTCCAGCAGTCGGATCTCACCGCCCTCGACCTGCCAACTCCGAGGCTCGTGGAAGTGGCCCAGGATCATCGTGTCGAACCCCTCCGCCAGCCGACGCTCGCCGTAGCGCCGGATCACCGCCTCGGGGATCGAGCTCTTGTGCTTGAAATTGGTCCGCGACAGGCCTCTCTCGGTGCGGTCGATCAGGGTCCGCGCGAGACGCCGCGGCAGGTGGGCCATCCCCCAGCGGCTCGCGGCGCTCTTCGACAACCAGCGCCAGAACCGGTAGAACCGATCTCTGTCGTTGAGCCCATCGCCGTGGACGGCCAGGACCCGCCGGCTGCCGGCCTCGATCTCGAGCTCCAGGGCCGCCCGGTCGAAACACCGGCCGTAGGGCCCCTCGGTGACGAAGAAGTCACGGTTGCCCTCGACGTAGTCCACGACCACCCCCCGCTCCCGGAGGCTCTCGACCGAGCGCAGGACGGAGGCGACCTCCGGCGTCTCGAACGAAGGCAGCGCCACCCAGACGTGGAACAGGTCGCCCAACAGGACGAGCCGCCGACACCCCTGGTCCGGCAGGGCCCGAAGCTGCTCGACCAGCGGGCCGGCGGGACCGCCCGGTCCTCCCAGGTGGGCGTCCGCGATGACGGCGACGGACATGCCCGGGTTCAGAAGATCGACAGCTTGGACTGGGAGCCCTGGCGGCGGGCGACCTCGGCGATCACCGCCGCCGCGATGCGGCCGAAAGCCGTGGCGTGCGGACCTTCGGGATCCGCGACCACGATCGGAACGCCGGAGTCGCCGCCCTCGACCACCGCGGGGTCCAGCGGCAGCCGGCCGAGGAACTCGCACTCGAGGAGCTCCGCCGTCCTCTCCCCGCCACCACGCTTGAAGACGTTCGTCGTCTGTCCGCAGTGGGGGCAGACGAAGGTCGACATGTTCTCGATGATGCCGAACACCGGCACGTTCACCTTGCGGAACATGGCGAGGCCCTTGCGCGCGTCGATCAGGGCGATGTCCTGCGGGGTCGTGACGATCACCGCACCCGACAGGGGCACACGCTGGGAGATAGTCAGCTGCGCGTCGCCGGTGCCCGGTGGCAGATCGACGACCATGGTGTCCAGCGGCCCCCAGTCGACGTCTCCGAGCATCTGCTCGATGGCCTTCATCACCATCGGCCCGCGCCAGATCACCGGGGTATCCACGTCCAGGATGAACCCGAGGGACATGACCTTGACGCCGTGACGCTCGAAGGGCACGAGCCGGTCGTCCTCCACCCGGGGTCGCTCGGTGATACCGAACATCATCGGCATCGAGGGGCCGTAGATGTCCGCGTCGAGGATGCCGACCCGCTGGCCGGCCTTCGCCAGGGAGATCGCCAGGTTGGCGGCGACGGTCGACTTGCCGACGCCCCCCTTGCCGCTCGCCACCGCCACGACGCTCCGGACCTCGGGGATGAGGTCGGGGCTCTGGGTCACCGCCTGGTGGGCCGCCTCCCCGGGGCCGGCCGGGCGGCGCACGGTGAGCTCGACCGCCACGGCGGAGACCTCGGGCACCTCGGCCAGGCGCCGCTCCACCGCCTCCCGCACCTCTTCGCCGGCAGCCGGATTCTGGGTCGAGATCGTGAGCCCGACCGTGACGTGCCCGCCGTCGACCGCGACCCGATCGACGAAACCGAAGGAGACGATGTCCCGGCTCATGCCGGGGAACCGAACCTCCTTCAGGAGGTCCCAGATCTTTTGCTCGAGTGACTCTGCCATGTCGAAGCTCCCGGTTGAATGCCCGCGTGGGGAGCCGCGATGGTAGCGCATCCCCCGCCGGGCAGCCAGGCGAGGGGTACGCGGTGGGAAGGCGAGGCCGGGTCGTGGCGGAGGCCTCGGGTCCGGCTCAGGAAGCCGTCGAAGGAGCCGTCCGCTCTCCTGCCGGCTCCGGCTCCTCGCGCAGGCCCGAGAGCCGCGCCACACTCGATCGGACCTCCGCGGCGACGCTCTTCCGGTCCCGGACGGACCGCTCGGCGGTCGGCACGGGCGCGCCGTAGCGCACCGAGACCCTCCGCGGCGAGATCCACAGGCTCCCTCGCGGACGGACCTCTCCCGTGCCTTCCAATCCCACGGGCACGATGGGCAGGCCGCTGCGCAGCGCGAGCAGGAACCCGCCCGGTCGGAACGGGAGAAGACACGGGCCCAGGGAGCGGGTCTCCTCCGGGAAGACCAGGACCGAGACCCCGTGGCTCAGGCGATCCGCCGCCGCGGTGAAGGTCTTGCGCGCCGTGCTCCGGTCCTGGCGGTCCACCGGGATGAAGCCGCCGAGGGCGATGGCCCAACCGAAGATCGGGATGCGGAAGAGGCCCTTCTTCGCCATGAACCGGGTCTGCCCGGGCAGGGTCGCCAGCAGGACCGGGATGTCGTACATGCTCCGGTGATTGGCCATGAAGACGCCGGCGAACGGTGCCGCCCGCCCCCCTTCCTCCCTCTCCACGTCGACCCGGACGAAGCTCGCGGCCAGGATCACCCGGGCCCAGATCTGCGCCACGCGGAAGACGAGAGAGCCCCGCGGGGGCACCCAGGAAAGCAGGATCGCCAGCGACCCGAAGACGACGGTCGCCAACACCCAGGCCAGGTTGCCGGTGAAGGTGGCGAGGAGGCTGGAAGCGGTCGGGCGGCTCACGGGCTGGGACGTTCCGGGCCTGCGGACATGGGTTAGGATCCCTCCGATGCCCCGTCACGGCCACCTTCGAGCCGCGGGTCCCCTCGACACGGGACAGGGAGACCCGTCGGGTGGCCCCGCCGGGACGCGTCTCGTACTGTATCGGACCCCGCTCCGGAGATTCCCGCCACCCGATCGAGCGGCGCCGGGACGGGCCGGGGGGCTGGGTTGAGCGACTCCGGCGGAGGTGGCAGGCTCCGCTCGGCGGCGGTCGAGGCGGGCGGCCTGGGCCTCCTCGCGGGAAGCGCCCTGCGCGGCCTCTTCGAACGGCCCTGGGAGGTGCGCGCGTGGATCCGTGAGGCGGAGCAGATCGGGGTGCGATCGCTGGGCGTGGCGGCCATCACGACGGTGTTCACCGGCATGGTCCTGGCGCTGCAGACCGCCTACAGCCTGCCGAGTCTCGGCGTGAAGTACTACCTGGGCACCGTGGTCTCGAAGTCGGTCGTGCGCGAGCTGGGACCGGTCCTGGTGGCCCTCATCGTCGGGGGACGCATCGGCGCGGGCATGACGGCCGAGCTGGGCACGATGAAGGTGACCGAGCAGATCGACGCGCTGCGCTCGATGGGCGCGGATCCGGTGAAGAAGCTGGTCGTGCCCAAGCTCGTCGCCACCCTGACGATGTTGCCCGCGCTCACGGTGCTCGGCGATGTGCTGGGGATCCTCGGCGGTCTGGCGATCTCCACCGGGACCCTGGACGTCGCCTCCGGCCTGTACCTGAACGACGTGCTGGGAGCCCTGACCCTCGAGGACCTGGCGAGCGGGGTCGGAAAGTCCTTCTTTTTCGCCTTCTTCGTCACCACGATCGCTTGCTACAATGGGCTTCAAGCGAAGGGGGGAGCCGACGGTGTCGGGCGTGCGACCACCCACACGGTGGTCCTCTCGTCGATCATGGTCCTGGTGTCCGACTTCTTTCTGACCAAGCTGTTCTACAGCCTCTTCTAGATGGTGGACGTCCGGCACGAGCGGGAGCGCGCAATCTCCTCCGCATATCGAGGCGGGAACCCGCACCGGAACCCCGGCGATGGCCCCATGAACCGCCCGCCCGACTCCCTGGACCCCGCCGCCACGTTCTCTGTCCGCGGCCTCGTCAAACGCTACGGGGGTCGTGCGGTCGTCGATGGTCTGGACTTCGACGTGGCGCCGCGGGAGTGCTTCGTGATCCTCGGCCGCTCCGGCAGCGGCAAGAGCGTCACCCTGCGTCAGCTCAACGGCCTGGAGAAGCCCGACCAGGGGCGGGTCGCCTTTCGGGGAGTGGTGGTCTCCGAGCTCGACGAGCGCAGCCTGCGGCCGCTGCGCCGGCG
>CAJQNK010000010.1 GCA_905479655.1 uncultured bacterium | reverse complement strand
GTGGGCGAGCCAGGCACCGTTCTCCCGCTGGGCGAAGACCACCTGGTCGGCGTCCGGCTCGAGGAGCACCACCGCGTGGGAGCGGGGGGCCGCCACCCAGCCCAGGACCGCCGCGGCCGCGGCGGGCGCCTCCGGGCCGCCAGCCGCCGCCGGCTCTCTTACCTGGAGCACGACGGTCGCCCGACACCGGTCGCAGCCGGAGAAGCCCCCGGTGACCGCCGCCGCCAGGCGCCGCGACCCGGCCGGCTCCGCGGTGCCCTCGAGCAGCCCCAGCTCCTCGGTCCAGGCGCCGCGGACGAGCCTCCACGCCTCCGCGATCTCCTCGTCCTCGAAGTCGTCCTCGAACAGCCCGGCCGCGTAGCGCTGGCCGTAGATGTCGTTGTCGAACGGCACCTCGGGATCCGCGGTGAAGGCCACGAAATATTCGTTGGCTACCGGGTTGTAGGCGACCACAGGGCTGAAGGCGTCGAGGTTCGGGTCGCCGTCCGGCCCCGCCCGGGTCAGCCGGAAGTCGTTGGCCCCCACCTCGGCCGCTGTCGCGCCGTCGAGGCGCTGGCCGTAGACCTCGTCCTCACGCGAGCCCGGCGTATCGCGACCGTCCCAGACCACCAGAAACTCGCCGTCACCGGAACCGTAGGTCACGTGGGCGTCCTGGCCGGCCAGCTCGCCGTCGAAGTCCGCCGGCGGGCCCATGTTGCTGATCAGGAAGTCGTCGGTGCCGACCTCGGCCCCGGTGGCGCCGTCCAGGAGCTGGCCGTACACCTCGTTGTTGGGGTCCTTCCCGAACGTCGTGCCGTCCCAGACTACCAGGTAGAGGTCTTCGTCGGGGTTGTAGGCCACCGCCAGGCGCTCGGCGTCGCCGAAGTTGGCGGAGATCGGGAAGTCGTTGGCCCCCAGCTCGGCGCCGGTCGCCGCGTCGAGACGCTGGCCGTAGACCTCCTGCTCGTCCTTCCCGGCCACCTCGTTGCCGTGCCAGATCACCAGGTACTCGTGGTGCGTCGGGTTGTAGACCACCTCGGGGTCATGCGCCTGGAACATCAGGTCCTCGTCCGGACCCATGTCGCTGATCCGGAAGTCGTCCTCGCCCACCTCGGCGCCGGTCGATCCGTCGAGCCGCTGCCCGTAGATCTCCTTTTCACACTCGACGGTGTCGCACCCCTCCCACACCACCAGGTACTCATTGTCGACGGGATTGTGAGCAACGGCCGTGTCCCCCGCCACCCAGCCCGCGTCGCCGTCCGGACCCGTCATGCTGATCCGGAAGTCGTCGTCGCCCACCTCCCTTCCGTCGCCTGCCAGCCGCTGACCGGAGATCTCCCTCTCCCCGTTCGATAGCTCGTCACCCCACCAGACCACCAGGTACTCGTCGTCCATCGGGTTGTAGGCGACCTTCGGACGTTCGCCCTCGCGGGTCGGGTCCCCGTCCCCCATGCTGCTGATCTTGAAGTCGTCGATGCCGACCTCGGCACCGGTGGCCGCGTCGAGGCGCTGACCGTAGATCTCGTCGCCGTCCGAGAGCTCGTCGTTGCCGAACCAGACGACCAGGACCTCGTGGCGCACCGAGTTGTAGACGACCTGAGAGGCGCCCCCGAAGTACGAGCTGTCTCCATCGGGCCCCATGGAGCTGATCCGGAAGTCGTCCACGCCGATCTCGGGGTCGACGGTCACCGGGTAGGTAGCAGTCGACAAAGCCGCGCCGTCGACCTCGATCCGGGTCCTGTCCGCGGTGACCGTGAAACGCGCGGGTACCGTGCGCCCTGCAGCGTCCCGCACGACAACGGGACCCAGCCCCACCCGTTCCGGGCCGCCGCCCCAGCGCCAGCCCCCCGCGACAGCCTCGAAGCCACCGCCGCCCGCCACCGCGCCGGCGATCACCAGGTCGTCTCCCCCCAGGGGCAGGGGCAGCTCGAGAACGAAGAGCTGCTCGACGCCCCGGCTCGTGCCCCGGTACCGTTCCACCAGCCCGCCCCGCCGGTACTCGACGACCCCCCCGCCACCCTTGACCGGCGTCACCGGCCCCGTCTCCACCCCGGGCACCGGGCGCTCGCCCGCGAAGACCCCGACCAGGCGCCACGACCATCCCTGGCCGGCGTCCCGCGGCCACACGTGCAGGCCCCCGGGCGTGAACCGGGCCACGTGATCCGGACCCCGCAGCGAGAGGGTCGGCTGCCGCGGGGTTTCCAGCACTGGACCCGCGGGAAGCGTCAGTCCGAGCCAGCCGCCGAGGTCCTGTTCGAGCACGGCTTCGGCGGGAGGATGGCTCCCGGCTTCGCCGGCCGGGAGCGGTGCCGCGATCGGGCCCGCCAGCGGACTTGCCTGGGACGGAGTGGCCGTGACGGCCACACCCAAGGTCAGGCTCACCGCCAGCACGACGACCGCCGCAACCGTCAGGGGCCCCGAGTCGAGGTTCGAGTCGCGAAGAAGCTCCATGGTGTCGTCCCCCCTCATCGGCTTGCGCATCGGCTCACGGGCGAGACTTCCCGACCTCAGTTCCCACAGGCCGGAGTCGGCTCGCAGGCGACGGCGGGCGTGGTGCACACCACGCAGACCTCCGACCCGTCCGCCTGGCCGCAGCAGCTCGTGTGCAGCCCGAGGGGATCGCCCGGGGCCGAGAAGAAGCGGAAGCTCCCACTCCCCACGTCGGCATCCCCCACCAGCCGCTCCTCCTCGATGCCGTCGGGCCACAGCCCCCAGACCCATACCTCGATCCCGGTGTCGCCCGGCGGACGCTCCACCGTGGCGGTCAGCGCGCCGGCGCTCAGGTCCCCGAGCTCGCCGAACACCAGGGGCTCGGCTTCCCACCCCGCCTGCCAGGCCTGGCCCTCGGCGCTCTCGCTGAACTCGACGCTGGCGACGAACGCCAGCGGCGTGTGGCTCGGCTGCGAGTAGACCCTCAGCACCCTCGTCATCGCCGGGCCGGGCTGGAGCCCCAGCACGAAGGTGCCCTCCCCGTCGACCTCGCCGGTCACCACCGCGGCGATCCGGGCCGGGTCGCCCTCGTAGCCGCCGGCCCGCACCGGCCCCCCCGGCAACGACGCCAGGAGCACGACGACTCCCGGGAGGATCCAGCTCCCTCTGCCGATCTTCGATGCCATGTCGCGATTCCTCTTCGGAGCGATCATCCCGTCTCCCTGCGCAGCCCTACGGCTGGACCCCCGTCGCCCGGGTCTCGTTGGCCGCGATCCGACCGACCCGGACGTTCGCCTCGAAGGCTCCGACCCCAACGGTACCCGCCGGCGGATCGACGCCGTTGACCAGCGCGGTGAACGGCGGCACCAGGCCGTCGTCCACCGTCTTCTCCAGCCGGAAGCTGAACTGGGGCAGGCCGTCGGGCGGCCGCGCCAGGGTGAGATCGTAGTCGACCTCCTCCTCGATCGGGTAGTCGGTCCACACCCGCCACTGGAGCACCCCGCCGACGAACTGCTCCTGGATCACCCGGCCGTTGTTTCCGGCGCCGCCGAAGGGCAGGATGCGGAACTTGACGAAGTTGTCGCCGTCGGCGTGCCAGCCCGCGACCCAGACGTGGGCGCCGGTGACGCCCGGGGCGGTCTGGCGGGCCTGGACCGTGGCCTCGACGGTGAGACCCTTGCCGTTGTCGTTGCAGTCGGCACAGCCGGCGTAGGCCGGCTCGCCGAGGGCCTGGGAGGTCGAGACCGATTCGCCGAGGGTGCCGTCGAGATACCCCTGGCTCTCGCTCCAGGAGGCATTGCCGTCGAAGGTCCATTCCGTGACTGGGGCCGGCGTCAGCCAGTCCTCGAACTCGTCGGCGAACTGAATCCGGTCTTCGAGGTCCCGAGCCCGGAAGTGGAGCCACTCCTCGAGGTCCGTGTAGCCGATCATGGCACCCGTCGGGCAGTCCTCCTTCGAGTCATCGTGGGGCGGGTCGACCTGGTAGCAGTCCGGGTTCGCCAGCTCCCACCCGCGGGTGCGAGTACACTCGACTCGAGTGCAGGGCAGGGAGGGACGTCATGGATCGAGACGCGCGAGGCTTGGCCCTTACGATCGCCCTGGCCGCCTTGTTCGCCGCCGCGACCTCGGCCGCCGCCGGCATCGTCAAGCTGGTCCCCGCGGGGGCCGAGGTGATCCAGGAGTTCGGCTCGTCGGTCGCCCGGGACGGCGATCGCGCGGCGGTCGCCTCGGAGTCGCTCGCCAGCCCCGGCATCGTCTACCTCTTCGAGCGCGACGCCGGCGGGCCCGGGGCCTGGGGCCTACAGGCGAGTGCAGCAGCATGAGGTGCCAGGCGTCCCGGAAGATGGCTCGTCGCCCTCACAGCTCGAAGGGAGGCCAGCCGCGGGCCGTCCGCCGGCGGGGTGCGCGTGCGCCGGGTGGAAGGCCATCGTGGAGCCGCTGCATCCCACCCCACGGATCGTCCGTCGCGACCTGCCGGAGCCGGCGCTGAGCCTCGAGGTCACGGGGTGTCGTGGGGAGGGCCACATCGAGATCGAACCGGTCGGTCTCAGCCGAGCTCATCGAGCTCCTCCTCCATCCCGTAGCGCTCGAAGTAGCTCCGGATGAGCTCCCGTTCCACACCCGGAAGTTCAAGCAGGAACTGGATGTCGGCCAACTCGTGCAACCTCCGCGACGGGTCGTTCCTCATGGCCTGGATCTTCATCGCCGCGAGGTGCTCGGGGCGCGGCACGAGGATCTCCACTCCACCGGGACCCTCGAGAGTGCGGGCCTCAGCGAACAGGCGGTCGGCCGTCTCACCCCGGACGTACACGAAGTCCACGCGTCCCCGCCGTGGATCGGGGTGCAGGTGATTCGAGTATCCCGGGGAGCGATACAGCGTCTCGTATCCGAGGCCCTCCATCCACTCGAGGATCTCATCTTGCGCTCCGGACTCCGCGACCAGATCGAGGTCCAGCGTCGCCCGAACCAGCCCGAGCGCGGCGAGGCCGTGGCCTCCGATGAGCGCGAAACGGAGCTCGCGTTCCCGCAGAAGCCCGGCGATCGTCGAAAGGGTGGTGGCGAAGTCCATGGTCGATCAGAGGAGCCGGGGCGGCCAGGAGCCACCGCGACCGGGCGTTCACGATAGCAGCCGGTCGGCCGTCGAGAGGTCGGACGGCACCCTCTGCAGGCGGCTCGGGGAGAGGGGAGACGCCAGGGCAGCAGGAGCGCCCGGCGGGAGTGCAGTGCCCGACGGGAGTGTCGGGGGAAAGCGCTCCACCGGCTCCAGAGCCCTGGGAATCGAAGGACTGGAGCCGACGGCCGGACTCGAACCGGCGACCTGCTGATTACGAATTCGCCCTGACATCTTTGTGGGGGTCTGCGGTAGTCTGCAAAAACCTCCTGTTTCTGGTCACTTGGGTCTCGACGGCTTTGCTGGACTTTGACCCGGTTTGCGTCGCCCTGATTGCTATATGATTGCTGCGGTAGGCCGCTGACTGTCCGTTGCGACGGCTCTTGGCGAGCCAGGAACGGAGGCGAGCTCCCATGCGCAAGCGGATCACGAACCGGGCAGTTGACGCAGTGAGACCCGGGGATCGGCCCCAGTTCCTCTGGGACACCGACGTCACCGGCTTCGGCCTCAAGGTGATGCCCAGCGGGAGGAAGACCTACGTCTTCCAGTATCGCCTCGGTGGCCGCGGCGCACGCTCCCGCACTTCCCCGAAGCGGATGACCCTCGGCAAGCACGGCGAGCTCACGCCCGACCAGGCGAGGAAACGCGCTGCCAAGCTCCTGCTTGCCGTCCGAGCCGACGAGGACCCGCAACAAGCACGAGAGCCGGAGGAACTGCCCACCGTCGCCGAGCTCATGCAGCGGTTCCTCGCAGAGTACCTGCCGAACAAGAAGCGCCCGCCCAAGTCGTCGACCATCCGTTCCTACGAGAGCCTGATTCGGGTGCATGTCGTGCCGGCGCTCGGTGGCAAGCGCGTCGACGCCGTGACCCGGAACGACGTGGAGGAGCTCCACACCAAGCTCCGGGCGACGCCGTACGTTGCCAACCGCCTACTCGTGGTCCTGCACCACGCGTTCAAGGTGGCCGAGGCCTGGGGGTGGCTCAGCGAGCGCGGCAACCCCGTCCTGCATATCGAGCGCTTCCCTGAGGAGCGACGGGGTGCGAAGAAGGAGGTCATGCTCTCGGCCAAGCAGATGGCCAACCTATTTGCCGCGATTGACGAAGAGGAGGCAACGAACGGGAAGGTCGTCGCCTGTGCGGCGATCCGGGTCGCCTTTTGGACCGGCTGGCGCATCGGCGAGGTGCTCGCGGTCCAATGGGAGCACCTGGACCTCGAGAGCGGCAGTGCCAAACTCGTGGATACGAAGACGGCTCGGGAGGAGTATCGGCAGGTGCCTGCCGAGGCGATCGAGGTGCTTGTGGGCGTCCCCCGCGTCGCCGGATGCCCCTACGTCTTCCCCGGCAAGAATCTCCGCGATCATCTCACCACGGTGCGCGAGTCGTGGTACCGGATCAGGAAGGCCGCAGGACTTGATGACCTTGAGGGTCTCGGGCCGCTGCGCCTCCATGATCTCCGGCACAACGTGGTCTCCTGGGACGTCTCGCGGGGTGTCCCCTTGGAGATCGCGGGTAAGAACGTCGGTCACCGGTCTCGGCAGGCAACCGAGATCTACGCCCACTTCGCGCCGGATGCGCTGAAGCGTGCGGCAGACGAGCGGGCGGCGGCGATGCGGCAAGCGGTGGAGGAGTCTGGGACGAGGACTGCGGAAGGGCCGTAGGCGACCGACTCAGCTGCGTGGCGACAGCGCGGGACAAGCCGTTCCCCCTTTCACGACGAACACGGGCCGTCGCGGAGTTCGTACCGGATCTCGTCAATCCACGCCTGCCACAGGCCGTCCTCGTGCCGGTACAGGTCCATGGTGCCGTCGAGCGGCAATTCGATGACGAAGCCCCAGTTGGAGCCCAGGGGGCACAGGTCGATCGACGAGCCGACCCCGGGCGCTCCCTCCGGGAGAACGCAGCGCACTGCGGCCCGGCCCTCCCGGATGGTCCCCGAGACCGGCACGTCGTTCTCCGCGCACAGGACGTTGCGCCACCAGCCGGTGATCTCGTTCCCCGAGACCATGAGCTCGAGGTCGTCGCAGTAGGGAACCCCCTCGGCCCACAGCTCGAAGCACTCGGGGTCCCCGTTCGCCCGGCTCGGCCCGCCCATCCCGGTGCCGGCACGGGAGCCGAGATGGGGGACGAGCCAGGGCAACGGGGGCTTCTCCGAGGGGTCGAGCTCTCGCAGCAACTCCGCGTCGCTTGGCGGCGAGCTCCCGGCGGCAGCGCCCGATCTCTCACTACCGCCTCGCGGGCGGCTCCCGACCCCGACCGGGTCCTCGGTCGCGGCAGCCGGTATCCGCTCGAAGACGTAGGCGGCGCCAGAGCGCAGGCCGAAGGTCTCCTCGTCCGAGGCGCCCACGACGATCGTCTCGCTGCTGATCGCGGTCCCCGAGACGGTTGGCACTTCGGTTGGCACTGTCCCCGAGACGGTTGGCACTTCGGTTGGCACTTCGGTTCGGCACTTCGGTTCGGCACTTCGGTCCGCCTTCCCCGGGCTGCCGTTCGGCACGGTGGGCTTCGGCGCCCGGGGGGCCCCGGCGCCGCCAACTCCTCCACGAAGCGCTCGTCAACGTGCCCGAGGGTGACACCGCGAACCAGGCCAATCTGGAGAGCCAGCTGGAGGGTCTCGAGAGCGGGCAGCCGATGACCTAGCGACCGGACTGAACCCCCGGGGCGGTCTGCGGGCCTCGACGCCGCAGCGCCCCGACTCCTGGACCGCGAGCGGCCTGGTGGCTACAATGACCTCATGGCGACGACGGTCGGTGCACGCGAGCTCAAGACCCGCCTGGGAACCTACCTGCGCAGGGTCCGGGAGGGCGCGACGCTCGTGGTCACGGACCGGGGCCGTCCGGTGGCGGAGCTCAGACCGATCACCCAGGCTCACGACGAGCCGGAGAGGGCACTGGCCGCGCTCGTCGAACGGGGTCTGGTCAGCGCTCCGGTACGCTCGGGGCCGCTGCCGGAGATCGCTCCGGCCCGTCTGCCCGAGCCGGAGCTGTCCCGGGAGATCGTAGCCTCGCGGGAGGACCGCATCTGATCGCCTACTGGGACGCGAGCGCCCTGGTCAAGCGGTACGTGGACGAGCCGGGCTCGCGTCGAGTGGCACGGTGGTTGCGGCAGGGCGTGCACATCACCAGCCGCCTGACAGAGGTCGAGATCGTGTCGGCGCTGGCCCGTCGCTCACGAATGGGCGAGCTCCCGGCTGGCGAGCGAAACCGCCTTCTCGAGGTCCTCGAGGCCGACCTCGAGAGTCTGAGAGTCGTCGAGATCGTGCCGCCGGTCGTGGCGCTCGCCCGGCGACTCCTGCTGAGCCATCCGCTACGGGCCGCCGACGCCGTCCACCTCGCCTCGGCGCTGCTGGTGGCCGAGGAGACCCGCCAGCCTGTGTCCTTCGCCTGTTTCGACGACCGCCTGGCGCTCGTCGCCGGCGCCGAGGGCCTCGCTCCCCTCGTCTGACGACCTTCTTGCGGGTATTCGTGTCGGAGACAGCCGTTCGGCACGGTGGGCTTCGGAGCCCGCGGGGCCGAGGTGGAGGTGGAGGGGGTCTTCGTGGTGGAGGGGGCGGGTCAGCTCCTCTCGTCCGAGTGAGCGGCGGCGGAAAACCGTCGCTTCGCTCGGAGTGCTCGCAGGCTCGGACCGCTCGGCCTCGCGGGGGTGGAACCCAGGGGCGCCGGAGATCAGACCAGCCGGTTCATCGGCCCTCGTCCGCCGAGTACCTCACCTCGCCGCCCACGATCGTCCACAGCACCTTCGCCCCGGCGATCTCCTCCGGCGTCGCTTCGAGCAGGTTCCGGTCCAGCACGGTGACGTCGGCCAGCTTGCCGACCTCGAGCGTGCCCTTCTCGTCCTCCTCGAAGGCCGCCCGGGCGTTGTTGATCGTGTAGGAGGCCAGCGCCTCCCGGGGCGTCATGACCTGGGCGGGGTAGAAGGTCTCGCCGTTCGCCATGCGCCGGCTGACCGCGGCGTAGAGGCTGGGCAGAGGGTCCACGTCCTCGACCGGCGCGTCGGTGCCGTTGGTGACCAGGGCCCCGGAGTCGATGAGCGTGCGCCAGACGTAGGCACCGTCCGCCGCGCGCTGGTCTCCGAGTCTCACGGGCACCCACGGGCCGTCCGAGGTGCAGTGGACGGCCTGCATCGAGGCCACCACCCCGAGCTCGGCGAAGCGCGGGATGTCGTCGGGGTGGAGGTGCTGCGCATGCTCCACCCGCCAGCGGAGGGCGGCGCCGTCCCGGCCCTCGAAGGCCCGCTCGAAGAGGTCCAGCGTCTCCCGGTTCGCCCGGTCGCCGATGGCGTGGACACAGAGCTGGAGGTCGTTCTCGAGGGCGATCGCCGCGCTCTCCTCGATGCTGGAGACCGGGGTCGTGTTGAGCCCGGTGGAGGAGGGCAGGTCGGCGTAGGGCTCCAGCAGCCAGGCCCCGTGGGAGCCCAGCGCGCCGTCGATCGAGTGCTTGATGGCCCGGACGGTGAGGTAGCCGTCGGCGTAACCGACCCTCCGGATCTCCGGCAGGGCCTCCCGGATCGCCGCGTTCGAGTCGCGGATCATGACCCAGAGACGGAGGGGGAGCGCGCCTTCGTCGGCGAGTTGCCGGAAGAGGCGGACCTCGTTCACGCTCGATCCGGCGTCCTGGAACGACGTGATCCCCTTGGCGAGCGCCTCCTCGGCTGCGAGCTCCGCCATGCGCCGGCGCTCCGCCTCCGTGAACGGCGTGCGCCGGGACACGAGGCCCATGGCGGTCTCGCGAAAGACGCCGATCGCCTCGCCCCCGGCTCCGCGAACGATGGTGCCGCCCTCGGGATCCGGGGTCCCGGTCGTGACGCCGCCGAGCTCCATGGCCTTCGCGTTGGCGAAAGAGGCGTGGCCCGAGGCGTGGCGCAGGACGACCGGGTTGTCGGGCGAGACGGCCGAGAGGCTCGCGTGCGTGGGCAGGCCGTCGACGTTCGGCTCCGGCGTCGTCCGCCACTTCTCCTGGTGCCAGCCCCGGCCCTCGATCCACTGCCCGGGCTCGGCGGTCGCCACCGCCGAAGCCACCTGGTCGACGATCTGCTCCCAGCTTTCGGCGCCGCGCAGGTCGAGCTGCATGCGGGCCAGGCCCACTCCCAGGAAGTGACCGTGGCCCTCGATCAGTCCCGGCACCGCGATGGCGCCGTCGAGCTCGACGACCTCGGTCTCGGGTCCGACGTAGCGGGCGATCTCGTCCGCCGAGCCCAGCGCCACGATGCGCTGACCCACGGCCGCCAGGGCTTCGGCCTCCGGGCGGTCGGAGTCCAGGGTGATGATCTTGCCGCCGGTGAGAACGAGGTCCGCGGGTTCCGGCGCCGGTTCCCCGCAGGCGCCGGTCAGCGCCACGAGGAGGAGGATGGAGAACAGGTTCCGAAACACGGTAGGGCCCCTTTCCGAGCTGTCACACCGCCCCCCAGGAGTGATCGGGGAGCGGAGACCGACGAATCACGAGGCGCGAACCTATCACCGCCAGCCGCGACGCTCGGCGTCCCCGCGGCGGTACCTCTCGAGGCGCGCCCGGATCGGCGGGGTGAGCTCGTCGTGGCCGGCCGCCTCGACCTGCGCGAGGAGCTGTTCCTGGAGGGCGGCCGCCTCCTCGAACCGGCCGAGCTCCGCCAGCGCCATCGCCACTGTCTCCGCGTGCCCGGGCGTCGGCGTCTCGGCCAGCAGCTCCGAGGCGAGCTCCAGCGCCCTCTCCCCGTCGCGCACGGAGTCGTCGGGGCAGGTGGCGAGCAGGCGGGCCAGGAGGTTGCGGAGCGGCGGGGTGGCCCGTCCGCCGGCGACGGCCTCCTCGAGGCCGCCGCGGGCGTCGCGCCAGCGCTCGGCCTCGAGGCGGGCGACGGCGAGGGCCAGCTCCGCCGTCGGATCCTCGATCCCTCCCGCGACCGCCTGCTCGAGGGCCTCCGCGGCCTCGTCCGGCCGTCCGAGGCGGGCCAGGGCGGTGCCGAGGTTGAACCAGGCCCGCGACTGATCGGGCACCACCTGGAGCGCCCGTCGGTACTCCTCCACCGCCGCCGGCAGGTCGCCGGCGGCCATGTGCAGGTCGCCCCGCACGATCCTCAGCGCCTCCCTCTGCGGGCCCTCCTCGACCGCTGCGAGCCCCGTCTCGACCACCGCCGCGGCCTCCTCCGGCCGCCCCCCCGAGAGCAGCAACGGCGCGAGCTCGGCGGTGGCGTTCGCGTCGCCCGGGTCGATCTCGAGGAGCCGGCGGAGCTGCGCCTCGGCGGCGGCTCCGTCTCCCGTCCGGGCCAGGGCCCGGGAGAGCCCGAGGCGCGCGAAGCGACTCTGGGGATCGAGCTCCACGGCGCGACGCAGGGGGTCCAGGGCCACGGCCGGTCGTCCGGCCCGCAGCGCCACCTCGCCCAGGTGGAGCTGGGCCGCGAACAGGTCGGGGTCGAGCTCGGTCGCGCGGCGCAGACTCGCCAGGGCAGCCTCGGAGGGACCCTCGCGACGGGTCAGGGCGTCGCCCAGGGCGAGGTGTGACCGGGCGATGTCGGGGTCGAGACGCAGGGTGGTCTCGTACTCCTCGATCGCCTCTTCGACCCGGCCGAGGCGCATGAGGGCCCCTGCGAGGTGGCGGTGGACGGCCGGGTCCTCCGGAGCGAGCGCGACGGCCTCGCGGTACTGCCGCTCCGCCAGATCCCAGCGCTCCGAGGTGGCGGCCTGCACACCCCGCCGCAGGGCGGCGGCGGCGCCGCCCGGCACGAGGCGCGCCGCCCGCGGGTCGGCGAAGCGGACCGGCACCTGACCCGCCGCGGCGAGCTCCCTGCGCGCCGCGTCCGTCCGGCCGAGGTCGCGATAGGCGAGGCCCAGGGGGTGGCGCACGGTGTCGGCCTGGGGCTGGAGCTCGAGGACCCGCTCGAAGCGCGCGACCGCGCCGACGGCCTCGCCCTCGGAGGCGGCGATGCGACCCAGACCCCACATCGCCGCGGCCTCGGTTTCCGCGTGACCGGCGGCCTCGGCGAAGGCCTCCCGCGCCGCCCCGAGGTCGCCGGCCTCGAACAGCGTCTCTGCCAGGCGGATCCGGGACGGGGCGTCCCCGGGGTCGACCTCGAGGGCCTGTCGGAAGCGCTCCGCCGCCTCGTCGAAGCGCCCCTGTCGCTGGAGCAGCAGCCCGAGGTAGTAGGCGCTGTCGATGTCCTCCGGGGCGAGGGTGACGGCGTTGGCGAGGGCCCCCTCGGCCGCCTCGGTCAACTCGTAGGTCAGGTAGGCCGCGCCCAGGGCGGCCCAGGGTGCGGCGTTGTCGGGGGCCCTCTCCATCGCCGCTCGCGCGCGCTCGATCTCGTCCGCGACCGCGGGCTCCAGCGCCGCGGTGTCGGGATGAGGCACGGTGCGCAGCTCCATCCTCTGGGCGGCGGCGGGGAGCCAGCCCCCGAGCAGCAGGAGGGCGAGCAGGCATGGCGCTAGGTGGTGGCCGGGTGGGTGGCCGGGTCGGGGGCCGGAGGTGAGGTTCATGAGGGGCCTCCCGGGTAGGGGACGAGGTAGGTGCGGCCGGCGGCGAGCCCGCGCATCTCGAGACGCGCACCCTCCGGCCAGCGCAGGCGGACGTCGACCCGGTCCGCCGTCCCGTCGCCGGATGGCGGGCCGAGGCCGAAGATGGCGCGGGGCTGGCGGGACGACAGGTAGCTGCCGCCGGTCCGGATCCGCCGGAGCCTGGGGGCGGCGCCGGACGTCCGCGCGACGACCTCCGCGCCCAGGGCGTCACGGCCGGAGGCCGAGAGGAGACGGAAGGCGATCCACTCGCCGCCGTCGGCCCCGTCGTTGCGCAGGAGCCGGGCGGGCCCCGAGTTGTTGGTCAGGAGCAGGTCGTCGTCGCCGTCGAGGTCCACGTCGCCGACGGCGAGCCCGCGGCCCACTTCGGAGCGCTCGAAGGGCCCTCCGGCGGTGTCGGAGATCTCCTCGAACCGTCCGTCTCCCAGGTTGCGAAAGACCTGGTCGCGCTGGTGGAGCGGCAGGTCGTCGCCGGCCGCCCGTTGTGCCGGTTGGGTGTTGACGGCGCCGTTGACGACCACCGCATCCAGCAGCCCGTCGGGATCCAGGTCGAGGAAGACGACGCCGAAGCCGGTGGCGTTCCAGCTGGGGCCGCCGAGGCCGCTCTCGCGACTGCGGTCGGTGAACAGGGCGTCCCCGTCGTTCAGGTAGAGGGTGTTGGTCTGTTCGACGACGTGGGTGGTGAACAGGTCCTCGTCCCCGTCGTCGTCCAGGTCGACGGCCGCGACCCCCATGGACGACTCCAGCGAGCCGTCGCCGGCCGTGGCCGCGCCGCCCAGCAGGGCCTCATCGGTGAAGGTCCCGTCGCCCCGGTTGAGCCACAGGCCGTTCGGCATGAGATCGGCGGCGACGTAGAGGTCCAGGTCGCCGTCCCCGTCGAAGTCGCCGCTGGCGGCTCCCAGGGTGGCGCGGTCCTCCATGCCCTCCAGGGCCCGTGTGGTCACGTCCTCGAAGCGCCCGCCTTCGTTGCAGAACAGACGGTCGGCGACCGGCGGGTAGGCGAGGGGCCCGCACCAGTCGTCCTCGCCGCGCACGCTCCGGCAGACCCGGTGCTCGGAGACGGTCCACGCCACGTAGTTGCCCACCCAGAGGTCGAGGTCGCCGTCGCCCTCGGCGTCGAACAGGGAGGCGGCGGTCGACCACCGGGTGTCTTGGGCGCCGCCGGCGTCGGGAAGGGCGGCGAACGTCCCGTCCCCCTGGTTGACCAGCCGGGTGTTGGACCCGAGGGCGGTGCGGTAGAGATCGGGATCGCCGTCGTCGTCGAGGTCGCCGGCGAGGATCCCCATGCCGTAGCCGGCCGCGCCGAGGGCCGCGGTCAGGCCCGCGGAGTCGGTGACGTCCACGAATCGGGGCGTCGGGCCGAGCGGCGAGTCGACGACGCCGTCGTTGCGGTACAGACGATCGGTCAGTGGCAGCGGGTGGACGGGAGGACGGAGGGCGGCGGAGACCGGGTCGTCGCCGAAGCTCGCCCCCTGGACGAGATACAGGTCCGGATCTCCGTCTCCGTCGTAGTCCAGGATGCCGCCCCCGGCGCCCATGATCTCCGCGAAGTAGTAGTGCCCCGTCATGCCGCTGAAATGGACGAACTCCAGGCCCGCCTCCGCCGTGACGTCGACCAGCGGCGGCTGCCCCGGGCTGGCCGCGGCGGGCGTCAGCGCGGCGAGGAGGAGGAGCGGACCCGAGAGCCGTCCGGCGATCATCATGGCTGTCGATCTTAGCCTGACCTTCGCCCCGCTCCCGAGAGGTTAGGATGAGGCGCGCTCTGCACCAGACAGATCCACCCCGACGATCCCCGGAGGCCCGACATGAAGCCGCCGTACCCCACCGCCGTCCCCCTGGCCCTGCTCCTCGTCGCGGCCGCCGCCGTCGCGGCGCCTCCTCCGGCCGACCAGCAGATCGCGGCGGCCGTGGCGCCGGCGCCGGCCGACCAGAGAGACTCCGCCACCGTCCTCGGCTACGGCCCGGAGGGCTCCCTCGAGGTGCTGCACAAGGGGCAGGGCGACCTCGTCTGCCTGGCCGACGATCCGACCGACGAGCGGTTCCACGTCGCCTGCTACCACCGCTCTCTCGAGCCGTTCATGGCCCGGGGCCGTGAGTTGCGAGCCGGCGGAGCGGAGCGCGACGAGGTCCTGCGGATTCGCGAGGAGGAGATCGAGGCCGGAACCCTGGCCATGCCGGAGGGCCCGACCGCCCTCTACTCCCTCACCGGCCCCCTGGGCAGCTACCGCCCCGAGGGCGGCGGCCTGAGCGAAGGCAACCGGGTGACGGTTCTGTACATCCCCTACGCCACCGCGGAGACCACCGGCCTACCGACCGAGGCCCTCGTCCCCGGAGGGCCCTGGATCATGTCCGAGGGCAAGCCGTGGGCCCACGTGATGGTGGTGCAGGCCGAGGGAGAGGCCGCGGGGGAGTAGGGCCGGGGCTCGTGTCCCGGATCCCGGCTCCCGGATCGGTTGCGGTGGCGCCGTGAGGGTCAACTACCTGCTGCCGCCCGCTTCGTGGGAGCTCCCCGTCGGCGGGTACAAGGTCCACTACCAGTACGCCAACGGGCTGGCCGGGCGCGGGCACGAGGTCACGGTGCTGCATCCCGTGAGCCTGACGCCCGCGCGCGACAGCGACGAGGAGCGGGAGAGGAGGCTGTGGATCGACGGTCTCCAGCGGCCATGGGCGAGCCAGGTGCGGTGGCATCGCATCGCGGAGACCGTGCGCTTCCTCGTGGTGCCCGACCTCTCCTCCAAGAACGTGCCGCCGGCCGACGTGACACTGGCGACCGCCTGGCAGACGGCGTCGTTCGCCCGGGAGCTCCCGCCGTCGCGGGGCCGCCGCGCGATGGTCGTGTTCGACTACGAGTTCTGGCAGGGAGGCTCCGAGAGGGTTCGGCGAGACGTCGAAGAGGCCCTACGGTCGGGGCTGCCGCTCATCGCCACCTCGCCGTCGGTGGAGCGCATGATCCGGAGCGCCGGCCGCACCCCCGTCGGTCTCGTCCCCTGCGGGCTGGATGCCGAGGAGTTCGGTGTCGATGTCCCGATCGAGCGACGCCACTCGGCTCTGATCGGCTTCCCGGTCCGTTCCGAGGCGGCGAAGGGGACCGAGGACGCGCTCGAGGCGCTGACGCGCGTGTACCAGCGTCTGGGCGGCAAGCTGCGGGCGCGCGCCCTGGTGCGCGACTGGCACGGGTCGCTGCCGGGATGGATCGAGAGGGTGCGGGTGCCGGACACGGCCGCTCTCCGCCTCTACTACAACGACCTCGCGATCTTCGTCCATCCCTCGCACCACGAGGGCTGGGGACTACCGGGGATGGAGGCCATGGCCTGCGGTGCGGCGCTCGTGTGCACGGACTCCGTCGGCAACCGCCTGTACGCGAGGGACGGCGAGACGGCGCGGGTGCTGGCGCCGTCTCACCCGGAGCGACTCGCGGACGCGGTTGTCGAGCTGGTCGAGCAGTACGCCGACCGCTGGCGTCTCGCCCGGGCCGGGGCGGAGGCGGTGGCGGAGTTCACGGTGGAGCGGTCGGTGGCGAGGCTCGAGGGGTTGTTGGGGTAGGGCTGGGTGGGGGGTGCCGTGTGGCGGGTGCCGGGTGGCGGTGCCGGGGTTCGGGAACAGGGGTCACGCAAAGACGCCAAGGCGCGAAGACGCCAGAGGTGCGAAGGGGCCGGGCCCTGCCGGCTGCGACCCCTCCGCGTCCCTGGCCGGAACCCGCCGGGCCTCAGAGGCCCAGCGAGAAGACCGGTCCTGTCACGCCCATGAGGAGCTTCCTCATCTCCTCGGCGCTGACGTTGGCGGTCATCGTGCCGCCCCCGGCCTCCTCCTGCTTCGCCTCCCACGCCTCGAGGGTCAGGACCTCGAGGGCTTCGAGACCCTTGCGTCCGAGCTGGTCGTTGAGCGCCACTAGGCGCTCGCCGGCCAGGACGTCGAAGCGGTCGGACGCCGCGGCGACATCGTTCTCGAACACCTGGGTGCGGTCGAGCTGGCTGCCCGTCGGCCGACCGTCGTAGCCCGTCACGTTGGCGTACAGGTTGGCCATCTTCTCGCGCAACTTCTCGTCGCCGGCGAAGATGCCGCCGTCGCTGGTGGAGACGACGTCTCCGCGCAGGGTCTCCAACTCGTCGACGTACTCCTGCAACCGCTCCGCCAGGCGGCCGGACGTGGCCTCCTTGCGGTCCTTCGCCTGGTCGCGCAGGTCGATCAGCGAGTCCACCACGTAGGTCAGGGACTCGAGGGACCGGTAGAGGCGCATCGCGGTCTCCTGCTGCACCGCCCGGTCCTCGGGTGAGTGGGGCGAGCGGGGATCCGCGACCAGCCGCACCTTGCCCTCGTAGGTCTCCTTGCCCTTGATCAGCTTGAAGGTGTACTCGCCCTCCGGCACCCGCGGGCCCACGAACGCCGGGGCCAGGGTCGTGGCCGGGGGCATCTTGGGCGGCTCGAGGCGCATGGGCCACTCGGCCCGGTTGAGACCCTTGAGCTTGCCGGCGGGCACGTTCGACACCAGCTCGCCGTCGGCGTCGTAGATCTCGATCTTCATGTCGCCGAAGATGTGGCGCTTGTTCTGGTAGTAGAAGATCGTGGCCGCCTCGGTCGGGTTCGGCCCGGTGTACTCGTCGTCACCGCTGAACCAGGAGAGCCCGGCCGAGAGCACCATGACGGCGTCCCGCGAGGGCAGCAGCGCCAGCTTCGACCCCAGGGTCTCGGCGGTCAGGGCGCGCAGCGGCGAGAGGTCGTCCAGGATGTAGACGCCCCGGCCGTGGGTGCCGACGACGAGGTCACCCTCGCGACGCTGGATGTCGATATCGCGCACCGGCGCCCGCTTCGGCATCCCGCCCTCGAAGCGGCCCCAGTTCTGGCCGGCGTCGAGCGAGATCCACAGCCCGAACTCCGTCCCCATGTACAGCAGGTCGGCGTTCTCGGGGTCCTGCACGACGACGTGGGCGTAGCCCTCGAGATCCTCCTTCGCCAGCGAGCTCCACGTGGCGCCGTAGTCCGTCGTGCGGTAGACGTAGGTCGCCATGTCGCCGCTGCGGTGGCCGTCCACGGTGACGTGGGCGGTGGCGGCGTCGTGGGGGCTGGCCTCGACGTGGGAGACCCACAGCCCCGCGGGCAGGTCGGGCATTCCGGCGGTCACGTTGGTCCAGGTCTCGCCGCCGTCGCGGGTGACCTGCACCAGGCCGTCGTCCGTCCCCACCCAGATCACCGAGCCGTCCAGCGGAGACTCGCTGATGGTGTAGATGGTGGCGTTGTTCTCGGCGGTGGTGTTGTCGATCGTGAGACCGCCGGAGGTCTTCTGGCGCTGGCGTTGCGGGTCGTTCGTGGTCAGGTCGGGAGAGATCTTCTCCCAGCGCTCACCCCGGTCCTGGGACCGGAACAGGTACTGGGCCCCCGCGTACAGGGTCCCCGGCGTGTTGGGTGACAGGTGGAGCGCGGTGTTCCAGTTGAACCGGTAGTCCTCCTCCCCCTCGTCGGGCAGGGGCGCGATGCCCTTGATCTCGCCGGTGGCGAGGTGGTGACGCAGGATGTTGCCGCCCTGGTACTCGACGAACACGATGTTCGTGTCGTGGGGGTCGCGGTAGGCGTGGAAGCCGTCGCCGAAGCCCAGCAGCTCCCAGTCCTTGACCTCGATGCCGCCCGGGCTGCGCGAGGGACCGCGCCAGGTACCGTTGTCCTGGAGGCCGCCGTAGACGTTGTACGGCCACTCGTCATCCGTGCTCACCTCGTAGAACTGGGCGACGGGGAGCTGCTTGATCAGGCGCCATTGGGCGGCCCGGTCGTACGACATGTAGACGCCGCCGTCGGTGCCGAGCAGCACCTCGTGGGCGTTGTTCGGGTTGATCCACAGGGCGTGATGGTCCGAGTGGACACTCGAGCCGAAGCCGCTGAAGATCGAGGTGAAGGCCTCGCCGCCGTCGGTGGAGACGGCCAGGAAGAAGCCGGGCTTGTAGACCCGCTCGTGATCCTCCGGATCGACCACCACGTAGGCGAAGTAGAAGGGCCGGGCGCCGACGTTGAAGGAGGTGTTGACCTCCTCCCAGCTCGCGCCCAGGTCGTCGGAGCGGTAGAGCGCCGAGGTTTCGGACTCGACCACCGCGTACAGGCGACTGGGTCGCGACGGGGCGACGGCCACTCCGATGCGGCCCATCTCCCCCTCGGGGAGCCCGTTCGTCAGCTCGGTCCAGGTCTCGCCGCCGTCGGAGGACTTGTAGAGGCCGCTGCCGGGTCCGCCGGACTCGAAGAAGTCCGGATAGCGGCGGAACTGCCACATGCCGGCGTAGAGGATGTTCGGGTCCTGAGGGTCGATGGCGAGGTCCGAGCAGCCGGTGTTCTCGTCCACCTGCAGCACGGCCTCCCAGGTCTCACCGCCGTCGGTGGTCTTGTAGACGCCCCGTTGCTCATTGGCGCTCCAGAGCTGCCCGGTGGCGCACACCCAGACGGTGTCGGCCTCCTCGGGATGCACGTGGATGCGGGCGATGCGCTCGGACTCCTCGAGGCCCATGAGCTGCCAGGAGTCGCCGCCGTCGGTAGTCTTGTAGACGCCGGTGCCGACGGAGGTGGAGTTGCGCACCCAGGTCTCGCCGGTGCCCACCCAGATCGTCTCCGGGTCGGCGGGGGCGATGCGGATGGCGCCGATCGACTGGGTGTGGTCGTCGAACACGGGACGGAAGACGATGCCGCCGTCCTTGGAGTGCCAGACACCGCCACTGGCGGCGCCCACCCAGATGTCCAGCGGGTCGTCGGCGTGGGCGTCGATGGCGGCGATGCGGCCGCTCATGGTGGCGGGGCCGAGGGCTCGTGCCCGTAGCCCGCCGAAAGTGTTGGAGTCGATCTCGACCTGGGCGCCTGCGGCGGTGGCGACGATGAGCGTCGCCACGGCGGCGGCCAGGAAGAGCCGTGAGATGGCGCTCTTCTTCATGGCTTCCCTCCGCTTGTTCGATCGTTGGACCGCCGGCCCGAGCGGAAGGTCTTCTCTGCCCCGCAGGGGTCCGGTCGGTCGAAGCGTGTCCGGGCGCCGCATGACGGCGGCGCGGGATCGATGATGATCGGCCTCCGACAGCGCGCGGCCGTCACGAGGCGCCGGCCCCCGGGGCTTCAGGCCCGGGAGCCGGGGGCTCCGGTCGTCAGCCAGCGGCCTCTTCCGCCGGCTCCGCGACCGTGGCCTCGGGCATGGCGAAGAGGTCATCGGTCACCTCCGGGTTGATCTGGATCTCCTCGATCGTGATCACCTGGCCCTGGGGCTGCCCCTTGGGCCTCGACTCGATCGAGTGGGGGAACACCAGGCCGCCCACCTCCTTGTAGTCCGAGAGGATGGTCTCGAACTCGACCTCGTTGCCTTGGAGGGTGGTCTTGCCCTCCTGCTTGATCGCGATGAAGTACTCGGAGTCGAGGTAGATGGTCCGGGAGTCACCGTTGGCGAGGTCGACCTTGATCTTGTAGGCCTCGGTTCCCTCGACGTCTTCCTTGCCGAGCAGCTCGACCTTGTGGCCCTTCTCCTGCCAGTCCATCAGGGGCCCGTCGATGTCGGCCTGCTCCTTGATGCTCTTGGCCTGGTCGTCCGCCATGAGCTCCGGCTCGGTCTTGCCCATGAACGGCATGATGGCCCAGGCGTCGGATCCGTCGTAGGCCTGGATGCCGGTCATTCCCTGGAAGGTGAACTCCAGGCGCATCATCTCGGGCCGCTTGAACGTCATGGTGAAGGGAGCGTCCGCGCCCGGGCCGAGGGTCATTTTGCCCGCCATCGTGGCGGACTCCATGGCCTTCCAGGCGTCGCGACCGCCGAGGGCCTCGAAGTGGTTGTCCAACAACTGGTCGAGGGTCATGTCGTCCTGGGCCAGGGCGGGCATCGCCGCCACGACGAGCGCCAGGGCGAGCAAGGAAAGGGTCTTGCGCATGGGGCCTTCCTCCTTCGGGATGGAGTCGTTCGGAAAGCGGGGAGGGGCCGAGGCGCAGAACCTCCGGAGTCTTCCTCGCCGCATACGTCCCTCTACGGGACGTGGGGATTCGAGTTTCATCCTAGCGCAGGGATCAGGCGCCTGCAGGCGGGGACGAGTCGCCCGGCCAGCCGAAGAGGCGCCGAGCGTTGGCGGTGGTCCTCGCGGCGAGCTCCTGCGGGTCCTCGCCGCGAACCTCGGCCAGGAGGCGCGCGGTGTGAGCCACGAAAGCCGGCTCGCAGGCCCGGCCCCGGACCGGCACGGGGGCCAGGTACGGGCTGTCGGTCTCGACCAGGAGTCGCTCGATCGGCACGGTGCGGGCGGCGGCGCGCAGCGGGTCGGCGCTGCGGAAGGTCACGATGCCGTTGAACGCGACGGACCAGCCCAGCTGCAGGTAGCGGGCCGCGTCGGCCGCCACCCCGGTGAAGCTGTGGATCACGCCGCGGCACCGGGGGTGCCGTGCCAGGGCGTCCGCCAGGTCCTCGTGGGCGTCACGCACGTGGATCACCACCGGCAGGTCGAGCTCCACGGCCATCTCGAGCTGCGGCTCGAAGCGGGCGAGTTGCTCCGTCGGCGTCCCCAGGTCGTAGTGGTAGTCGAGCCCGATCTCCCCCAGGGCCACGGCCCCGGGGCGCGCCAGGACACCGGGGAGCGCGGCCAGCGCCGCGTCGAAGCGCCCCTCGTCGGCGGCCTCCGCGGCCGTGAACGGGTCGAGCCCCGCCGCGAACGCCACGACCCTCGGAAAGCGCGCCGCGACCTCGGCCGCGGCCTCGCCGTCGGGGACCCCGGTGCCGATGGTGACCATGGCCGCCACCCCGGCCTCGCGCGCCCGCTCGATCACGCCGTCCAGGTCGGCCGCGAGCTCGTCGTGGGTCAGGTGGCAGTGGGAGTCGAGGAGCGTCGGCTGGGGCATGGGCGGGATGGTAGCGCGGGAGGGGAGGACGCCGTCAGACGGACCGGCGCGCAGCTCTCTCGCCGTGTCGCTTGTCGGCGCGTGCCCGACCGTCACTCCGAGGCCGGACGCCAGAGCCTGAGGGGCAGATGGCGGGAGGCGTGGTCGAAGTCGCGGTCGGTGGTCAGGAGAACGAGCTCGCGGCGCAGGCACAACCGGACCAGCAACGCGTCGATGGTGCCGAGTTGCACCCCACGCCGCCGACACCGGTTGCGGATGTCGGCCGCCTCGACGTGGTCCTGCCGGTCCGGAACGAGAAGCGGCAGAGCGGAGAATCGCTCGAGGATCGCGGCCCGACCCTTGGGCCCCCGGACCCCCTGCAGCAGCTCCTGCAGGACGATGCCGCTCGTCACGACGGCCTCCCGATCGGCCAGGGCCCGGCGCAGCCGCCGAACCTCGGGCAGGTCGGGGTCGGCGTCGCGCCGCAGGGCCAGAGACCAGACGCTGGTGTCGACGAAGAAGCTCAAGACACGCTCAGGAGCGGGAACGCTCGGCCTTGTAGTCGAACTCGGGGTCCCACTCGAGCGAGCCGAAGAGCTCGAGCAGTCGCTCCTGCTCCCGGCGGGCGACGAACTCGCGCAGCGCCAGGGTCACCGCGGCGGTCTTGGTGCGCTCGCCGCTCAACTCGAGGGCGCGATCGAGGAGCTCGGGATCGAGCGCGAGGTTGGTCGCCATGTGCGAATCTTCGCACAACATCTCGCACAGAGCAAGAGCGGAGACGCCTGGAGCACGGCCGACCAGCTGCGTCGGTTGGACGGGCCAGTGGAGGTGGACGCCAGCGCCCTCCGTGCGGACGGGCCGCCGCCCCGTAGGCACGGTCGACCGGCTGCGCTCCGGCGGCGTCCCCGGTCCGATCCGACGTAGGGCCCGCTGCGGCCGTCCGGAGGGGTCCTCGACAACTCGGTCGCTTGCGCTCCCTCAGACAGGTCTCGGCCCTCTGCCTCCGGCCGGTCCTCGCGGACCCAAGTCGGATCCTCGGACCGCCTCCGAGCCCTCCGCTCCGCCGGCCGACCGCGCCGGCGCGCCACGGGTTGGGTCGGGATCCGACCGGGAGGAAGAGGGCGGCGTCGCGGGGGTTGCGGGGCGGCGCCTTCAACTACGGCCCCTCGTACTTGCGCGCGGCCTACCGATACGGCTACCTTCCGGAGTACCGGTACGGCTTCTTCGGTTTTCGGGTGTTGTGGTCGTCGTCGGGAGGACTGGAGAGTTGATCCTCGGGCCCGCGCCGTGCGCGGGCTGGCCCGCGTGGCGCAGCGGTTCGGGGAGGCGCGGTCGGCGTTGGCCGGGGTGGTTCTCCGCCGGCGATCGTGGACGGGGTCCTTCGACGCCCTGCGCTTCGCTCCGGTTGCTCCGGACGACACTGCATTCCCGGCCAACCCCTCGCGTCTTCGCGTCTTCGCGTCTTGGCGTGAGATCCCCGATGGCCGGACCTCCTCCCCATCCTCTCCCTGTCCTCCGGCCCATCCCCCTTCCCGGTTGACCCGCCGCCCGGCCTCTGCTACTTTTTGCGTCTTCGGCGGGCATGTCCGCCGCGCAGCACGAGGAAGGCCCGTAGCTCAGCTGGTTAGAGCGCTACGTTGACATCGTAGAGGTCAGCGGTTCGAGTCCGCTCGGGCCTACCAGTTTCATCCGGGGTCGCCGGGACGGTGGCTCCTGGGACGGTGGCTCCCGGGTTGTCGGGGAGTCATCCGACGTCCCTTCTAGGCGCTTAGCTCAGCTGGTTAGAGCGCTACCTTCACACGGTAGAGGTCAGCGGTTCGAGTCCGCTAGCGCCTACCATTCCTCCCGTCTCCCTCCTCCAGAGATCCGTACCGCGCCCAGCGCACCAGCCGCTACCGCGATCCAGCATCCGGGAGCCCGCCATGACCGTCTCCGAAGAGCGTGAATCGATCGTCCTGACCCTGCCCGACGGCTCCGAGCGGGAGGTTCGGCGGGGGACCACGCCGTTGGAGGTCGCCGAGGGGATCGGGCCGCGTCTCGCCCGGGCCGCCGTCGGCGCGGAGTTGGACGGGCGCACGGTGGATCTGCGTCAGCCGCTCGCGACGGGTGGCGCCTTCAAGCTGTTCACCACGAAGAGCCCCGAGGCCGGGGGGTTCGTGCGGCACTCCGCCGAGCATGTCCTGGCCGACGCCGTGAAGCGGCTTTGGCCCGAGGTCGAGATCGATGCCGGGCGCCAGGACCACTCGGAGAAGTTCCAGTACGACTTCCGCTTCCCGCGCTCGTTCACGCCCGAGGACCTGGAGGCGATCGAGGCCAAGATGCGGGAGATCCTGGCCGAGGACGCGGAGTTCGAGCGCGTCGAGGTGAGCCGCGAGGAGGCCGCGGAGCTGTTCCGCGGGATGGGCGAGAACCTGAAGATCGAGCGCTTGGGCGACATCCCCGAGGGCGAGACGATCACCGTCTTCCGCCACGGGCCGTTCGCCGACCTGTGCCGCGGCCCCCACGTGCAGCGCACGTCGCAGATCGGCGCGATCAAGCTCCTGGAGTCCTCCGGCTCCTACTTCCGGGGCGACGAGGCCGGCGAGAAGCTGCAGCGTATCTACGGCACGGCCTTCGCCTCGAAGAAGGAGCTCGAGCACTACCTGGAGATGCTGGAGGAGGCCCGGGCCCGCGACCACCGGCGCCTGGGGCCGGAGCTCGACCTGTTCAGCTTCAACGAGATGGCGCCGGCGAGCCCGTTCTTCCATCCGCGCGGCGCCGAGGTCTACAACGGCCTCGTGGCGTACGTGCGCGAGCTCTACCGGGAGACGGGGTACGACGAGGTGATCACGCCCCAGATCCTGGACGTCGACCTGTGGCACAAGTCCGGCCACTACGACAACTACCGCGACAACATGTTCTTCGTCGAGGCGGACGAGCGGCAGATGGCCGTCAAGCCGATGAACTGCCCGACGCACTGCCTCATCTTCGGCACCCGGCTGCGCTCGTACCGCGACCTGCCCATCCGTTACGCGGACTTCGGGCGTCTCCACCGCTACGAGCGGAGTGGCGTCACCTCGGGCCTGACGCGGGTGCGCACCTTCGCGCAGGACGACGCCCACATCTTCTGCACGGACGAGCAGGTGGAGGCGGAGGTCCTGTCGGTCGTCTCCACCATCCGGCGCCTGTACGACACCTTCGGTTTCGAGGACCTGGTCATCGAGCTCTCCACGCGGCCCGAGAAGCGTCTCGGCTCGGACGAGCTGTGGGACCGCGCGGAGGCCGCCCTGGAGTCGGCGCTGGCCAAGGCCGGCATCGACCACGAGGTCAACGAGGGCGACGGCGCCTTCTACGGCCCGAAGATCGACTTCCAGGTGCGGGACGCCCTGGGTCGCTCCTGGCAGCTCGGCACGGTGCAGCTCGACTACCAGCTCCCCGAGCGCTTCGATCTCAGCTACGTCGGCAGCGACGGCGACGAGCACCGCCCGGTGATGATCCACCGCGCCATGCTGGGCTCTATCGAGCGCTTCTTCGGCATCCTGGTGGAGCACACCGCCGGCGCGCTGCCGCTGTGGCTGGCGCCGGTGCAGGCCGTCGTGCTGCCCGTCTCGGAGAAGTTCCTCGACTACGGAGCCTCGGTGCGGAGCCAGCTCAAGGCCGCCGGTCTGCGCGCCGAACTCGACGACCGCAACGAGAAGCTCGGCTACAAGATCCGCGAGGCCCAGCTCGCCAAGGTGCCCTACATGCTGGTCGTCGGGGGCCGCGAGGAAGAGACGGGCGGCGCGTCCCTGCGGCTGCGCACCGGCGAGGATCTGGGCGGGATGACGATCGCGGCCATCGTCGAGCGGGCGGAGGGGCTGATCGGGAACCGGAGTTTGGAGCTCTGAGGGAGCGTCCCGTCCCACCTCCGGGTTGCCCCTGTCCCGACCATACTGTACAATCCGCCGTTCGGGCCGCTGGTCCGGAAAGGAGATTCTCGTGCCGAAGATGAAAAGCCACCGGGGGGCCGCCAAGCGGTTCAAGGTCACCGCCACCGGCAAGGTGATGCGCGGTCACTCGATGCACTCCCACATCCTGACCAAGAAGACCACGAAGCGGAAGCGCAACCTGCGCAAGAGCACCGAGGTCCAGGGCAAGTTCGCCAAGACCATCAAGGATGCGATTCTCGGCTGACGCCGCTCCCGAGCGCGGAGCCACGCCATCGGGCGGGTGACGCGCCGATCCAGGCCACCGTGGAAAGGACCTGTCCACGCGGCCGCCCCGGCCTCAGAGTGCCGGGGTCCGAACTACCAGAAACGAGGTTCAGTCCATGGCACGCGTCAAGCGCGGCAACAAGCGTCTCAAGAAGCGGAAGAAGATCCTCAAGGAAGCGAAAGGCTTCTACGGGGGCAAGTCGAGGAACCACCGCGTCGCCAAGGAGGCGGTGGATCGCGCGCAGCTCTTCGCCTATCGCGATCGTCGGGCCAAGAAGCGCACCTTCCGCAGCCTCTGGATCATCCGCATCAACGCGGCGGCAAGGGAGAACGGCACCTCCTACAACCGGTTGATCGGCGGCCTCAAGCAGGCCGGCGTCGAGATCAACCGCAAGATGCTGGCCGATCTGGCCGTCCGTGACCCGCAGGGTTTCGCCCAGATCGCCGCGGTGGCCCAGGACGCCCTCGGCGAGGGCGCGGCGACCGCGGAGGCCTGAGTCCCGTGACTCCCGAAGAGGCCTCCGCCCAGCGGCCGGCCGATCCGGGAGCGCTCGCGGGGCGCTTCGAGGAGGAAGCCGCGGCGGTCGGGGACCGGGGCGGCTGGGACGAGCTCCGCATCCGTTGGATGGGGCGCAAGCAGGGGATCGTGCGCGGTCTCCTCGCGAACATGAAGGACGTGCCCCCGCAGGAGCGGCGCGACTACGGCCAGGCGGTCAACCGCCTCAAGACCGCCGTCGAGGAGGGCCTCGAGCGCCTCGAGGGCGAGCTCGAGGAGCGGGAGCGCGCGGTCGCCCAGCGTTCGGCGGCGGTGGACGTCACGCTGCCCGGCCGGCGGCCGGCCGTGGGCGCCGTCCATCCCACCAACCTGGTGATCCGGGACATGGCGCAGATCTTCGCGGAGCTGGGCTTCAGCGTCGCGGAGGGTCCCGAGGTCGAGTCGGACTACCACAACTTCACGGCACTCAACATGCCGCCGGACCATCCGGCCCGCGACACCCAGGACACCTTCTTCCTGGATCCGGGGCGGGTCCTGCGGACCCACACGTCGCCGGTGCAGATCCGCACCATGGAGGCGCGCCGCCCGCCCATCAAGATCATCTGCCCCGGGCGGGTCTACCGCAACGACAACGACCTGCGCCACTCGCCGATGTTCCACCAGGTCGAGGGTCTGGCCGTGGCGGAGGGGATCACCTTCGCCGATCTCAAGGGGACGCTGGAGGCCTTCCTCAAGCGCCTGTTCCACCCCGACACCGGGGTGCGCCTGCGGCCCAGCTACTTCCCCTTCACCGAACCGTCGGCGGAGGTGGACGTCACCTGTCCGTTCTGCGACGGCGCGGGTTGCGCCACCTGCTCGGGCTCCGGCTGGCTGGAGATCCTGGGGGCGGGGATGGTGAACCCGCGGGTGCTGGAGATGTGCGACATCGACCCGCGGCGCTACAGCGGCTTCGCCTTCGGCATGGGGGTCGACCGGGTGGCGATGAGTCGCTACGGCGTGCCCAACATCCGCATGCTGTTCGACAACGACGAGCGCTTGCTGCGCCAGATCTGAAGACCCGAGACGCCGACGAATGATCTTCTCCCGCAACTGGCTCGCCGACTACGTCGACCTGCCGGCCGACGCCGTGGAGCTCGGCCGCAGGCTCACGGCGCAGGGTCTGGCCGTCGAGGGCATGGAGGAGCGGGGCGACGACCTGCTCCTCGACCTGGACGTGACGACCAACCGCCCCGACTGCATGAACCACCTGGGCGTCGCCCGGGAGATCGCGGTGGCGACAGGCGCCGAGCTGCGCCCGCCCGAGGCTCTCCGGGCCGGAGGCGAGGGGGACGCGACGGACGGGGTCTCGATCGACGGGGCTGCCGGCGACGAGCACCCCGCCGACGCGGTGGCCGTCACCGTCGAGGACCCGGCGGACTGCCCCCGCTACGCGGCCCGGCTCGTGCGCGGAATCCGCGTGGGGCCGAGCCCCGACTGGCTGGTGGAGCGGCTGGCCTCGGTGGGCCTGCGTTCCATCAACGCCATCGTCGACGTCACCAACTTCGTGCTCTGGGAGACGGGCCAGCCGCTCCATGCCTTCGATCTGGCGACGCTGGCGGGCTCCGAGATCATCGTGCGGCGAGGACGTGCCGGGGAGAGGCTGACGACGCTGGACGGCGAGGAGCGCGGGCTCGACGAGTCGATCCTGGTGATCGCCGACCGGGACCGTGCGATCGCGTTGGCCGGGGTGATGGGGGGCCTGGAGACCGAGGTGACGGAGTCCACGGTCGACATCCTGATCGAGAGCGCCCACTTCGATCCGAGCCGGGTGCGCAGCGGCGCGCGCACCCTGGGGATGCACACCGACGCCAGCCACCGCTTCGAGCGCGGCAGCGATCCCGAGATGTGCGGCCGGGCGGCGGCGCGGGCGGCGGCGCTGATGGCCGAGATCGGGGGCGGCACGGTCGCGGCCGGAGCCGTCGATGTCCGGGACGACCGTTCGTGGCGCCTGGCGGGCACCCTGGAGGCCGATCGTCTGGACGCCTTCGTGGGCCGGCCGATCCCGGCCGACGAGGTGGCGCGCGCGCTCACCGGGCTGGGCTTCGCCCTGGAGGAGATCCCGGGCGGCTGGAAGGTCGTGGCGCCCCCCTGGCGCTACTACGACCTCCACCCGGGCGCCGGCGGGCGGGGCGAGGCCGGGCGCGAGGTGTACGAGGCCGACCTATTCGAGGAGGTCCTGCGGGTCCACGGCTACGACGACGTGCCGTCGACCGTGCCCACGGCCTCCGGCCCCGACGCCGGGGCGAGCCCCGAGTTCGACCGACGGCTCTATCTGCGGGAGCGGCTCGCGGCCTGTGGCCTCGCGGAGGCGATCAGCTACGGCTTCTACGGGCCCGAGGCCGACGAGCGGTTCCCCGCCTGGGGGCCGGAGGACGGGGTGATCGAGCTCGCGAACCCGCTCTCGGCCCTGTACTCCCTGCTGCGTCGCTCCCTGGTCGCGGGCCTGACCGAGAGCGCCTCGTACAACCTGCGTCGCGGCGCGGCGGCGGTCCGCCTGTTCGAGGTCGGCCACCTGTTCGCGCGCAGTGGCGATGGCGAGCCGCGCGAGACCGAGGCGGTGGCGCTGGTGATGGGAGGCCTCGTCGGCCAACCGTGGGACGGCCCGCGCCAGCTCGACCTCTTCGACCTCAAGGGGGTCGTCGAGAGCCTGGTGGAGGCCTTCCAGGTCGGCTTGGCTTTCGAGCCCGCCGAGGTGCGGGGGATGGTGCCCGGAACGGGCGCCTTCCTCCGTGTGGCGGGGAAGGAGGGGGACCCCGTCGGCTTCCTCGGGCAGGTCGACGACCCCGAGGCCCGCGTCGAGCTGTTCGCCGCCCAGCTCGAGACGGCGGTGCTCGGCCGCGTGCCCTTCGCCCACCCGGTGACCCTCCCGTCCCGCTTCCCCGGGATCGAGGCGGACCTGACCCTCACCCATCCCCGGGAGGTCTCCTGGGAGGAGATCGCCCGCACCGTGCGGCAGGGGGCTCCCGAGCACCTGGTCGAGTTCGGTCTCAAGGACCGCTACGAGGGCGAGGGAGTACCCGACGGCGCGGTCAACACCACGCTCACCTTCTCCTACGTCGCCCAGGACCACTCCCTCACCTCGGAGGAGATCCAGCGCGCTCAGGCAGAGCTCGCACGGGCCCTGGAGGAGCGGCACGGCTGGCGCCGCTCCGGAGACGGGTAGGATCGGATCGAGGGCAAGCGCGAGCTCTCGGTGACGCCAAGTTCGCGGGAACGGCAGCTCGCGGGAACGGAGGGCAGCGGATGACGGCCTGGATCGAGAAGCTGGAGAACGCCGTGGAGCGGGCCTCGAAGCGGGTCCGTGAGCTGGAGACCCGCAACGGCGACCTGAAGAAGCAGAAGCGGGAGCTCGAGTCGCGTCTCGCGGCGCTCGAGAAGGAAGCTGCCGCGAAGGGCGACGAGGCCTCCTCCTGGGAGGAGGAGAAGGACGAGATCCGCGACCGGGTCGGGCGTCTCGCCGAGGGTCTCGAGAGCCTCCTGGAGGAGTGATCCAGCCGGTCCCGGAGGTCCCGGGAAGGGTCCCGCCCTGTGCTATAGTCGTTGCATCTTCCCGGTTACTCGGCACTTGTGAGCCGGCGCCGGCCGAAGGAGATGTGAACGATGAGCCCAAAGACCACGGTAGCGACCGAAGTCGAGATCTTCGGCTCCGTCTACAAGGTTCGCGGGCAAGAAGACCCGGAGCGGCTCCGGGAGTTGGCCGCCTACGTCGACGGCAAGATGAGGGAGGTCGCCCAGCACGTGGCGACCATCGACACGGGCAAGCTGGCCATCCTGGCGGCCCTCAATATCGCAGACGAACTGTTCCACCGTCGGTCGGAAGGAGACGGAGAACGGAGCGGAGTCGAGGAGAAGGTAGCGGCGTTGACCGGTCAGCTGGAGGAGGCCCTCGGGGGCTGAGTCCCGCGGCGGACGCCGCTCGCGCGCCACAGGCGCGATAGCAGAGTTGTTTGTGGATCCCCTGCGTGGTTCGTGATGGGTGAGCCAATTGTAGAACCAACATCTACGTCTTGGGAGTCCAGAATCTTCGTGGCTTGTGCCAGCCCCGCTCGTACGGGGACGCTAATGGCTCTTAGAGCGGACACCCACCTGTTGAGCAACAGGTTCTAAGACGCGCCGCCCTTCACGGCCTCGCGGGGGAGCCCTTTTCCCCTCCTCGCCAGCTCCCGGATCCGATCCGCCCCCGGCGGTGGGGATGCGGGAGCTACAACGTGAACAACACGGTTCTGATCGCCGTCGGCGGTGTGCTGGTGGTGATCCTCGTGCTCGTGGTCTGGAGGCTCTTCCTGCGCCGGCTCGGCCGCAGGACCGTCGCCCAGGCCCGGCGACAGGCGGCCCGGGCGCTCGAGGACGCGAAGCGGCAGAGCGAGGCGCTCCTCGAGGAAGCCCGCCGGCAGAGCGAGGCGAAGCTCAGGGAGGCCGAGGTCAGCGCCAAGGAGAAGCTGCTCCAGGCGCGGGGCGAGTTCGAGAAGGTCTCCAGGGAGCGGCGCTCGGAGCTCGAGGCTCTCGAGCGGCGGCTGGCCCAGAAGGAAGACACGCTCGACAAGCGAGTCGACAAGCTCGAGCAGAGGGAGAGCGAGAGCCACACCCGCGAGCGCGAGAGCAAGGAGCGCGAGCGCGAGCTCGAGGTCGGGCTGAAGGAGCTCGACGAGATGGTCCAGGCCGAGAGGGCGCGGCTGGAGCAGACCGCGGGTCTCACGGCCCAGCAGGCCAAGGACGAGATGTTCCGCAGCCTCGAGGACGAGGCGCGTATGGATGCCGCCCATCTCGTGAAGCGGATCGAGGACGAGGCGCGGGAGCAGGCCGGCAAGGAGGCGCAGAAGATCATCGGCACGGCGATCCAGCGGGCCGCCTCCGACTACGTCGCCGAGACCACGGTCTCGGTCGTGATGCTGCCCAGCGACGAGATGAAGGGCCGCATCATCGGTAGGGAGGGCCGGAACATCCGGACCCTGGAGGCCGCGACGGGTGTGGATCTCATCGTGGACGACACGCCCGAGGCGGTCATCCTCTCGGGGTTCGACCCCTACCGCCGCGAGGTCGCCCGCGAGGCTCTCCAGCGGCTGATCGCCGACGGACGGATCCACCCGGCCCGGATCGAAGAGGTGGTCGAGAAGGTGAAGGAGGAGTTCGACCAGAAGATCCGCCAGGAGGGCGAGGCGGCCCTTCTCGAGCTCAACATCCCCAACGTGCACCCGGAGCTGGTGCGTCTCCTGGGGCGGTTGAAGTACCGCTCGTCGTACGGGCAGAACGCGCTGCAGCACTCCAAGGAGGTCGCCTTCCTGGCCTCCACCATGGCCGCGGAGCTGCACTGCAACGTGCAGGTGGCGAAGCGGGCCGGGCTGTTCCACGACATCGGCAAGGCCGTGGACCGGGAGATGGAGGGCAGCCACCTGGAACTGGGTGTCGACCTCCTGCGCCGCCATGGAGAGAGCGAGGAGGTGGTCCACGCGATGGCCTGCCACCACGGGGACTACGACCCCCAGACGGTGGAGGCCATCCTCGTCACGGCCTCGGACGCCCTCTCGGCAGCCCGTCCCGGCGCCCGTCGCGAGGTCCTGGAGACCTACGTCAAGCGTCTGGAGAAGCTGGAGGAGATCGCCTCGGGGTTCAAGGGCGTGCAGAAGAGCTATGCCATCCAGGCCGGGCGCGAGATCCGGGTGATCGTCGACAGCAAGAAGATCAGCGACGAGCGGGCGACCTGGTTGGCCAAGGACGTGGCGAAGAAGGTGGAGAGCGAGCTCACCTACCCGGGTCAGATCAAGGTGACGGTCATCCGCGAGACGCGGTCGATCCAGTACGCGAAATGATTCTGCTCTTCGTAGGGGATGTTTTCGGCAAGCCCGGTCGACGGGTGCTCGGCCGGCTCCTGCCCAGGCTGGTCGACCAGTGGCAGGCGGACTACGTCGTCGTCAACGTGGAGAATGCCGCCGGCGGCTTCGGGGTCACGCCCCAGATCATGGAGGAGTTCGGTCGTCTGCCGATCGACTGCTTCACGACGGGCAACCACATCTGGGACAAGAAGGAGGGGGTGGCCCTCCTGGATCGCCACGAGAGCCTGCTGCGTCCCGCAAACTACCCCGAGGGCAACCCCGGGCGCGGCCTGCACCTCGGTGAGACTCCCGGCGGCGTGCCGGTCGCGGTGATCAACCTCGAGGGCCAGGTCTTCATGAAGGCGCTGGACTCTCCCTTCCGCGTGGCGGACAGGCTGCTGGCCGGGTTGGACCCGAAGGTGAAGGTCGTGATGGTGGACTTCCATGCCGAGGCCACGAGCGAGAAGCAGGCCCTCGCCTTCTACCTGGACGGACGGGTCAGCGCCGTCCTCGGCACCCACACGCACGTGCCCACGGCCGACGAGCGCGTGCTCTCGGGCGGGACCGCCCTGATCACCGACGTGGGGATGACGGGACCGTACGATTCGGTCATCGGTGTTCGGCCCGACAAGGTGCTGCACCGCTTTCTCCACCAGACGCCGGCCTCGTTCGACGTCGCCAAGCGCGACGTTCGGCTGGCGGGCGCGGTGGTCGACATCGACGAGGAGACCGGGCGGGCCCGGCAGGTGACCCGCCTCCTGATCGAGGATCCCGGACCATGACGGACGAGCCCGCTTTCCCGCTTCTCTCCCCCGAGATCCAGGCGCTCCGGGAGCATCCCGAACGACGGGCGGTCTCGGTGATCATCACCACCTACAACGAGGCGCACAACATCGCGGCGTGTCTTCGCTCGGTGGCCTGGGCCGACGAGATCCTGCTGGTGGACTCGTTCTCCGAGGACGCCACCGTCGAGATCGCGGGCGCGTTCCCGATCACCATCCTGCAGCGCGAGTACTACGGCTCGGCGGCCCAGAAGAACTGGGCGATGGACAAGGTACGCCACGAGTGGGTCCTCATCCTGGACGCGGACGAGCGGGTGCCCGAGTCCCTCGCTCGGGAGATCCTCCAGATCCTGACCCGGGAGCCGGAGGCGCACGGCTTCTACATCCGGCGTCAGAACATCTTCATCGACCGGACGATCCGCCACTCGGGTTGGTCGACCGACAAGGTCGTGCGCCTGTTCGACCGTCGCCACGGCCGCTACCCGAACCGCCGGGTGCACGCGGACCTGGAGATCGCGGGAGCCGTGCCGGTGCTGCGCGAGCCGATGGTCCACTACACCTTCCGCTCCTTCGACCAGTACCTGGAGAAGTTCCTGAACTACGCGGAGTGGGGGGCGGCCCAGGGCTTCCGCGAGGGTCGCCCGGCGGGCTTCGTGGAGGTGGGCCTGCGGCCGCTGTGGCGGTTCATCCGCACCTACATCCTGCAGCTCGGCTTCCTCGACGGCATGCACGGCCTCGTGGTGTGCGGCCTCCAGGCCTACGGCACCTTCCTGAAGTACGCGACCCTCTGGGAGCACAACCTGCGCCGCAAGCTGGGCGAGGAGGTCGAGCTCCCGGCGTTCGACGACTCGGACGCCACCTGGAAGCTGCCCGACGAGGGGTGAGGCGCTCGATCTCCTCGTCGGAGAGCACCCCCGTGTCGTCCTGAGCAGAGCGCGCAGCGCGGCGTCGAAGGACCCCGGACCTGGGCGCCCGAGGTGGGCGCCCGTTGGACGCTCCGACGCAACGCGCGGTCCCGTGCCGCCCCGGCGGGAATCGACTCTGAAGCTCGCCCCGAGGGCGCCGGCGGGCAGTGACACCTCCAGGTGGCGAGGGGCGATCCGAGGGGATGGCTGGACCTGGGGTTGTCGCCTGCCCTTCTCACCGAGCGTCGTGGCGAGAGGCAGTAGGCAGTGGGTGAGAAGGGCAGGGTAGGCTCGGGAGTCGTGAGTCAACTCATTCCAGGTTGCGCTCGAGGGGGGAGACCTCATGCGAGGCCCGTGGTCACCGGGTCCGACGGGTGGGCGGTGGAGGCGACCCCGGTCCGGGAGGAATAGTCCATGTCGGGAGAGAGGGTCTTCGTCTCCAGCACCTGGATCGACAACCGCGAGCGTCGTCAGTGGGTCGAAGACGCGATCCTCGATGCGGATATGGTGCCGGTTGGCATGGAGCGGTTCTCGGCGAGCACGCGGCCGACAGTGGAGGAGTGCCTCCGTCTCGTGCGGGAGGCGGATCTGCTGGTGGGGATCGTCGCGCACCGGTACGGTTGGATCCCGCCCGGCGAGGAGCGGTCGATCACGGAGCTCGAGTACGACGCCGCGAGCGAGCGGCTGATGTTCCTCATCGATCCGGACCTGCCGGTGCAGCGGGAGCGCGATTTCGACGAAGGGAACGATCGTTGGGACAAGCAGGCCAAGCTCGACGCGTTCAAGAAGCGAGTCTCGGTAGATCAGATGCCGGCTCTCTTCCAGGAGGAGAGCCTCGGCCGGAAGGTGTTGCGGGCACTTGAGGACTGGCGAGACCGGCGGTCGCCCACGAGGCCCGAGGGGCCGGACCCGCCCCCTCCGGATCCCGATGCGGAGATCCGCCGCTACTGCGAGCGCGCCGCCGGGCGTCACGAGTTCCTCCGGGTGGCGGGTTTCCAGACGAAGCTGCGGGTACCGATCCGCCTCGAAGAGCTCTACGTTCCGCTGCACGCCGCGGCCGATCTTCGCGGGCTCGGGGAGGCGGCCTTCGCCGACGCAGCCGATGCCGAGCGCAAGCTGGCGCACACCGAGGAGTCGCTGGACCTTCCTGCGACCGAGGCGTTTGCGGCGGCCGAAGAGAGGGGCCGGTCCGGCCTCGTTCTGCTGGGGGACCCCGGTTCGGGCAAGACCACCCACCTGAAGCGGGTGCTCTTGTGGGTTCTCCAGAAGGGCCCCGAGAGCCTCGGACTGCCGCGGGGAATGCTGCCGGTGTTCTTGCCCCTGCGCGAGCTCCGGGACCTGGAGAGCGGGCTCGAGGTGTTCATCGAGTCCCAGCTCGACCACCGGCACCTGCGCATGCCCGAGGGCTTCGGCCGGCGGCTGCTGGAACGCGGCAACCTGCTCCTGCTGCTCGACGGGCTGGACGAGGTCGCCGATGCGGAGGAGCGACAGCGGGTGGTGGCCTGGATCGACGAGGCCGCCTCGGACTACCCGGATTGCCGCCTGCTGGTCTCCTGCCGTTTCGCCGGCTACGGCGTCCAGACGACGCAGGGCGAGGGGCGCACCCGGGTTCGGCTGTCGGAGCGGTTCCTCGAGCTCCACCTCCGGCCCCTGTCGACCCGCCAGGCCGAGGCCTTCGTACACAACTGGTACCGCATCGTCGAGGCAGGCCTGGCTAAGGACTCTGAGCACGCCGAGGAGCTGGCACGTACTCGAGCCGGGGCGCTGGTGAAGGCGCTCCGCGAGCCCGACTTTCGCGCTCGCCGCGTGTTCGAGCTCACCCGCAATCCACTCTTGCTGACCAATCTCTGTCTGGTCCACCGCGATCGCGGTCAGTTGCCTCGGCGACGATCGACCCTCTACGGCGAGTGCATCGACGTGCTGCTCGAGCGCTGGAGTGTGGGCAAGGGCCTGCCGGCGGCGGTCACCGCGCAGGACGGTCGCAGGGTCCTGCAGCCGGTCGCCCTGTGGCTCCACGAGGAGGAGGGGCGAACCCGGGCCGGAACCGCCGAGCTCGCGCCGGTGATCGAGCCGTCGCTGGAAGCGATTCGTTGGAAGGGCGGCACGGCGAAGCAGTTCCTTCGTCGCATTCGCGACCGCAGTGGTCTCCTCACCGGCTGGGACCAGGATCAGTTCGGCTTCATGCACCTCGGGTTCCAGGAGTACCTCGCGGCTCGTGAGATCCGCCGGCTGGCGTTCCAGGACCCCTCCGCGCTGCGAGAGTTGGCGAGCCACCATGGTGATAGCTGGTGGCAGGAGGTGGCACTCCTTCTGGTGGCGCTCGAAGATCCCTCGCTGTTCGAGCCGTACCTCCGGGAGGTGCTCGAGCAGCCTGCCTTCGTCGAGCGGCCGGAGGCGATCGACGCACTGATCGAGGACGCGGCGGAGGTGTCGACGAGGCCCCTGGTCGAGTTGCTGGAGCGGCCACCCGGGGCAGATCGGGTGCTCTGGTCACGGCAGCTCGCGGCCCTGCGGGTGCTGAAGAGGCTGAGCGCGGAAGAGCTCGACTCCCTGGGTAGCCGCCTGAGGGAGCATCCGTCCTCCGAGATTCGGGCCTGGTGGGCGGAGCGACGAGGAGCGCCGGAGGCCGGAGTCGGCACAGCCAACGGGATCGAGTTGGTCCCGGTGCCTGCGGGTCATTTCGAAATGGGCTCCCCGCCGAACGAGGAGGAGCGCTACAGCGACGAGGGCCCCCAGCATCGGGTGGACGTCGAGGCGTTCGAGATCGGCCGCTACCCGGTGACCAACGAGGAGTACGGGCGCTTCCTCGAGGCCCAGCCGGACGTGGGTGAGCCGATGTTCTGGGGCGATCGGAATCTCAACCAGGCTCGCCAGCCGGTCATGGGGGTGAGCTGGCACGACGCCCGCCGCTTCGCCGAGTGGGTCGGCTGCCGGTTGCCCAGCGAGGCCGAGTGGGAGTACGCCGCGCGAGCGGGGAGCCGTGCCCCCTACCTCACGGGGGTCGGTGTGGAGGATCTGGATCGCCATGCCTGGTACTCGGAGAACTCCGGGGGTCGAGTGCATCCGGTGGGCGAGAAGGAGCCCAACGCTTGGGGGCTCTACGACGTCCTCGGCAATGTCTTGGAGTGGGTCGAGGACGACTGGCATGGGGACTACGAAGACGCTCCGGAGGACGGTTCGCCGTGGGTGAACGAGCCTCGCGCCGGTAGTCGTGTGCTGCGTGGGGGTGCGTTCCTCAACGGGCGTCGGAATCTCCGCGTCGCCTACCGCAACTACTACGCTCCCGAGAGCCAGGTCGGCAGCATCGGTTTTCGTGTGGTGCGTTCGCGTTCGGGAGGACAGAGTGATCGGATCTCGGAAGGCCGCGCCGGGCGCGGCCCGGATGCGATAGGCTGAGGTCGGTTACCGGGCAGCATGTGCTGCGTGGGGGTGCGTTCAACAACGGACGTCGAAATCTCCGCGTCGCCTACCGCAACAACAACGATCCCGAGAACCAGAACGACAACATCGGTTTTCGTGTGGTGCGTTCGCGTTCGGGAGCACAGGTCGCAGCGGGGTGGATCGGCCTTGCCGTCCGTCCCCGCCGAGACGCCAGAGCCCGAGCGACCGTTTCGGGAACTGCCCGTCGGTCGCACGGGGTGTGCGCGAACCTGTCCCGTCCGGCATCCGGGTCGCGGTTCTCGGACCGCGGGCGAAGAAGAAGGAAGCCGCCCCCTCGAGTAGCGCGAGCGAAAGCGGGGGCGGCTTCCGCGACTCCTTGTAGTGCCCGACTCAGGAGGACCGCCCGATGAGAGATAGCCTCTTGCCCGCTGCCCAGAAGGCGTATGACATCAACCGCTGGCTGCTTCCCTGCGTGGAGAGGTTCCACCGTGCTTACAAGTTCACCTTGGGTGACCGGATTCAGGTAGCGGCCATCGACCTGCAATTGACACTCGTCGAGGCCGGCCACTCCCGGAAGAAGAGCCGTCCGCTTCATCGAGCTATATAGCCGCCTGCTGGATCAGTTGCGTCTACTCCTGCGGTTGGCCCGGGACATGGGACTGATCTCGAAGCGCCAGCATCGCTTCATCAGCGGACTGACCGGTGAGATCGGTCGGATGATCGGCGGGTGGGCCCGAGCAGCCGACGGAAGTTCCCGGCCGGTTGAGGCCTCGTGAAGCGCGTCGGTCGCCTCTTCGATTCCATAGCGGATCTCGAGAACCTCGAGCGGGCGGCGCGCCGCGCGGAACGGGGCAAGCGGTACAGCCAGGAAGTCCTGCGCTTCAACCTGAGACGCGAGGACGAGCTCCTCCGGCTGCGGGAAGAACTCGCGCGAGGGACCTGGGCCCCCGGCGGGCACCGGCACTTCGTGATCCGGGAGCCCAAACGGAGGTGGATCTCGGCGGCGCCGTATCGCGACCGCGTGGTCCATCACGCGTTGCGCCAGGTGATCGAGCCGGTTCTTGATCGGAGGTTGATCTTCGACACCTGGGCCAATCGTCGGGGCAAGGGAAGCCATCGAGCGGTTCTCAGATATCAGGCGTTCTCGTCGAGCTCCAGATACGCGCTAAAGATGGACATCCGACAGTACTTTGCTTCCATCGACCATCGAATCCTGGGCGACCAGTTGGGCCGGGTGTTCAAGGAGGCCACGGTGCTCGAGATCTGTGAGCGCATCATCGAGGGTGGCAGGGTGCCGGAGCCGTACTCGGCCTATTTCCCGGGTGACGATCTGTTCACACCTCAGCTGCGGGCGCAGGGGCTGCCGATCGGCAACCTGACCTCGCAGCTTTGGGCGAACACCTACCTGAGCACCTTCGATCATTGGGTGAAGCAGTCGCTCCGCGCTCGAGGGTATCTTCGTTTCGTTGACGACTTCCTACTGGTGAGCGACTCCAAGCGGACTCTCGTCGACTGGCGGGAGGCGATCATCGAACGCCTCTCCGAGCTCAGGCTCACCGTTCATCCTCGCAAGTGTGTGATCCGGGACGTGAGGGAGGGAGTGCCATTCCTCGGCTACGTGGTTTGGCCGGATCGCATCCGAGTAAGGGGTGCCACCGTCCGCCGGTTCCGCCGCCGCTTGCGAGCGCGTGGGCGAGGCGCCAACGAGGTGGATCGATGCCGAAGCCTGGATGCGTGGCGGGGGCACGTTCAACTCGCGGGTTCTTGGCGACGAGTCGTCGTTGGTCAGCGGTCCGTCGCCGGTGGGCGGTGATGATGGTCTCCGAGGAGCGTCTCATGGACCCCGCCCGACGAGGGCTGAGGCCGCGTTCTCGCATTGCGCCCGGAACGCCGGAGCCCCCAACCGTCTCCCCCGTCCATCCCGTCCAGAACTCCCCGGTCCTGGCACCTTCGCGCCTTCGCGCCTTAGCGTGACCCCTCCCCACCCCAGCGGCGCCCCGAGTCCCTACAGCTCGGGCTCGCCGAACAGGTCCTGCGCCGCGCGGGCGCGGGCGCCGTTCTCCACGACCGTCGCGGCGAAGATCTTGACGTGCGGTTGCCTCGGTAGACGCAGGCGGGTGGCGCCGCCGGGCAGTTCGAGGCGGTAGCGGAACAGATAGCAGAAGTCGTACGGCAGGTCGCCGTGACGCTTGTGGTGGCGGTGGGTTCCGACCCAGGCGATCGGGGTGCGCACGACGCGGCCCGGCACCCGACGGCGGAGCGGCAGGAAGCGTCCCTCGGCGGTCCACCGGTCCCAGCGGCCGACGGGCTGGGCCCAGTCATGCACGACGATCTCGAAACGGCGGCCGCCGGCCTCGAACACGGCGAGGATGTCGCCCTGCGAGCTCGCGGCCAGGAGCTCGACGGCGAGACCCGGGCCCGAGAACCCCCCGGCGGGGCCGTCGTGGATAGTCGGCACGTCCAGGATCTGACCGCGGCAGGCCAACGCCGTGGCGACGCCGGGGGTCAGCGGCGCCAGGTCGAAACGGACGCCGCCGCTCGCGATCTCCTGGGTCAGGAGCTCGCCCGGATAGGTGGCCCCCTGGCCGTCGAAGTCGCCCCGCTCGCGCCCCTCGTTCCAGGTGACCGCCACGACGTTCCGCGCCAGCTTGATCGGCAGGGAGCGGGGCGCCTGGAGACGCTGCGGCGTCGCCTCGCAGCGGATCGCCAGCGTGCGTTGGGCGAAGGCCCCCAGGTCGACCGGGACTCCGGAGTTCGTGGACGGGGCCTCGCCCAGGGGCGCCTCCGCGGCGTCGATCTCCCGCACCGAGCGGATCCGGGCGCACGGGTGGACCATGGCTCGGGTCCCGCGCCCTCGGGTCTCCCGCAGCCGCAACACGATCTCCCGACCCGTCTCCGTGCGCTTGGCCGCCGCCAGCTCCACGCCGGGGGCGTCGATCTCCAGCAGGGAGAAGCCGCGTCCGAGCGGCCCCCCGGCCGGCTCCACCTGGAAGGCGCGGAGCGGCTGGTTGAAGTCGGCGGCCCGGGCCGGTGTGTCGGCCGCCGCCCAGTCGCCGAGGTGCGGGTAGAGGGCGACGACCGAGCGGTGACGGCCGAAGTCCTGGGTCGCCTGGTGGCGGAACTTGCGTCGGGCCTGGGGTGAGCGCAGGAGCGTCAGACGCAGGGTGTGGTCGTCGGGCTTGTCCCAGCCGGAGGTGCGGTCGGTGAGCACCGAGAGTCCCCAGCTCCGATCGGGAGCGGACAGGTCGGCCCACTGCTGCGCCGGCACCTCGTACTTGCGGCGCTCGGCGTTGCCCCGGCGGATGGCGCCGAGGCCCAGGTCGAAGGTCGCCTCCGGGCTCGAGAGCGGGAGGGGGATCTCCAGCTTCGCCAGCCGCTGTCGGCTGCGCCAGTCGATCGTCGACTCGATCTCGACGCGGTCGGCGCCGGCCGCGAGGAGGTAGCGTTGGACGAAGCGCGAACCGGCGGCTCTCCGTTCGACCTCGATCGCCTGCCGGACGGGGCCGTTTTCGACGAGGCGCACCCTGGCCGGGCCGCCCAGGATCTCGCGCGGTCGGGCGCGGTTGTCCTCCCAGAGCACCTCCCACGCGGGCCAGCGGCGCGAACGGTCGGGCAGCAGCAACACCCGGACGGGGTGGCCCAGGGCCTCGCGACCGCTCGCCCGGAGGCGCAGGCTCGCGAGGTCGCCGGCCGCGTCGAGGGTCGCGTCCAGGATCTCGTTGGCCAGGTGGACGGCTCCGCCCTCGAGATCGGAGGCGCTCGGAGCCTCGGCGTCACCGGGGACGACGTCTTCGCTGGGGACGACGTCGAAGACCGCGAAGCCGAGGGCGGGGATCCGGGCCCGGAACAGCAGCCGGAGGCTGCGTCCGTCTCGGGCAGTGACCTGGGCCGGCAGCTCCCCCTCGGGCCCGACGATCCGGACGCTCCGGGCCGGCGCCGGGAGCTCGACGCGGGCCTCGACCACTTCGGTCCGGGCACGCCCCGAGGGGTTGAAGACCACCAGGGGAACGCCCTGGGAGCGGGTGTCGAGACCGCGGGCGACGGCGCCCACGGAGTCCGTGAGCACCCCCGCCAGCAGGTTCATCGCCACGACCTCGTCGTTCCACGAGATCTCGTACGCCGCCGGCAGGCTGGTGCCCGTGATGTCGTCGTGCATCTGGTGCCACAGGAAGTGGGTCCAGGCGTTGCGGAGCGTGCGGCGGGGCCAGGGTTGCGCGCCCAGCCACGAGGCCGCCAGCGCCGCGCGCTCGGCTGCCAGGGCGAGCTGCTCGTTGCGCCGGTCCCAGCGCTTCATCGCCGTCTGGGAGGTCAGGCAGCCGGTGCCGTGGGTCGGCAGCAGGAGCTCGCCGGAGTAGTGGGGGAGGGCGGCGACGCGCTGCGGGCCGACCTCCCGGAACAGACGGTCCGAGCCGCCGGTCACCACCCGGAAGCGGCGGGGGCTGGCCATCGCCTCCTCCAGCCGCTCGACGGACTCGTCGTCGACCGCGCCGCCACGGTCGCCGCGCGGCCCGTAGAGCTTGTATCCGAGGCCCGGGTGCTCGGGACGGGCGAGCTGGCTCAGCCTCTTCTCCCAGCGTTTCGCGCGGGCCAGGTCCTCGTGGATCGGTTCGCCGTAGCCGTCCGTGTTCAGGGCCG
>CAJQNK010000009.1 GCA_905479655.1 uncultured bacterium | reverse complement strand
GGATGGGCGCGTTCCACTGGAAGCGGTAGCGCAGGTCCCGGGGCGCCTCGCCGATGGCCATCTCGGGCCAGGCCATGACGAGCTCGGCGGTGTGGGTCTCCGGGTCCCAGCGGGTGATGGTACCGCCGTAGCTGCCGGCGTAGACGTAGCCGGGCTCGCCCGGCTCGACGGCGATGTGGCCGCTCTCGCCGCCGCCCACGGCCCACCAGTCGGCGTGGTCGATTCCGTAGCCCCGGGTGCGGCTGGGGATCGAGACCGTGCTGTTGTCCTGCTGGGCGCCGTACAGACGGTAGGGGAAGGCGTCGTCCACGGTGAGGCGGTAGATCTCCGCGGTCGGCTGGTTGGCCTGGGTCGTCCAGCTCGCGCCGCCGTTGAAGGTCACCGTGGCGCCGCCGTCGTTGCCCTGGATCATGAGGTCCGGGTCGTCGGGGTGGACCCACAGGTCGTGGTGGTCGCCGTGAGGGGTGTCGATCTCCCGGAAGCTCTTGCCGCCGTCCACCGAGCGCAGGAAGTCGACGCTCGAGACGTAGACCGTGTCGGCGTCCCGGGAGTCCGCGGTGACGTGCGTGTAGTACCAGGCGCGCTGGCGCAGCTCCCGGTCTGGGTTGATCCTCTCGAAGCTGCCGCCGCCGTCGTCGGAGCGGAAGAGCCCGCCCTCGTCGTGCTCGATCAGGGCCCAGACGCGGTCGGGGTCGGCGGGGGAGACGTCCACGCCGATCCGGCCCACGACGCCCTCGGGAAGGCCCGCGTCCTCGCCCAGCTCGCGCCAGGTCTCGCCGCCGTCGTCGGAGCGCCACAGGCCGCCCTCCTCGCTGCCGCTGGTGAGCCCCCACGGCTTGCGATCGACGGGCCAGATCGCGGCGAACAACTTGCGGGGGTTGTGGGAGTCGAGGGCGAGATCCACGGCGCCCGCCCGGTCGGAGACGAACAGCACGCGCTCCCAGCTCGTTCCGCCGTCCGTCGTCTTGTAGACGCCCCGGCTCTCGGAGGGCTCGAAGAGGTTGCCCAGCACCGCCGCCCACGCCGTGTCGGGATCTCTCGGGTGGACCCGGATGCGCCCGATCTGGCCGGCCTCCTCCAGGCCGACGTGGCTCCAGCTCCTGCCCGCGTCGGTGGAGCGGTAGACGCCGTCGCCCGGCGAGACGTTGCCCCGGGGGCAGGCGGAGCCGGTGCCGACCCAGACCACGTTGGGGTCCGAGGGCGCCACGGCCACCGCGCCGACGGAGCCCACGCCGAACGAGCCGTCGGAGACGTTGCCCCACGTGAGGCCGGCGTCCGTCGTCTTCCAGACGCCGCCGCCGGTCGAGCCGAAGTAGAAGGTCCGCAGATCGCCCGGCACACCCGTCACAGCTGTGGATCGGCCGCCCCGGAAGGGACCGACCAGTCGGGCCTCGATGCCGCCGAGCTCGGCCGGGTCGACGGCGGGCTCGGGGGTCGGCTCGGGCTCCCGGGCCTGGAGGGCCGGAGCGGCGAGGGCCAGGGCGAGGACGACCGCGACCCGCAGGGTCAGCGCTTCGGGGAGGCGACGGGACCGGGTTCGCTTCGGGGCGGACGTGGGCGACATGGGACCCTCCTTGCGGATTGGAGACGGGACGAGATCGGAAGCATCGATCATAGCTCGCAGCCCGTGGCGAGCCGCCCCCGGGTCGCCTCCGGGCCATCCCACGATCGGGCCGCTCCGTTGCGCCTCCGGGCGGGCCGAGATAGCATCCGGATTCGCCGGAGCCGCTCGGCCGCGGGCCTCGAGCCCCGCTCTACCCGCCCCGCCGCGTCGACCGCACGCGGGGATCGCCACCGCTCGCGGCATTTCCACACGAACGAGGTGCACGCCATGACCGTTGCTGATCCGACCGCCCCCGCCGCCACCGGCGTCGACTTCTCGCTCACGCCCGAGCAGCGGGCGATCCGCAATGTCGCGCGGGAGTTCGCCGTCAAGGAGATCGACCCGATCGTCGAGGAGATCGACGAGAGCCAGACCTTCCCCCGGGAGCTGTTCTCGAAGCTGGGTGAGCTGGGCTTCCTCGGGATCCTCTTCCCGGAGGAGTTGGGCGGGGCGGGGCTCGGGTACGTCGAGTACGCCCTCATCATCACCGAGCTGTCGCGCATCGACCCGTCGATCGGACTCTCCGTCGCCGCCCACAACTCCCTGTGCACCAACCACCTGTTCAAGTTCGGCAGCGACGAGCAGAAGCGGCGCTGGCTCCCGAGGCTGGCGAAGGGGGAGTGGATCGGCGCCTGGAGCCTGACGGAGCCGGACGCCGGCTCGGACGCGGCGGGCACCCGCAGCCGGGCCGAGAAGGTCGACGGCGGCTGGGTCCTCAACGGCTCGAAGACGTTCACGACCCACGGCTCGGTGGGCGACATCTGCGTCGTTTTCGCGGTGACCGACCCCGACGGTCCTCGCCACCACAACATCTCGGCGTTCGCCGTCGAGATGGGCACCGGGGGCTTCCGGCCGGGCAAGAAGGAGAACAAGCTGGGCTGCCGGGCCTCGGACACCGCCGAGGTCGTGATGGAGAACTGCTTCGTCCCCGACGACAACCTCCTGGGCGAGCGCGGCGAGGGCTTCATCCAGGCCCTCAACATCCTGGACGGCGGCCGCATCTCCATCGCCTCGCTCGGCCTCGGCACGGCGCGGGGCGCGCTGGACATCTCGCTCGCCTACGCCAAGGAGCGGCATCAGTTCGGCAAGCCGATCGCGAGCTTCCAGGCGATCCAGTTCCACCTCGCCGAGATGGCGACCCGCATCGCCGCGGCGGAGGCCCTGACGATGTCGGCAGCCCGTGCCATGGACGAGGGCCGCCGGGTGACCCGCGAGGCGGCCGAGGCGAAGCTCATGACCGGCGAGGTCGCCGTGTTCTGCGCCGAGCGCGCCGTCCAGATCCACGGCGGCTACGGCTTCATCAAGGACTACCGGGCCGAGAAGTTCTACCGCGACTGCAAGATCTG
>CAJQNK010000008.1 GCA_905479655.1 uncultured bacterium | reverse complement strand
GGCGTCGCGCTCGTAGACGTAGACGGCGCCGGCGTTGTTATCGGCGTCATCGTCCAAGACCGAGCCGACGAAGACGACCGTGCCGTCGGTGGCGACTCCATCTCCGAAGACGTCCGGCTGATCCGGAGGCAGGAGTCGCGTCCGGCTCCAGGAGCCGTCAGCCTGGCGCTCGAACACGTAAGCGGCGCCCTCGCCATCCCTCTCTCTGGGTGCCGAGGCTACGATCGTGTCACCCCGGAGCTCGACCCGGGTCCCGAAGTCGGCGGTCTGGGTCGGATCGAGAGGCTCGAGCCGAGCCACCTCGGTCCAGCGACTGGGTCCCCCGGCGTGACGCTCGTAGACGTAGACCGCACCGGAGTCGTTGAACCCCACACGGGAGGCGCCGACGGCGAGCCGATTGCCATCCAGGGCTAGGGCCTCCCCGAACTGGTCGCTCCCCCCTCCATCCGAGGCGAGGATCTTCCGGGTCTCCCGCCACTCGCCGGCCGGGCCTCCGGCGGCGACCGATGCCGAGACCAGGAGCGCGAGGACCGAGCCTCCGAGAAGCGAGACGGGAGAGTGGCGCATGATCGTGTTCCTTCGTGCCGGCAGTCGTTCTTCGACTTCCACCGAGTCGGTTCGACCGCGAATCTCGGCCCGGGAGGTCTCCGGGGGTCCGGGCCGCTCCTGGCGACTGGAGACCGGAGGCGTCAGGAGGGCGGACACGACGGCTCCGGGATGGGGTTGATGCACTTCAGCAGCGCCGTGTTGCAGGTCCGCGAGCAGCAGTCGCTGTTCTGGGTGCACGGCTGCCCGGCGGGCTGTTTCTGACAGATCCCCGCGAGCCCTCCGGGCACGATTGTGTCCATGACGGCGTCGAGCTCGGCGAGCTTGGCGATCAGATCGCCGCGCCACGGGTCGATCGGCAACAGGTCGTCGGCCTCCCAGGGGTCGGCCAGCAGGTCGAACATGGCGGACTGGCCGAACACGGTCGTGACGTACTTGTACTGCCGGTCTCGCACGGCCTGCTGCCCCTGGCTCGGGCCCTCCCCGCTCATGGGGTCGGGGTCGAAGTTCGGGTAGAACCACTCGGTGTAGAGATAGTCGCGCACGTCGGCCTGGGGATCCACGAAGTAGGCGTTCATGGGTACGGAGTCGATGCCGCTCGGAAGCTCGTACAGGTCGTCCGCGGTGCGGAGGGCCGTGGCGTAGAGGTCGACCGCCCCGATCATCTCGCCGACCGGTGCCAGCCCCGGCGTGACGACATCCCCCAGCATCAGCATCGGGACGCGGACACCGCCCTGGAACACCGTGCTCTTGGCCCTGGAGCCGGCCACCGGATCCGCCGCCACCTCGGACGGCGAGCCGTTGTCACCGACGATGACGACGAGGGTGTCGGCGGGGTTGACGGGAGCCGCATCCGGATCGATCCCCGCGGCTGCGCTCAGCACTCGGTCGATGTCCTCCGCCAGGGCCGCGATCATGTCGCGGTACAGGACGCTATCGGTGGAGCCCGGTTGATCGTCGCAGACGAAATCCACGTCGTAGAGATTCTGGGGCGGGCAGTGGAACGGGGCGTGCGCCGCCGTGAAGGCCACCCAGGCGAAGTAGGGGGTCCCGGCGGCGAGTTGGTCGGTGATCCAGTTGGCGGCCCAGCCGGCGATCTCGTAGGTCTGGTAGGCGGCGGCCTCCTGGTTGGGGCTCTCGGTGCAGTCCACCGGCGCCTCCAGGTGGGTCTCGGTGTAGCTGAAGTAGGGGTTCTGGCCGGTCTGGATGTCGAGGATGATGCCGTCGAAGCGATCGTAGCCGGCGACGATCGGCGCATCCAATCCGTCGCACTCGGAGGCGAAGGAGGCCGGATCCGTACCCAAGTGCCACTTGCCGAAGGCGCCCGTCGCGTAGCCGTCCTCGGCCAGGAGCCTGGGCAGGAGGTCGGGGCTCTCGACGTCCATCTGACGCGAGCCGTCACAGTTGATGACGCGACCGACCCCGGTCCTGTTTGGGTACAGCCCGGTGTGAATCGTCGCCCGGGTCGGCGAGCACTCCGTGCTCGACCAGGCATCGTTGAACTGGAGCCACCATCCGTCCCAGTCTTCGAGAGCATCGGTGTTCGCGAAGCCCTCGCGGCCGATACCGTAGAAGCTCAGGTGCTCGATGCCGACATCGTCCAACACGATGACCAGGATATTCGGTTGAGTCTGAGCCGCCAAGGGTGGAATCGCGAAGGCGACGAGACAGGTGAGGGCGAGGACGGGGGCGAGGCGCGAGACTCGGGTCATCCCTTCTCTCCTTGGTTCGAGGGTTTCCGACCTGGGTCCAGTCTGGGGCCCCAGGGGCCGTCGCGCACCGTCCGACGGGGCGGATCTCGGGTACACGACCGGGGGGGGGTTCTACCCCGGCGGGCGGGTGGAGTGTCCCCACTGGCCTCTGGAGAGGGCTGAGCCTGGTCGCGAGAGCAGCGCTGACCTCCGGTTCCCGACTCGAGAGCGGGCCGGCGGTGGGCCGGGAGAGGCCGCCCTCGGGGAGGGGGCCGGGGCACTCCCCGGCGACGGAGAAGACTGCCCAGGCCTCGATCTCCGCGTCCTCATCGAGGACGACGTCGACGAACCCGAGACGACAACGACTCGGACCGAGGGGCGTGCCCTCCCTCTCCTCCCCCAGGGCCCGGATCGGCACGGCATACAGCGGGCCCCCAGCAAAGCGCTCGCATCCCCGTCGTACAGCACCACGCCGGCGACGAACGCCCCGGGCGGGCCTGACTCGCGGTCGCAGCAGGCCCAGGGGCTGACGGAGGAGGCGCGGCGGCCGGAGCCACGGCACCTCGGTCGCCCCCGTCCCACCGTGGACAGCGGTGGGCGAGGCCCTTACACTGTCGGGGCGATAGCCGGCACCCCAGAGAGGGAGTCCCTCATGAGCGAGTCGAACCTCTTGGCCAGGATTACCACCGACCCCGACCAGTGCGGCGGGCGACCCTGCATTCGCGGGATGCGGATTCTTGTGGCGGACGTGCTCGAGCTCCTGGCGGCCGGGGAGGCGGCGGAGGAGATCCTCTCCGAGTACCCCTACCTGGAGCCCGAAGACATCGCCGCCAGCCTGCTCTACGCGGTCCGGCAGATCGACCACCCCGTCGTCGCCGCCTGAGCACCGATCGAAGGGGGGGAGTGG
>CAJQNK010000007.1 GCA_905479655.1 uncultured bacterium | reverse complement strand
ATGCCCGACGTCGACGGCCTCGCCGCCACGCGACTGATCTCGGCCGAGAACCCCGACGTCAAGGTCGTCATCCTGACCGCCTCCGACGACGACTCGAACCTCTTCGAGGCGATCAAGTCGGGCGCCCAGGGCTATCTGCTCAAGAACCTCGAGTCGGAGCAGTTCTTCCGCCTGCTCGAGGGCGTGGCCCAGGGCGAGCCCGGCCTGACTCCGGCCCTGGCGCGAAAGCTTCTCAAGGAGTTCGCGACTCCCAGCCGCCAGGAGAAGGACAACGATCCGGACGCGCTCACGCAGCGCGAGCGCGACGTGCTCGAGTTCCTGGTCCAGGGCGTCACCACCAACCGCTCGCTCGCCAAGTCGCTGGGAGTCAGCGAGAACACAGTCAAGTTCCACGTCCGCAACATCCTCGACAAGCTCCACCTCCACAACAGGGCCCAGGTGGTGGCCTACGCACTGCGGCACCAGCTCGTGGAGCCGCCCGAGAACACTTCGGAATACTGAACCGACGGCAGGAGGGCAGGCTCATGCTCGAGATCCGCAGGATCCTCTACCCCACCGACTTCTCGGAGACCTCGCGCGAGGCGCTGAGTCACGCCCTGTTCCTCGCGGAGCAGGCCGAGGCCGAGCTCCACCTCCTCCACGCCATCGTGCTCCACGGCGACGATCCGCACAGCCCGTCGCACCACTTCCCGTCGGGCGAGGAGATCTTCCGCAAGCTCTACGAGATCGCGGGCTCCGATCTCGCGGCGCTCACGGAGGGCCACGGCGACCGGCCCATCGTGATCCGCGAGGTGCAGCGGCGGGGCTTGAGCGCGGCCGACGTCATCGTGGAGTACACCGACGAGGAGGAGATCGACCTCGTCGTGATGGGCACCCACGGCCGGCGCGGCCCGCGGCGCCTGCTCCTGGGCAGCGTCGCCGAGGAGGTCGTCCGCCGTGCGCCCTGCCCCGTCCTGACGCTGCGCGACCGCGACGGGGAACGGGATGTCGAGGCCCTCGAGCACCTGCTGGTGCCCGTCGACTTCTCCGACCACTCGGAGTCCCTGGTCCGCTCCGCCCGTGAGCTCGCCGCCGTCTACGGCGCGAAGATCGACCTGCTCCACGTCATCCAGGAACACGCCTACCCGTACTTCTACGGTCCGATCCCCTCGCCGGCCGGCGGCGACCGCCTGGGCGAGTTGCAGGAGCGCGCCGGAACCGCGCTGGACGACCTCTGGGAGCGGATCGACGCTCCGGAGGTCGAGCGCGCGAAACATGTCGTGAGCGGCCATCCCGCAGACGAGATCGCGCACTTCGCGGAGGAGAAGGGCTCGGATCTCATCGTCATCTCCACCCACGGCCTCACGGGCCTGGAGCGGATCCTGGTGGGCAGCACCGCCGAGCAGGTCGTGCGCGCCGCGCTCTGCCCGGTCTTCACGATCAAGTCGTTCGGCCGGTCGGTCGTCGGGTAGGTGGGGCACGGGGCGCTCGTGGCGCCCCTCGCCGCACTTCCGTCACGGCACTTCCGTCACGGCACCTCTTTCAGTGGGCCTCAGCGGCCCCGCGTGTACCAGGTGCCGCCGGGGCCGATCAGGCTCGCACCCTCGCCCCAGACGACGTGGGCCGTGCCCTCCCCGTCGACCGCGAGGCCCAGGTAGTCGCCGTAGGGGAAGAGGTAACCGCCCTCGTGCTTGTACGGCGCACCATCCGGGACGTCCGAGAGACGGATGGCCGACCCCCAGGACTGGCCGCCGTTGGTGGAGCGCCGGTACCAGGTGTTCCAGGTCGCCGTGTCGCCATCCACCGTACTCTGCCAGACGGCGTGGAACTCACCCGGCGCCGGCCCGGACGCGACGGACGGAAAGGCGCTGTGGGCCGCGGCGTCCGGGTGGGAGAGAAGCCGCGGGCGGCTCCACCGAGTCCCGTCCGGAGAGACCCGCATGCGGATCTGTTGTGGCGCGCCGTCGGCCCGCCCCGCGTTGTAGGCCAGGAGCAGGCGCCCCCCCGGCTCGACGGCCAGCGTGGGCACCGGTCCGAGGAAGCCGAAGTAGCAGCCCGGCGCCCAATCGCAGGGCGGCGCCTCGCGGGAGGTGTCGACCCGGGTGGAGGTCCACGTGGCGCCTCCATCGTTCGAGCTCAGCACGTGAACCCCGACGTCGCCCTCGTACGCGACGGGGTCGTAGTCCGCCGCCGCGAAGTGTACGCCGCCGTCCGGCGCCACGGCGCTTCCCGTGTGGAACCAGTAGCGGTCATCGTCGTTGGTGCGCACCGGAGGCCCGAAGGTGGATCCGCCGTCGTGGGAGGCGACGACATAGCTGTCGGCGGCGTTCAGGGCCACGTAGACGTCCTGCCCGTCGGGCGAGATCGCCAACCACGGATGATCCGTGAAGGACAGGCTCGGCGCCACCTCGACGGGAGCCGTCCAGCTCTGACCCTGATCCGACGATCGGACGAGCCGCGTGGCCCACCGGTCGAGCCAGAGGGCGACCACCGTGCCGTCCAGCGCGACGGCGATCTGCGGATCGTTCTGCGAGCGGCCCGTGGACCAGAGGGGCCGGTCGGGCTCCCAGGTCGCGCCGCCGTCGGTGGAGCGTCGGAAGACGATCTCCGGCAGCGGGCCCTGGTAGCGGGTCGTGAGCTGGTAGACGAAGGGCGCCGCGGGATCGGCGGCCACCGCCGGCTCCCAGTCGTCGAAGGCGCTCCAGACCCGCTCCGACTCGAAGCCCGTCCCGGCCGGAGACGGCCACGGAGCGGGCTCGACCGACGTGGGGCCGATGTCCAGCCCGTCGCTCGTCGGCTGGACACCCGCGTCGGGGGGCCGGCGTCGCCTGGCGGCCGGTCGGCCGTCGTCCGGGGCACAGGAGCCCAGGAGCAGCAGCCACGAGACGAGGATAGAGGCGACGACGACTGACGGCCTGGCGACTGAGCGCATTCTCACTCCTCGGCGGGCCAGGGCTGCGGCGAGCGGCCGAGACCCGCGCTGTCGACGAGAGACGCGATACCGCTCAGGATACATCAAGCTCACGGCGTGCCGGTGGCGACGCGGGCGTCACCGCCTAGCGCGTCAGCAGTCTCAGCAGGTCCGAGGTCGTGATGATGCCCACGACCTTCTCCGCCGTCGTCACGAGGACCCGGTGGAGATGGCCGCGCACCATGATCTTGGCCACCTCGGAGACCGACTGGCCAGCATCCACCGTGTAGAGGCCCGGGGTCATGATCTCCCCGACCTGCAGCCCTTCGTCCTCCACATGGAAGCTCGCCAGCTCCGACATCTCGAGCCGGTCCTCCCAGCCCCGGACGAAGTAGTCGGGGTTGGACTGGTCCCGGTCCAACCTCTGACCGCCGGACGAGGCCAGGGCGATGTCCCGGTACGACACGACGCCGACCAGCTTGCCCCCTTCGTCCACCACCGGCGCGCCCGAGATCTCGCGATCCAGAAGCGTCGAAGCGAGCTCCCGAACCGTGAGGTCCGCGCGGACGGTGTACACGTCCTGATTCATGACGTCCCGTGCCATCTTCTCGCTCATCGCGTCTCCTCCCGTCGTTCATCCTAGCTCGATGTGTGCCCCCGGAGGCGCCCCCCGGCTCCGGGAGCCGGGTACCGAATGCCCGACCCGAGCGAAGAACGCCGGGACGGCGAAGAGACTCAACGGAGCTCGGACCGGGTCTGATGCGCTTCCCCGTGGCCGGCTCGCAGGGCCACCTCGGGCGGGATGACGAGGACGCTGCACGACGAGTCGCGAACGACCCGCGAGGTCACGCTGCCGATCAGGAAGCGCTCGAAACCCCCACGCCCGTGGGTCCCCATCACCACCAGGTCGGCGCCCCACTCCTTCAGCTCCTCGATGATCCCCTCGGCCACCTCTCCCATCCGCACCTGACCGTCGACCTCCGGGCGACCCTCCACATGGCGGTCCAGGAACTCGTCCAGCTCGGCCCGGGCCACCAGCGGCACCTGATCGAGCTTCACCTCGTAGCGGAACGAGTAGGTCTTCTCGAGCAGGCTCGACAGGACCATCAGGGCTCTGGGCTCCAGCCCGTCGGCCCCCAGCCAGGTCAGGATGTCGAGGCCGCAGGCGAAGGCGTCCTCCGACAGGGGTGACAGGTCCACCGGCAGCAGGACCTTGCGCGCGGCACCCTCGAACCGTCCCCGGTTCACGAGGACGGGGCAGGTCGCCTTGCGCACGACCCGATCCGCCGTCGAGCCGAGGATGCGGGAGAGCGGCCCATGCTCCTCCGAGGCGCCCAGGACCAGGAGGCCGGCGCCGATCTCGTCGGCGATCTCGACCAGCTCCCGATGGGCCGGACCGGCCTCGACCCGAAGATCCGCCTCGAGGAGAGGCGCGGCGCCGATGCGCTCGGTCTGACGCTTCAGGTTCACCATCGCCTTGGCGGCCTCGGCGCGGCCGACCTCCTCCGACACGTCTCCCGACAGCGCATGGACCAGGGTCAGCCGGGCACCGGCCAGCCGAGCCAGCACGGCCGCGGAGGCCACCACCGGATCGCTGGGCGCGCCCAGGGTCGTCCCCACGACGATTCGGTCCAATCCGCTTCCTCGGGTCATCCGCTGCTCCTCTTGGCTCATCGACAACCTGCAGATTAGCCAGCTTCGAGGGGTAGGGCTACCGCTCCCGGGGTGGTAAGATGCTCGTTGTGAGGTAGGTGGGAACCGCGCCAGCGGGTGGGGTGACCTCGAGAGAATCCTCCCCTGCCCCAACGGGCGGCGGAACCGACCCACCAGCCCACCCTGCGGACCGTGGCGGGATCGGTCACCTCCAGCCATGCTTCCGGCGGGAGGAAAACCCGGATGCGCCGCCCGCCAGCCTGCCCCACAAGAGTTCCCCGCGCCGCGTGGCCAGCGGTGGCCGCGGCCCTACTGCTCGTGGCTCCGGTACTGCCCAGCGGAGCCGTGGCGCAGACGGTCGAAGACTGCCTCATCTGCCACGAGGATCCCGATCTCACGGGAGAGCGGGACGGCAGGGAGATCTCCGTCTTCGTCGATCCGGCCGCCTTCTCCGCCTCGATCCACCGCGACCTCGACTGCGTCACCTGCCACCTGGACCTCGAAGGCCAGGACGTCCACGACGATGTCGTCGAGCCGGTGGACTGCTCCTGGTGCCACGACGACGTCGTGCAGGAGGTCGCTTCGAGCCGCCACGGTCGGCTGAACCCCGGCAGCTCCCGGGCGCCCTCGTGCGCCGACTGCCACACCGCCCACGCCATCCAGCCGGTCGACGGATGGCAGCAGGACTGCTCCTCCTGCCACGCCCGCACCACCCGCGACCAACTCCGGAGCCTCCACGGGCAGGCCTTCGCCCGCGGCGACGAGCTGGCCCCCACCTGCTCGACCTGCCACGGCAGCCACGAGATCCTGCCGCGCAGCGACCCGAACTCCCCCGTCGCCGTCACCAACGTGCCTATGCTGTGCGGCAAGTGCCACCAGGAGGGAGCGCCCGTGGCCCTCAACCGCGAGCTCCCCCAGGACCACATCCTCGAAAACTACTCCATGAGCATCCACGGCGAGGGCCTGTTCCGCCAGGGCCTCACCGTGACGGCGGTCTGCTCGTCGTGTCACACGGCGCACCTGATCCTGCCCCACGACGACCCGGCCTCCAGCATCCACCGGGACAACATCGCGCTGACCTGCGAGCAGTGCCACGGGCAGATCGAACAGGTCCACCGCCAGGTGATCCAGGGGCATCTGTGGCGCGAGGCGCCCGAGAAGATCCCGGTGTGCGTCGACTGCCACTCGCCGCACAAGATCCGCAACGTGTTGTATCCCGCCGGCTCGGCCAACCGCGACTGTCTCAGCTGTCACGCCGATCCGGAGCTGTCCGTCGAGCGGGGCGGCGAGACCGTCTCGCTGTTCGTGGACGAGGTCGCGTTCCTCGGCAGCGAGCACAAGAACACGGCCTGCGCGCAGTGTCACAGCGAGGTCACGCCGTCCCTCGCCCGGCCGTGCGCAACGGTCGTCAGCCCTGTCGACTGCAGCGTCTGTCACGCCGAGGTCGTCGCCCAGTACCAGGTCTCGACCCACGGCACCCTGGCGGCGAGCGGCGACCCCGACGCCCCCGTTTGCCTCGACTGCCACGACGATCACGCGACCCAGGGCAAGGAGATGCCCTCGTCGCCCACCTTCGCCCGCAACGTTCCCCGGCTGTGCGGAGGCTGCCACCGGGTCGGAGAGCAGGCGGCCGTCCGCATCGAGAGCGAAGTTCCCGACATCTACTCCGCCTACCTCGACTCGATCCACGGCAAGGGGCTGGTGGAGAGCGGCCTCCTCGTGACGGCGACCTGCGCCGACTGCCACGGCGCCCACAGCGAGCTGCCGCCCAGCGATCCGGCCTCCCGCGTCCACCCCGACAACGTCGCGGACACCTGCGGCTCGTGCCACCACGGCATCGAGGAGACCTTCCAGACCTCGATCCACTGGCGCGGCAGCTCGGAGACCGACCGGGACCTGCCCACCTGCGAGGACTGCCACTCCTCCCACACGATCCAGCGGACGGACCAGGGTGGCTTCCGGTTCCAGATGATGGACCAGTGCGGCCGGTGCCACGAGGCGGAGGCCGAGACCTTCTTCGACACCTTCCACGGCAAGGTCTCGCGGCTCGGATCCCAGGGCGCCGCGAAGTGCTCCGACTGCCACGGCACACACGACATCCTCCCCCCGTCCGATCCTCTCTCCCGGCTGAGCCGCGACAACGTCGTCGACACCTGCGGCCAGTGCCACGAGAGCTCGCACCGCCGGTTCGCGGGCTACCTGACCCACGCAACGCACCACGACCCGGAGCGCTACCCCTGGCTCTTCTGGACGTTCTGGGGCATGACCGCCCTCCTGGTGGGAACCCTCACGTTCGCGCTGCTCCACACCCTGGCGTGGCTGGTCCGCCTGTACCTGAGCCGCGACGAGTGGCGACGCCACAAGGCCCTGGCCCACGCGGAGCCGGGTCAGAAGCTCTACCGGCGCTTCGATCGCTACAACCGCACTCTCCACCTGGTCATGATGATCAGCTTCTTCACCCTGGCGCTCACCGGCATGGCGCTGAAGTTCTCCTACATGAGTTGGGCTCAGGGCCTCTCCACGGCGCTGGGAGGCTTCGCGGCCATGGGCTACCTGCACCGAATCGGCGCGGTCACCCTGGTGATCGTCTTCGGCATCCACCTCGCCCGCGTCTTCCGACGCAAGAAGCGGGAGGGCCTCACCTGGGGCCGAATCCTCCAGGGCCCGGACACGATCCTCTTCACACCGCGTGACCTGAAGGAGGTCGTCCAGTCGATCCGCTGGTTCTTCGGCATCGGCCCGCGGCCACGCTACGGTCGCTACACCTACTGGGAGAAGTTCGACTACTTCGCCGTGCTCTGGGGCGTCGTCATCATCGGGACGACCGGCCTCATCCTCTGGTTCCCGACACTCTTCACCCGGGTCCTGCCCGGCTGGTCGGTGAACGTCGCCACGATCATCCACAGCGACGAGGCCCTGCTGGCGGTCGGGTTCATCTTCACGATCCACTTCTTCAACACCCACTTCCGACCCGACAAGTTCCCCATGGATCCGGTGATCTTCACGGGCCGCGTGCCCCTCGCCGAGCTGCGGTACGACAAGCCCGACGAGTACGCCCGGATGGTGGAGAGCGGCGAGTTGGAGGAGCACATGGTCGACGCCATCCCGTCGCCCGTGGAGCGTGGCCTCCGGGTCTTCGGTTTCCTGGTCCTCACCGTGGGCCTCACGCTGATCGTCCTCATCGTCTACACGATGCTGTTCGGGTACCGCTGACGGGTGACACGAAGAGGCTCCGGCCCGCTCGGAGCCTGGAAGCTACCGCACCGGACACGAGTGGACCGCAACCCCGTAGAATGAGGCTGCTTCTAGGTCCCGAGACCCAGAAGCAGCCCGGGAGGAGCCCATGCGCCGACTGATGTACTACATGACCCGCCACCCCTTGAGCCTGGCGGGCACCACTCTGACCACCGCGAGCGCCACCCTGATCCTCATCATGGCCGGCATGCAGTTGATCGGAACGGAGGGCTCGCCCTACATCGGGATTCTCGCCTACCTCATCCTGCCGGCGCTCTTCGTCCTGGGGCTCATCCTGATCCCCATCGGGGCTCGCCGCGCCAACCTCGCCCGCCGCAACAAGAGCGGGAAGCCGCGGATGCCGGTGCTCGACTTCAACCGGTCCTCGACGCAGAGGACGCTGGCAGTCGTCCTTCTCCTGACCATGGTCAACGTGATCATCCTCGCGCTCGCCACCTACAAGGGCGTCGAGGTCATGGACTCCACCGAGTTCTGCGGCACCGCCTGCCACAGCGTCATGGCGCCGGAGTACACCACCTACATCGACTCGCCCCATGCGCGGGTGGCCTGCGTCGAATGCCACATCGGCTCGGGCGCCGGCTGGTACGCCAAGTCCAAGCTGTCCGGAGCCTGGCAGGTCGTCTCCACCACCTTCGACCTCTACCCGCGACCGATCCCGACACCGGTGCACAACCTTCGCCCCGCCCGCGAGACCTGCGAGGAGTGCCACTGGCCCACGAAGTTCCACGGCGACAAGCTCGACGTTCGAACGCGCTTCGCCTCCGACGAGGCGAACACCGAGACGAAGACCGTCCTGGTTCTGCGGGTCGGCGGCGTCGACGGCGAGGAGGCCCACGGCATCCACTGGCACGTGGACCCGCGGATCCAGGTCCGCTACCGCTCCGACCCGTCCCGCGAGACCATCTACGAGGTCGAGCTGACGGACGAGGACGGGGCGGTGACCACCTTCGAGCCCGGGGAGCCGGCTCCCGAAACCGCCGACGAGCCGCTCGAGTGGCGCGTGATGGACTGCGTCGACTGTCACAACCGGCCGACCCACATCTACGGCCAGCCGGCGACCGAGATCGACGACGCGATCGCCGAGGGCCGGCTGGACCGAGCTCTTCCCTACCTCAAGCGCGAAGGCGTCCGCATCCTCCGCGCCTCGTACGACTCTCACGAGGCCGCGAGGGCCGGGATCCGCGAGGAGCTGGTCTCCTTCTACAGGGACCAGCAGCCCGAGACCTGGGGAGCGCACGAGACCTCCGTCCTGCAGGCCGCCGACGTGCTGGGCGAAATCTGGACCACCAACGTCTTCCCGACGATGAACGTGACCTGGAACACCTATCCGAACCACATCGGTCACGAGGTCTCGGACGGTTGCTTCCGGTGCCACGACGAAGAGCACGAGAGCGCCTCCGGCGCGGTGATCTCCCAGGACTGCTTCGGCTGCCACGCCCTGCTGGCCATGGAGGAGGAGGAGCCGGAGATCCTCGCCATGATCGCGGCCGAGTGACCGGCGGACCGTCCCGAGGAGAACTCTCGGGGTAGCCGGCGTCGGACTCGACTCCGCCCCGCGGCCGCTGACCCACGAAAGAAAAAGAGCCTCGAGGCCAATCGGCCCCGAGGCTCTTTTCGTCGGTTAGAAGGTTCGGCTAGCCGGTCTTCTGGGCCTGCAGCCACTCGACGATGGCAGCGAGTTCCTCGTCGGTCCCGGTGAACCCCTTCTTGTGCATGTTGCCCTCGTTGTTCTCGGCCTCCTTCTTGATGAAGGCGGTCATCTGCTCGGCGGTCAGGTCGGGATCGACCAGATCGCCGCCGAACATCTTCTCCGACTTCGTCTTGGCCTCGATGCCGGCCGTGGAGATGCTGTGGCACATGTTGCACTTCTTGGCCTCGAACAGGGCCTGACCGTCCATCGAGCCCTCCTCGGCCACCGCCTGGGTGGTCGTGGCGGGTAGGAGCAGGAGCACCGCCGGCAGCAGCAGCGCCGCGGTGAGCAACCAAAGGGACCTCGAATCATGCTTGCGGATCATTGCATCTCCTTTCTGTCATTCAGGATGCCTCCGCATTCTACAGGAGCGCCCGCCACCCCGGAAGACAAAGACGGGGAGCCGCCCTGGGTGACCAGGATCCGGCGACCCGCAGGCCAGGTGTCAGACCGCTCCGATCGGGTCTAGACCAGCGTTTCCGAACTGCGACGACAGTCCGCCCGCGATGCATCTCGGCTGCCAGCGCTCGTAGCGTGTCTCGCCTTTCACCACGGGCTGCTAGCCTGACCTTCTCACCGGGTGTCGTGGCGAGAGGTCGTAGGTGCCTGAAGATGCAAGGCTTGCGACCAAGGGCGACGCAGGCGTATTGTCGGTACGTCGAGGAGGCCGACGGGAGCGTAACGCCGCAGACTCAGGCACATACGGCTTCGCAGTAGAGACTTGGTTAGAAGGTCAGGTTAGAGGCCGACCGTCGACTCGGGTCCACATGCACGGGGGTAGTTCGCGGAAGCCGCGGAGGTAGCTCGGAGAGCGCCCCATCGCGGGGGCGACCGAGCGGCGCCCGCCCGAACGGGTGGGATTCCGCGCACCACCCCCGCACCCGGACGACTCGCCGACCGGATCCGTCTCGTGGAGGTCGGGCGCGATCGCGACCCGATTTCACGTGGCAGCTCCAGCAGAAAGGGTCCGCTTCGGGGAAAGACGACACCACCTGCCCCAAAGGGTGGGCCGCGGCCTCCCCTAGCGCGCACCCTCGACCACCCGGGCGACGGGTGATATCCGGAAGCCAAGGCCGTAGCATGCTCTCAACAGCGATCCGGAACCCGGCGACGACTGGCATCGAGATTCCGATCTCGGCCAGTCGACCGGAAGGAGGGGTAGAACAGATGAAAGCAATTCAAGCGACACCGCTTCTCCTGGTGGTGGGCGCCCTGCTGCTGGCAGCGCCAGCGCTGGCGACTCCCCAGGGGGACGGCGACACGGTCTCGGCCGCGGTCTGCGCCGACTGCCACGAAGTCCACGCTCTCGGCCCGCACAACGCCCTCGACACCGAGGGGCTGGCGGCCCGTGCCGGCGCCGACTTCAGCTGCGCGGCCTGCCACGGCGATCCCACCCAGCACCTCGAGGAGGGTGGCGGCGAGGGCACCATGTTGGCCTTCCGGGACGACGATCCCGCGAACGTCAAGTCCCAGGCCTGCATGACGTGCCACGCCGATGCCAACCCGCGGTTCCACGCCAGCCCCCACTTCAAGGCCGGGCTCGCGTGCACCGACTGCCACTCGTCCCACCAGGCCCTGGCGGGCTCCCGCAGCCAGCTCAAGATCTCGGAGAGGTCGGTCGAGCTGATCGGTCTCTCGGCGAGCTCTTCGGCCTGCGTGCAGTGCCACAAGGGGGTGGCCAGCCAGTTCGAGTTCAACGAGAGGCACCGCCTCCAGGAGGGCATCATGGAGTGCGCCTCCTGCCACAACCCCCACGACCCGGCCCCCCGTTGGCAGCTCGGTGGGTTCAAGCAACAGGCCTGCCTGGACTGCCACACGGACAAGGGTGGACCGTTCATCTACGAGCACGGCTCCGTGCGGGTGGAAGGCTGCGTCGCCTGCCACACCCCCCACGGCTCGCCGAACCGCCACATGCTGACGTTCCAGAACCAGGCGGAGCTCTGCTACTCGTGCCACAACGTCGTTCCGGGCTTCCACGCCCCACCGCGGTTCACGCAGGGCTCCCAGTGCACCAACTGCCACTCGTCGATCCACGGTTCCAACTTCAGTCCAGTCTTCCTCAAATAGGGCAGGAGAATCGCAATGACCAACAGAAGACTCTGGCTCTTCCTGGCGATCCTCTCCCTGCTCGCGACGCCCGTCGTGGCTCAGGGGGAGAGCGGCTCGGTGGACGGTAGCCTCTCGATCGGCTATCGCGACGTCAGCATTGGCGGCACCGAGACGAAATACAAGGAGGATCTCAACTACGACAGCGGCCCCCGGCTCTTCGAGCTGCACTTCGACTTCGTCCCCGAGGCGGAGCTTCGAGGCGCTGTCGACCGGGTGATCCTGAACATCGCGAACTTCGGCGGCGATCCTTACGAGACGCTCAGCCTCTCGATTCAGAAGTCCGGCCGCTACGACTTCCGTTACGACCGGCGCAAGTCCGACTACTTCTACTCGGACATCATCCTGCCGGTCGAGTTGTCCGGGGACCCGGCCAACGCCCTGGCGGGTGACTTCCACCACTTCGACTTCACCCGGGTGCGGGACGACGCCTCGCTCGACATCTGGATGAACAAGAACGCCAAGTTCGTCCTGGACTTCAGCCGCTTCACCAAGATCGGCGAATCCACGACGACCCTCGACCTCCAGCGCGACGAGTTCGAGCTCGACAAGCCGATCGACGAGTCGAGCAACCAGATCTCGGGCGCCTTCGAGTACAAGTGGGACAAGGCCACCCTGATCCTGCAGGAGACCTACACCGACTACGAGAACCTCTACGAGATCTTCCTGCCCGGCCAGTCGCAGGGAGAGGATCCGACGGACTCCTCGGTGGTGGACTTCTTCTTCCTGGATCAGCCCTACGACTACACCAGCCTGCGGCACCAGGTCACCCTGACCGCTCGTCCCAACCCGCGATTCCTGATGACCTTCCAGGGAGCCCTCGAGAACTTGGGCATGGACCTCAAGGCCGAGGAGTCGTCCGGGGGCACCGGCTTCAGCGGCGCCCCCTTCACGACCGCCGAGGAGGGAGACGGTTCGATCGACCGCGACCTCGAGCTGTTCGACATCGACCTGTCGTATCTTCTCAACGACACGTGGGCCCTGGTCGGCGGCTTGCGCCAGTACAGCCTCGACCAGAGCGGCGACTTCATGTTCGGTGCGGAGGACAACATCGGACGCTACAAGATCGACACCACGACGTTCGAGGCTGGAATCCAGTACGCACCGACGTCGCAGTTCTCGATCACCGTCGGCCTGCGCGACGAGTCGCGCGACGTGGACACCACGATCAGCCTGGATGGCGAGCTCGACTCCGAGAGCCACACCACCGATCAGACCGGCTACTACGCGGTCGTCGGTTGGCGGCCGAGCAAGATGTTCCGCTTGGACCTCGACGTCGAGGACAGCTCGTTCGACGACCCCTACACCCTCTCCTCGCCGACCGACCGGCAGCGCTATCGCCTGCAGGCCAAGGTCAACCTGGAGAACGGCTTCTGGGGTAGCGCGCTCTACCAGATCCAGGACATCAAGAACACCAACTCGGACTGGAACTACGACTACGACCAGCTCAATCTGCGCATCGGCTACCGCGTCGACGCGTTCGACTTCGCGCTGGGTTGGTCCAACGTCAACTACCAGCGCGACATCGTGCAGATGGCCATGACCGCCCCCGGGTTCGGTGGCGACGTGCCGTTCGACTTCCCGGTCTTCTACGAATCCGACTCCGACTTCATCGACGGGCGGATCCGCTGGATCGGGAACGAGCGGGTGACGCTGGGCGGTGACTTCCGCCTCTACGACAACAGCGGCTCATTCGCCCTCGCTCGGGACGACTACCGGCTGTACGCCGACATCGGCGTGTGCAAGACCTACGTCCTGCACCTCGGCTACCGGATGATCGACTACGACGAGGACGCGTCCAACTTCGACGACTACGACGCCGACATCATCGAGGTCGGTGTCGGCTACACCTGGTAGCTCCCAACCCGACCTGAGGTCGGTGAGAGGCGCGGCTCCGGCCGCGCCTTTTTCTTTGTCGCGGGGACGCGGTCAGTTGCCGCCGGCCATCAGCTTCACGAAGTCGGCCTCGGTGAGAATGCCCACGGGGCGGCCATCCTCCAGCACCGGCAGGCAACCGAACTTGTTGTCGAACATGAGCTGAGCGGCCTCGCGGATATCGGTCTCGGGGTGGACGGTCGCGAGGTCGGTCGTCATCAGGTCGACGACCTCGGTCTGTTCGAGGACGGCCCGCTCGACGAACGAGGGGAGCTGGGTCTGCTCGACCAGGGAGGAGCGGAGAAGGTCGCGATGGGTCACCAGACCGACGAGCTTGCCCTCGTGGTCCACGACGGGGACGTGTCGGATCTGGTGTTGGTACATCAGGTCCCGCAGCGTCGCCAGGGTGTCCTCGGGCCCCACGGCGATCACTTCGCGGCTCATCAGGTCACGCACTCGAAGCTCTCGGCTCACCCCTTCCTCCTTCCGGTCGAAACCCAGCATCCTGCTCTTCCCGTCCATCGTAACTCGCCCTTCGGCCCGGGCGAAGAAACCGGGCGGGGCCCGGAGGCCCGGGGCCTCGATTCACCGCCACCCGGAGAGGTGGGCCGGAGGGCTCGGGAGGACCACCCCGCAACGCCTGACGAGCTACCCGGCGAAACGTGGCGACTCCCCGCCGCCCTCGGTGAAGATGAGGACGGTCCCGCGATCGGTCCAGCCACCGCCACCAGAGCAGCGGATCGACCCGCGGGGGGTGAGTCGGAGCCCACGATGAAAAACATCCTCGTCCTCGGAGCCGGCACGGCAGGCACGGCCGTGGCGAACAGGGTCTCCCTGGGGCTCCCCGCGGGATGGGCCGTCACGGTCGTCGATCCGGAGCCCGACCACCTCTACCAGCCCGACCTCGTCTATCTGCCCTTCGGCCTGCGCAAGAGAGCCCAGCTCACGCGACCCAGGGAGTCGACCCTCCGGCAAGGAGTGCGATGGGTCGCGCGACGCGCGGCCCGGGTCGACCTCGCCGGGCGCCGTGTCGTCCTGACCAACGACGACAGCCTCGATTGGGACCTGCTGGTCGTGGCGACGGGGTCCCGGGTGGCCCCCGACGCGACGCCCGGGATGCTCGGCCGCGAATGGCGGCTCCGGGTCCACGAGTTCTACACGTCCCAAGGGGCCCGGGCCCTCGCGACCGCCCTGCGCCACTTCCAGGAAGGGCGACTGCTCGTCAGCCAGATCGACGACCCCGTCAAGGGACCGCTCGCGACGATCGAGTTCGCCCTCCTCGCCGAAGAGCACTTCCGGCAGCGCGGGATCCGACACCGGGTCGAGATCGCCATCTCGACGCCGGGAGCCGGTCTCCTGCCCGGGCCGACGGCCAACCGGGTCCTCCGCCGGCTCCTGCGGCAGAGGGGCATCCGGCTGACTCAGGAGTTCCCGATCCGCTCGATCGACGACGAGCACCGCGAGGTCGTCGCGGTCGATGGAAGGCGCATCTCCTGGGACCTCCTCGTCGCCGTGCCCTGCCACCTTGGCGCTCGCTTCCTCGAGAGCTCGGCCCTGACGACGGCCTCCGGCTTCGTGTCGACCGAGCCGAGGAGCCTGCTCGCGCGCGGCCAAGACCACGTCTATGTGCTGGGCGACGCCGCGGAGCTGCCCATCGCCAAGGTGGGCTCGGCCGCCCACTTCGCCGCCGAGGTCGTGGCCCGGAACGTTCACCACGCCGTCCGGGGTGACGGTCGCGCCGAGGCCTGGGACGGTCACGCCAACACCTTCCTCGCCACGGGGCGGAACCGCGCCCTGTTCGTGGACTACAACTACGATGTCGAGCCCCTCCCCGGCCTCTTCCCGGCGCCGGGCATCGGCCCGCTGACGCTGCTGCGCGAGAGCCGACGCAACCACTGGGGCAGGAAGGCTTTCCGGTGGCTCTACTGGAACGCCCTCCTGCCGGGAAGACCCTTGCCGCTCCCGAGCCGCCTCTCGCTCCTGGGCAAGCACGCTCCGGGAGGCCACCTGGGAGCAGATCTCCGCGCCTGAGGAAAGCGGCATGGAGGTCCTGGGGCCCAGCGGGCGCGGAAACGCGACGAAACCCGCCGGGCCCTCCCTGTCTCTATTCCCAGTGAAGCCGCCCCCCGGGCGGCGTCGAATCTCTGGACGTCGACTCCCCGGAGGACCCCGCCATGACCCTTCGATCGCTCATCACCGTCACCCTGGCCGTCGTGGCGGGCTCCGCCTCGGCCCAGATGCCGATCGGCCTGCGGGACGCCATGGCGCTGGCCCGGCAGCAGAGTCCGGCCGTCGCGGCGGCCACGGCCCGCGCCCAAGCGGGTCGGGCTCGGCTCGACCAGGCCCAGGGCCATCGGCTGCCCACACTGCGCCTGCACGAGATGTGGGTGACGACCAACGCCCCGGCCGAGGTCTTCGCCCTCCAGCTCAACCAGGAGCGTTTCGACTTCAACGACTTCGTCACCAGCGATCCGAACCGGCCCGACGCCCTCGACAACGCGACCACCAGGATCGAGCTCGGCCTGCCCGTCTACACCGGCGGCGAGCTCTCCGGCCGGATCGAGCAGGCGCGTCTGGCCGCTGATGCCTCGGCTTCCACCCTGGACTGGGCGGGAGACCGGGCCGCTCTCGAGGCGGCAGAGGCCTGGATCGACCTGGCGTTGGCCAGGGAGCGCGTCGCCCTGCTCGAGCGGTCGCTCGAGACGGTCGAGGCCCATGTGGCGCTCGCCGAAGCCTACGTGGACCAGGGTCTGGCGGTCCGCTCCGAGCTGCTGCGCGCCGAGGTCGAGCGGGCACGGCTCCAGGACCTCGTGATCGAGGGCCGCGGACAGGCCCGGACCGCCGGAGCGGCGCTCTCCTTCCAACTGGGCGTGGCCCTCGGCAGTGAATGGGCTCTGCGGGAGTTCCCCGAGCCCACGGGCGAGCTCGAGCCCCTGGCCGGATGGCTCGGCAGCCTCCAGGGGCGCGGTGATCTGGAGGCCGCCCACCGGAGGGTCGAGGCCGCCGAGCTCGAGGGGCGGGTCCAGGGCGCGAAGCGCAAGCCCTCGGTGGGTCTGGCGGCCCGCTGGGACTGGTTCGGCGACACCCCCTTCGGCACCGACGGCGACTCCGGCGCCCTCATGGCCGTCGCCTCGATCGACCTCTTCTCCGGCGGCCGTCACGCCGCGGCGATCGCCGCGGCGGAGGCCGAGGCCGCGGCGGCCCGCCAGGACCTGGAGCGTTTCGTCGGAGGCACCGAGCTGGCGGTCCGGGCCGCCTGGGAGGAGACCACGACGGCGTTGGAACGACGAGCGACCGCCGTTCGCACCCTCGAAGCCGCCGCTGAAACGGAGCGCATCACCGGAGCGCGCTTCGAGCAGGGCATCGTGAAGATGATCGACCTCCTGGACGCCTCCACGGCACGCCGGGAGGCGGAGACCCGGGAGCTGGTTGCGCGCGCCCAGGCGCTCGCCGCCAGGGTCCGCCTGGCCGCCGAAGCCGGCCGCCGGCCGGAGAGCGTTCTGGGACCCGACCCGCAAGAGACTGGAGTGACCCCGTGACGACCCGACCCTTCCACCCCGTCCCCCGAAGCCTCGTGAAGAGCCTCGCCGCCCTCTCCGTCGCCCTGCTGGTCGCGGCCTGCGGCGGCCCCCCGGCGCCCTCCGGCGCCGAGCCGGCGGGCGAACCGGTCCGGGCGACCCGGGCCGTCGCGGAGAGGATCACCGTCGACAGCCTGATCGAGCTCGACGGCCGGGTCGAGGCCGACCGCACCGCGACCGTCGCCGCGCGCGTCCTCGCCACCCTCTCCGCCATCCACGTCAACGCGGGCGACACGGTCCGCCGCGGGCAGCTGCTGCTCGAGATCGACCCCGACACCGCCGAGAGCCAGGTGGCCCAGGCGCGGGGCGCCCTGGCCCAGGCGACCGCCGGTCTCACCCTGGCCGAGAGCAACCACCGCCGGTACCAGGCCCTCGCGGGCCGGGACGCGGCCTCGGAGTTGGAGGTCGACATGGCCCGCACCCGACACGAGCAGGCCCTGGGCGCCGTGGAGCAGGCCGAGGGCGCCCTGTCCGCCGCCCGTGCCATCGCAGGCGACACCCGGGTCGTCGCCCCGTTCGACGGCTACGTCGTGCGGCGGATGGTCGAGGTGGGAGACCTGGCGGCTCCCGGGCGGCCGCTGCTGATGCTCGAGTCCAAATCCAGCCGCCGGCTGGTGGTCAACGTGCCCGAGGGCTCCGCCCGCGGGCTGGCCGTCGGCACGACGGTCCGCATCGCGGTCGACTCGCGGCCCGACCTGGGCGAGATGGAGGGCGTGGTCGTGGAGATGACGCCAGGAGCCGATCCCATGAGCCTGAGCTTCGAGGTGAGGGTGGAGCTGCCGGTGGACGGTCTTCCTACCGGGGCCGCCGGCCGCGCGTGGCTACCCGTCGGCCAGCGCACGGCGGTCGTGGTGCCGGCCGCCGCGGTGCTGCGCCAGGGAGGCCTGGAGCTGGTCGTGATCGAGGACGACGAGGGACTCGCGGCCTCGCGGGTCGTGCGCGCCGGCGAGAGTCGAGCGGACGGCACCATCGAGATCCTCTCCGGGCTCAAGGGCGGCGAGACGGTGCTGACCGGGCTCGCCGCGGTGCCCGCCGCCGGCCGTCGGGTCGAGGAGGCGGGATCATGACCGACCGCACCCGGGCCGAACCGGCAGCGTCCTCCGAGGTGTCGCCCTCGGCGGCCCGGAGGGAGGCGCTCCGCCGGAAGATGGCCCGCCGCCCTCTGGGCATCGCCGGGCGCATCGCCCGCGCCTTCCTGGGATCCAAGCTGACGCCGCTCCTGATCGTCGCGTCGCTGCTCCTGGGCGGCTTCGCGGTGCTGGTCACGCCACGCGAGGAGGAGCCCCAGATCGACGTCCCCATGATCGACGTCTTCGTGGGCCTGCCCGGAGCCACCGCCGCGGAGGTGGAGCGACGGGTGATCTCGCCGCTGGAGCGGGCGATCCACGAGATCGAGAACGTCGAGTACGTCTACTCCACCTCACAGCCTTCCGGCGGCATGATCATCGCCCGCTTCGTCGTGGGCAGCGACCCCGACGTGGCGGTGACCCGAGTCCAGGCGAAGGTCAACGAGGTGGAGCCGACGCTGCCGCAGGGCAGCATGGCCCCACGGGTCGTACCCCGCGGTATCGACGACGTCCCCGTGGTCGCGTACACGCTCTCCTCCGAGAGCCTGCCGCCGCTGGAGCTGCGGAGGGTCGCCACGGAGCTCGCCAGCGAGCTCGAGCGCCATCCCCAGGTCTCCCGCGTCCAGGTCCTGGGCGGCAACCACCGGGCCATCGGAGTGCGCCTGGACCGCGACCGGCTCGCCGCCCACACGCTCTCCCCGCTCGAGGTGCACCAGGCGCTGGCCGGCCTCAACCAGCGCCTACCGGCGGGCTCTTTCGCCCACGACGACGTCGAGACCGTCGTGGAGGTGGACGCCGCCTTCCGCTCCGCCGACGAGGTGCGGAACACCGTCGTCGCCGTCCGGGACGGCCGACCGATCCATCTCGGCTCCGTCGCCGAGGTGGTGGACGGCCCCGACGAGCCGTCGGAGTACGCCTGGATCCTGGCCGGCGCGGCCGGCGAGGAGGTCGATCTCCCCGCCGGCTACGACGCCCCGGCGGTCACCGTGGCGGTGGCCAAGAAGCCGGGAACCAACGCCGTCGACCTGGTCGAACAGCTCGACGAGCGTCTGGCCGCCCTGCGCGGGCCGGTTCTGCCGTCCGACGTGACCCTCACCAAGACCCGGGACTACGGCTTCACGGCCGACGAGAAGTCCTCGGAACTGATGAAGCACCTGTGGATCGCGACCCTGGCGGTCGTGGCCCTCATGGCCCTCGCCCTGGGAAGACGCGAGGCCGTCGTGGTGCTCGTGGCGGTGCCCGCCACGCTGGCCCTGACGCTGGCCGCCTCGTACGTCTTCGGGTACACGCTGAATCGCGTCACTCTCTTCGCCCTCATCTTCGCCATCGGGATTCTGGTCGACGACGCCATCGTGGTGGTCGAGAACATCCACCGTCACTACCAGCTCGGGTGGGCCTCGCCGCGGGACGCCACCGTCTACGCCACGGACGAGGTGGGCAACCCGACGATCCTCGCCACCTTCACCGTCGTCGGCGCTCTCCTACCGCTGGCGTTCGTCTCGGGGCTGATGGGCCCCTACATGCGGCCCATCCCGATCAACGCCTCCGCGGCGATGGTCTTCTCGCTGCTGGTCGCCTTCGTCGTCTCGCCCTGGCTGACCTACAAGCTCTTCCGCAAGAAGGCCGAGGCCCTCGGGCGGACCGACTCTTCGCCCGAAGACGAGACCGAGTCGGAGGGCCGCTTCCACCGCTTCTACTCCGCCCTGTTCCGGCCCCTCCTGGAGCGGGCCTGGCGCCGCTGGACGCTCCTCGCCGTGGTGGCCCTGCTCCTCGCGGCCTCCGTCGCCCTGATGGGGGCGCGGCTCGTGACGGTGAAGATGCTGCCCTTCGACAACAAGAGCGAGCTCCAGGTCGTCGTCGACATGCCCGAGGGGTCGACCCTGGAACAGACCGCCGGGGTCGCCCGGCGGCTGGCCGAGGCCACCCGCCGGCTGCCCCAGGTCACCGACGTGGAGGTCTACGCCGGCACCTCCGCGCCGTTCAACTTCAACGGGCTGGTGCGCCACTACTTCCTGCGCACCGGGCCGCTGGTCGCGGACCTGCAGGTCAACCTCCTGCCCAAGCACCACCGGGACCAGCCGAGTCACGAGTTCGCGGGGAAGCTGCGCGGCCTCCTCGCACCCATCGCCCGGGACACCGGCGCGAACGTGAAGGTGACCGAGGTGCCTCCCGGCCCGCCCGTGCTCTCGACGCTGGTCGCCGAGGTCTACGGCCCGGACCTGGACGACAGGGTCGAGCTCGCGCGCCAGGTGCGGAAGATCTTCGAGGAGACGCCCGGCGTGGTGGACGTCGACTGGCTGGTCGAGGGGCCCGGTCCCCGGGTCGACATCGTGGTCGATCGCAACAAGGCCGCCCGCCTCGGCGTCTCGCCCGAGGCCATCGTCCGCACGGTGCGCGTGGCTCTGGCGGGCGTCGAGGTCGGCCGGATCGAGGAGGAGCGGGCGCGCGAGCCGGTGCCGCTGGTGCTGCGCCTCGAGCGCTCACAGCGCTCGGACCTCCAGGATCTTCTCGATCTGCGGCTGCACGCCGCCGACGGACGGCTCGTGCCGCTCCGTGAGCTGGTCACGCCCCACGAGACCACGCGCGAGCGGTTCGTCTACCACAAGAACCTGCAACCGGTGACCTACGTCCTGGCCGAGGTCTCGGGAGGAGCCGAGTCGCCCGTCTACGCGATCCTCGACATGAAGCGACGGATCGCGGAGCTCACGGACCCGGCCGGAGACGCCCTGCCCATTCTCTGGTCGACGATGCCGACGGAACCCGGCAGCGCCTTCAAGTGGGACGGGGAGTGGCAGATCACCTACGAGGTCTTCCGCGACATGGGGCTCGCCTTCGCCGTCGTGCTGGTCCTGATCTACGTCCTGGTCGTCGGCTGGTTCCGGTCGTTCGTGACCCCGCTGATCATCATGGCGCCGATTCCACTGACCCTCATCGGCATCCTCCCCGCCCACGGCCTGGCCGGCGTCTTCTTCACCGCCACGTCCATGATCGGGTTCATCGCGCTCGCCGGGATCATCGTCCGGAACTCCATCCTCCTGGTGGACTTCATCAATCTCGAGCTCGCCGCCGGCGAGGCGCTGGAGGACGCCGTGGTCAAGGCGGCCGTGGTCCGATTCCGGCCCATCGCCCTGACGGCGTTGGCGTTGGTGGTGGGCGGCGTCGTGATCCTCCTCGACCCCATCTTCCAGGGTCTGGCCGTGGCCCTGATCTCCGGGGTCGTCGTGTCGACGGCCCTCACGCTGGTGGTCATCCCCCTGCTCTACTACATGTACGTCCGGACCGTGGGCACCGAGGCCGTCGCCCCCACGGAATCGTGAGGAGACAGCCCATGAAGATGGTCATGATCGTCGTCGACGAGGCGAAGACGGAGGAGCTGGAGGTCGCCCTCGAGCGCTCCGGTGTGGCCGGCTACAGCGAGGTATCCCGCGTCCGCGGTTTCGGCTCGAGCGGCCCGCGCCTGGACTCCAGGGCCTTCCCCGGCACGTCGAGTATCGTGCTGACGGCCGTGCCGGGCGAGGCGATGGAGGCCCTCGAGCGCGAGGTGGCCCGGTTCTGCGCCGACTGCGGCGAGCGTCTCAGGATGTTCGCCTGGGACGTCGAGGAGCTCGGCGGCGCGGAGGCGACCGGGCGCTCAGCCCGCTGAGGCGACCGGGGGCGGCGGCCCCGCGACCAGGATAGACTGCGCGGGCGACGCCCTCCCATGCCCCCGACCCTCTCCATCGTCGTCCCGGCCTTCAACGAGGAGGAGAGTCTGCCGCGCCTCGCCGACGAGATCCGGTCGGCGCTCGAGACCACCGGGCTCGACTGGGAGGTGATCTTCGTCGACGACGGGAGCCGGGACGGCTCGACCGCCGTGCTGCGACGGCTCGCCGGAGAGGACCCGCGGGTGCGCCCCTTCCGTCTGCCCGAGAACCGGGGGCAGTCGGCGGCCCTGGCGGTGGGTTTCCGGCAGGCCCGGGGCGCCGTCGTGGTCACCCTGGACGCCGACCTGCAGAACGACCCGGCGGACATCCCGCGGGTGGTCGAGGCCCTGGACGACGGCTGCGACCTGGTCTCGGGCGTGCGCGCCAAGCGGCGCGACACCTGGCTCCGCCGCGTCTCGTCGCGCGTGGCCAACCGGGTACGCGACCGCGTGACCCACGACTCGATCACGGATGTCGGCTGCTCGCTCAAGGCCTACCGTGCGCGGCTCCTCGACGACCTGCCGGTCTTCGACGGCCTGCACCGGTTCCTGCCCGCCCTCGTCCAGATGAAGGGGGCTCGTGTCCGCGAGATCCCGGTGAACCACCGCCCGCGACGCTGGGGCCGCTCCAAGTACGGGCTGCACAACCGACTCTGGCGAGGCATCCGCGACCTGTTCGGCGTCCGGTGGCTCCAGGACCGATGGGTCGACGGCGTGACGGTCGTCGAGATCGTTCCGGACACGGGGTCACCCGACGTCGGCCCCGATCGGGCGCCGGAGCGGCCCCCCAGCGACTCCGGCGGCGCCTGACCCGACACCCCCACCCGGCTTCGCGTCTTCGCGTGTCCGCGTCTTCGCCCGAGGCCCACCCGGGGGACCCCGTCGGCCGCTATGATGGGCCCATGCCGACGCCCGAGGAGACGGTCCACGAGCGCCGCGACCGGGCGATCGAGAGCCTGCTGGAGGAGCACGGCGGCAAGATCTACCACCTCGGGCTCCGTCTGTGCGGCTCTCCCCAGGAGGCGGAGGATCTCCTGCAGGACACCTTCCTGCTGGCGTTCCGCAAGTGGGGCCAGTTCGAGGGACGGTCCGACCCGGGCACGTGGCTGTACACCATCGCGTCGCGCGCCTGCTGGCGCCGCAAGCGCCGCCGGGCGGGACAGCCCCGCACCCTGGACTCCCTGTCGGACCTCCTGCCTGGACGCGAGGACCCCCTTCCGGACCTCTCCCAGGGTCGGGAGGCGCCCCTCGAGAGCCATCTGCGCCGCGAGACGCGGGAGGCCGTCGACCGGGCCATCGCCGAGCTGCCGCTGCCCTACCGGATGCCCCTGGTGCTCAAGGACCTGGCCGAGCTGTCGGTTGCCGAGGTCGCCGCGATCCTGGACCTGAAGCCCGCCACCGTCAAGACCCGCGTCCACCGGGCCCGGATGCAGCTTCGCGCCGCCCTGGACCGCGAGCTGCCCCGCCGTCCCGCCCCCGCCGCGGAGCACGAGCGGCAGATCTGCCTGGACCTGCTGACCGCCAAGCAGGAGGCGCTGGACCAGGGCGTCGAGTTCCCCGTGCCCGCCCAGGACCTCTGCGACCGCTGCCGCTCGCTCTTCGACACGCTGGACCTGACCCGCGACGTCTGCCTCCTGCTGGGCAACGACCACCTGCCGCCGAAGGTGCGAGAGATGGTCCTCGCCCGCCTGACCGAGCGTCGGTCGGGAGTCTGACCGGCCTCGGAGCCGTCCTCCGGTCCAGCGCCCAGGCAGTGCGCTCAGGAGGCGGCTGCCGGCTCCCCGGGTTCGCACTCCAGGCGGTCGAGGACCAGCAGGAAGCGGTCGATCAGCTCGCGGAGGCCGTCCCAGTCCCGGCGCACGGCGCACTCGCTCATCTCCACCGTGACGTCCATGCAGCCGCCGAACTGCTGGTAGAAGGCGCAGTAGGCGCACAGGCCCGGATCGCCGCCCGCGTCCATCACCGCCCGTTCGCACAGGGCGTTGAGAGAGTTGATGCGGCCCAGCAGGTCCAGCGTCTCGGCCTCGCCCACCGCGCCCCGGATCTCCAGCCAGAGGCCCTTCGTCCGCTCCTTGGCTTCCCGCCACTCCATGCCACGACTCCTTTCCCGCCGCCGGGCTCAGACCTCCAGCCTGCTCTCGTCCCGGCTTCCGCTCGCGGCGACCTGCGCCGACGCCGGCACGAACCAGATGGGCCAGGCGGCGCCATGGAGAACCTCGAACGACGTCGCGCCCTGGAGGAAACGGCTGACGAGACCCTTGGGGTGAGTTCCCATGACGATCATCGAGGCGTCGAGCTCCCGCGCCCGCTTCAGGATTCCGTCGACCGGAGGACCCGCCTCGACGTGAATCTCGACCCGCTCGCGCAGCCACTCCGGCACCCTCTCCGCGAGGCTCAGGGTCGATCGGGCCCCCTCCTCCTCGATGCGTTTCTCGGGCTCGAGGTGGAGCACATGGAGCCGGGCCGGAAGTCGATCCAGGAGCTCGAAGGCGAAATCCAGGGCCCGCAGGGAGTGTTCCTCGAACTCCACCGGAACCACGACCGTCAGCTCCTCCGCCCCGTCCTCCAGAGAGCCGAACAACCGGGCGCTCCCGGCGCCGTCCGGCGCGGTCAGCACGGGGCACGGAGCCGCCACGATCATCCTCTCGGTCAGACTCTTGTGCTCGGGACCGCTCCGGCCGTGGCTGACCATGACGAGGAGGTCCGCCGGCACGCGTCGGGCGACCTCCAGGAGGGCGAGGTCGACCGGACCCCGGGTGAGCTTGGCCTCGGCCTCGACTCCCGAGGGCAGGGCGCCGAGGGTCTGCTCGAGGTGCCGGACGGCCGTCGTCTCCCGGTCCTCGCCCTCCCGCTCCTGCTCCTCCGACCACATCCAGGTGACCGCCATGGACTGCGGGGGACGCGGGTCCACGTTGTGCTCGAGCACCAACCGGGCTCCGAAGCGCCGGCAGATCGAGACCGCCAGGTCCAGCCCGGCGCCCTCGGTCTCCCCGAAGTCGAGGGGGCAGAGAACGTTGCGCAGCTCCATCATGTCGAACTCTCCTCCGAAGGCTCCGCCTCGACGACCGCGGCCGGTTCGAGCGTGTCGAGGGCCGCGGCCAGGTCCGCGATCAGGTCGTCGGGATGCTCGATGCCCACAGAAAGACGGATCAGTGAGGCGGTGATCCCGATCGCGGCCTGCTCGTCGGGCGGCACGTCGGCATGGGTCATCGAGCTGGGATGCTCGACCAGCGACTCCGTGCCGCCCAGGCTGACGGCGAGCTTGATGAGCTCGGTGTTGTCGATCACCCGGAACGCCTCCTGCTCCCCCCCCTCGGCCAGCTCGAAGGCGAGCATGGCGCCCGGCCCCAGGGCCTGGCGCTCGTGGATCCCCTTCTGGTCGCCCTCCGGGAGCAGCCCGGGGTAGTGGACCCGACCGACCCGGGGATGCTTCGCGAGCCATGCCGCGACCTTCTGCGCGTTCTTGCAGGCGCAGGTCATGCGCAGCTTCGCCGTCTCGAGGGAGCGCAGGAGCAGCCATGCGGAGTGGGGGTCCAGCATGCTGCCCAGGATCGTCCGGTACAGCTTGATGCTCTCCACCAGCTCGCCGCTGCCGAGCGCCACGCCGGCGACGAGGTCCGAGTGCCCACCGAGATTCTTGGTCGCCGAGTAGAGAACCAGGTCCGCGCCGTGCTCCAGCGGACGCTGATAGAGCGGGCCCAGGAGGGTATTGTCCACGGCGCACAGGGCGCCGTGTCGATGGGCGACGGCGGCGAGGGCCTCGATGTCCGTCTCGACCAGGGTGGGATTCGCCGGGGTCTCCATGAACACCAGGCGGCAGGGAGTGCCGGCCTCCTCGAGCTGCTCCAGGATCCCTTCGACCTCCGCCGCGTCCGCACCCGCCGGGAACTCTCTCGTCACGATCCCCTTCTCGGGGAGGAGGTGCTCGAGGAGATAGTCCGTACCGCCGTACACGGGGCGGGCGAAGACGACCGCCTCGCCGAGGCCGACCAGGGCGAGGATGGAGGTGGAGATCGCGGCCATGCCGGAGGCGAAGACGGCGCTCGACTCCGCGCGATCCCAGAGATTGAGCCGGTCCTCGACGATCTCGAGATTCGGGTTGTTCAGCCGGCTGTAGATGAGGCCCATGGGGTGGGCCGGGTCCTTTTCCTTCAGGCCGTAGGCCTGGCTGAAGAACTCCTTCCCCTCCCTGGCGGAGTGGAACACGAAGGTGGAGGTTTGGAACAGCGGCGTCTTGATCGCCCCCTCCGACCACTCGGGGTGGTACCCGTAGCTCATCATCAGGGACTCCGGCCGCATCAGACCCGGCTTCTTTCTCTTCGGTCCTCGCTTCATCTCGTCCCCTCTCCCGGTCGTACTCCACCTTCCATCATGTCGCTCCCGACCCCGTCGGGAAACGGGTCGTGGGGTGGCCGGACGGCCTACCCGGGCGGGGGGGGACGCGGGGATGCCCGTGGTGCGGGGAAGGCGCTACTTCACCAACAGCACGGCACACTGGGCCAGGATCGCCACCTGGTGGCTCAGGCTCGGCCAGCCCGATGCCGGCTGCTCCTGATCGATCCGTCGGGAGCCGATGACGATCAGGTCGTGTCCGTGACGCTCGGCGAACGCCACGATCTCCAGGGACCGCCTGCCGTAGGTCACCTCCCCGCGAATCTGCGGCCCCTCGTCGGGGATCTGCGAGGCCAGCTCGTCCAGGACCCCGCGAGCGCGCTGTTCCAGGCGGGAGTAGAAGGCCTCGAGTTCCTCGTCGGAGCCCTCGATGGTCTCGATCACATGGAGGAGCGTCAGCTCCCCCTCACCCGGCGACACGAGCTCGCGGGCGACCGAGAGGGCCTCGTGGCTTCGTCCGCTCAGGTCGACGGGTACCAGCAGGCGCCGAAACATGGATGCCTCCTCGCCCAGGCTCGTCCGACCCCGGGCTTCAACCCATAGTGCACCCTCGGAGCCGCGGGCGCAACCCACCGGCGGGCGGTGGGGACCCTACCCGCAGAGACGGAGCGGCAGCTCCTTGATGCCGTGGATGAAGTTCGACCGCACGCGGCGCACGGGTCCCGCGAGCTCCGGGCGCGGGAAACGACGCAGGAACTCCTCCAGGAAGATGCGGAGCTCCAGACTCGCCAGCCGGGCGCCGAGGCAGAAGTGGGGCCCGATACCGAAGGCCAGGTGGGACTGCGCCCGGCGCTCCAACAGGAACTCGTCGGCCCGCTCGAAGACCTCCTCGTCGCGGTTCGCGGAGACGTACCACAGGGCGAGCTTGTCGCCGCTCCGGATCCTCTTGCCCCCGATCTCCGCGTCGCGCGTCGCCGTCCGGCGCATGTGCAGCACGGGCGAGACCCAGCGCAGGATCTCCTCCGCCGCGTCCCGCGAGATCTCCGGCCGCGACACCAGGAGCGCGAGCTGGTCGGGGTGGCGACACAGGGCCTCGACGCCCGCCGCGATCGCGTTGCGCGTCGTCTCGTTCCCCGCCACGAGCAGGAGCGCGAAGGCCGACAGGTAGCGCTCGATGGAGATCCTGCGCCCGTCGACCCGGTGGTGCACGAGCAGGCTCACCAGGTCGTTGCCCGGCCGCTCCAGGCGTCGCTGCCAGAGCTCGAGGGCATAGGCCGCCATCTCCGCCTCGCAGCGCATCGCGTGCTCTCTCGAGGGGCGCATGTCCGGGTCGTCCTCCGCGATGACGGCGTCGCTCCACTCGAACAGCGGCCGACGCTCGTCCTCCGGGATCCCGAACAGCTCGGCCAGCACCTGGAGCGGCAGCTCCGCCGCCACGTCGCCCACCAACTCGCACTCGCGGCGGCCGACGAGGCGGTCGAGGAGCTCGACCGTCCTGCTGCGGATCGGCCCCGTGAGGCCTTCGAGTCGCGCCGGGCCGAACGCGTCCTGCACCATCCGCCGATAGCGGGTGTGCTCGGGTGGATCCATGCTGATCATGCTGGCAGCGGCGTCCCGGCCGGAGGTCTCCACCTCGTCGAAGAGCCGGTGCCCGCCCCGCTCGCGGGCCGAAGAGTAGGTGGCGGGATCGCGGGAGACGGCCACCAGGTCCCGGTGGCGAGTGACGGACCAGAACCCCGGGCCGTCGCTCTCGGGACTCCAGTGGACCGGGTCCTTCCGCCGCAGGTGGGCGAAGATCTCGTGTGGCGGACCGTCCAGGTACAGGTCCGGATCCCTCAGGTCGAAGGAGTCGAGCGTCGGGTCGAGCGTCGGGTCGAGCGTCATGTTCTAGGGGGCACCCCAGGTCCCGCCGGAAACTCAGGCGAGAAGAATGAACTGTTCCGGAGATATTACCGGGTTGATGAGAATGCCCGCAGCGAAAGACCCGCCCCCTCGCCGACCGGCGGCCTCGCGGCCCCTTCGGCAACCCACGCCCCCCGGTCGGCCGGGAGCGGTGCCTGCCTTCTCCGGGTCCGCTACTCCGGGTTCGCTACTCCGGAGCCGGGGTGGCCGAGGGCCTCCGCACTCCGCTCGAGGGGCAGCGTCAGGCAGGTCGGTCCCCCCTCCGCCAGCAGACAGAGGTCCGGGGCCTCGACGGCGATCACCTCGCAGCCGGCCGCCTCGAGCCCGGCCCGGGTCCGGGGGTTGCCCTCGACGACGATCACACGGCCGTCACCCAGGCCCAGGACGTTGGGGCCGAGGGTGGGCAGCTCCTCCGCGGGGACCTCGACCCGGCGGATCCCGCGCCGCTCCAGGTGCCGCCAGAGCCTGACGGGCAACAACGGCAGGTGGATCACCGCCAGGTCCCGCGCGGGTCTCGAGATCAGCGACTGAAGGTGCAGGCAGCGCTCCGGGCCGCCCGAGAACGGCAGGTCGAACGCCTCGACCGCGATCCCCAGGGGAGCGAGGAGCCGCTCGAGAGCCTCGACCCCCGCGCGGTTGGTCCGGAAGCCGAGCCCGCAGGCGAGCCTCGACTCGTCGAGCCACAGGAGGTCGCCGCCCTCGGCGCGGGCCCCACCCTCGAGCCTGCCGAGATGGTGGAGGCCGAGATCGAGAAGCCGGCGCTGCAGGGCCGCCTCCTCGCCACGGCGCAGCTCCTTGCCCATCGACAGCGTGACGAAGCCCTCCCCGGCGATCAGGACCGGATCGAAGACGAAGACGGCATCCGCCTTCCCGGGCTGGGGCAGGTCGTGCAAGACGACCTCCGCGCCGGCCCCGACCAACGCCTCGACGAGGCTCTTGTGCTGCGCGCGGGCCCGCTCGATGTCGATCCTGCCGCCATAGCCCCAGGCCTCGGGATCCGCGGTACCGAGATCGGCGCCGGGCCGCCGGACGAGGACGCGGCGCAGAGGTGCGAAGGGATCGAAGATCATGGCGAAGTCACGGCTCAGTAGCGGAAGTGCTTGATCCTCTCGCCGCTCTCGCCCAGGCCTTCCATCGCGTCGATGCCGATCTCCAGGTGGACCGCGGCCCACTCGCGGGTGACGGCCTGGTCCGAGTCCTCGGTCTTGACGCCGTCGGGGGTCACCGGGACGTCGGAGACCAGCAACAGGGCTCCGCGGGGAATCTCGTTGTGGTGGCCGACGATGAAGATCGTCGCCGTCTCCATGTCGATGCCGATGCAGGTGAGACGTTGCAGACGGTCGAGGAAGGCGACGTCGTGCTCCCAGAGTCGTCGATTCGTGGTGTACACCACGCCGGTTCGGTACTCGAGGCCTCGCTGGACGATCTTCTCCGAGACGAACTTGTGGAGCTTGAACGAGGGCAGCGCCGGCACCTCCGGCGGCAGGTACTCGTCGCTCGTCCCCTCACCGCGCACGGCCGCGATCGGCAGGATGAAGTGGCCGATCTCGGTGGACTTCTTGAGGCCGCCGCACTTGCCCAGGAACAGGACGCCCTTGGGCGCCCGGGCCAGCAGCAGGTCCATCACCGTCGCCGCGTTCGCCGACCCGATGCCGAAGTTCACCATCGACAGGCCACCGCGGCTCGTGGCCGCCTGCATCGGCCGCCCGACACCATGGATCTCACAACCGAACCGCTCGGCGAAGCTCCGCAGGTAGCCGTCGAAGTTGGTGAGCAGGATGTAGTCGCCGAACTGCTCCAGCGGCATCCCGGTGTACCGGGGGAGCCAGTTGCGAGCGATCTCGAGACGGTCCATGACCACAAGGATAGCTCGGCGGGGCCCTGGGGTGGGACGGTTGGGGGAGGTGGGGCTCTTCGCCCCCCGTCGCCCCCCTTTACCGCTCCCAGCCCTGCAGGATCTGGATGTAGTTCGCGCGCTCGTAGGCCTTCGGGTTCGGCGTCCGCGACAGGTTCATCGAGCCCTTCATCTGCGCCAGGGAGTCGTACTCGTGCTCCTCCAGCCAGAAGGCGACCTCCTCGCGGATCCGGCGCAGCATGTCCGGGCCGTCGCGGAGCAGGGCCGAGACCATCTGCACCGCGTCCGCCCCGGTCATGATCGCCTTCACGGCGTCGAGTGAGGTGTGGACTCCACCCGTGACCGCCAGCGACGTCTGGACCCGACCCGAGAGGATGGCGAGCCAGCGCAGGCGCAGCAGCAGCTCGCTGGAGTCGGAGAGGTGGAGCGAGCGCTGCACCTCCAGCTCCTCCACGTCGATATCGGCCTGGTAGAAGCGGTTGAAGAGGATCAGGCCGGCCGCCCCCGCGCGCTCGAGCCGCCGGGCGAAGTGGGCGAGGCCCGTGTAGTAGGGCGAGAGCTTGACGGCCACGGGAATCGAGATGCTGCGCGTGACCTCCTGCACCATCTCCACGGTCGTCAGCTCGATCTCGTCTCCGCTCTCGTCCGGGTCCGTGGCCAGCTGGTAGATGTTGAGCTCCAGCGCGTGGGCCCCGGCTTGCTCCATCAGCTTGGCGTACTCGAGCCAGCCGCCCAGGGTCGTGCCGTTGAGCGACGCGATCACGGGTACACCCACCGTCTCGCGGATCCGCCGGATCTGCTCGAGGTAGTCGTCGGGACCCAGCCGGTAGCCGTCGGGCTCCGGGAAGTACGAGAGGGCCTCGGCAAAGGAGTCTGCCGGGTCCTCGACCGCGGTGAGGTTGGCGAGCTGCTCGCCGGCGAGCTGCTCCTCGAACAGCGAGTGGAGGACGATGGCCGAGGCCCCCGCATCCTCCAGGCGTCGAACGGTGTCGATCTCGTCCACCATCGGCGAGGCGCCGGGCATGAACGGGTGCGGCAGATCGAAGCCGAGATACTGCGTCGAGAGATCCATCACTCCTCCTCCTGAGGCTCCGGCGACCCCGACCGCGAAGCTCGCGGTGGCCGCCCACGCTCCACCCCGGGCCTCACTGGGCGGTATCGCCCTCGTCGTCGTCTGCGATCACCGGCTGGGGGATCGTGATCCCCGCGAGCTGCTGGTAGACACCATGACGCTGCTCCGCCTGCTTCTGACTCTCCATGACGAAGCTCTTGAAACGCTTCGGATCCATCTTCTCGACGATCCGGAAGCGGGCCTCGTTACGCATGTACTCCTTGACCCCTGTCCGCGGAGCCCCGGAGTCGAGCTTGAGGGGAGGCTCGCCCGCGCCCCCACGCCGCGGATCGTAACGGTACAGCGGCCAGACTCCCGACTTGACCGCCAGATCCTGCTGCCTCGCACCGTGGCGCATGTCGTATCCGTGGGCGATGCAGTGGCTGTAGGCGATGATCAACGAGGGCCCCGGGTAAGCGTCGGCCTCCTTGAAGGCGTTCACGGTCTGGTTCATGTTGGCGCCGAAGGCGATCCGCGCCACGTAGACATGGCCATAGCTCATGATCTCGAGCCCGAGGTCCTTCTTCGGGATCTCCTTGCCCGCCGTCGCGAACTTCGCCGACGCCCCGAGCGGCGTCGCCTTGGACATCTGGCCGCCGGTGTTGGAGTACACCTCGGTATCCAGGACCAGGACGTTGACGTCGCGGCCCAGGGCCAGGACGTGATCCAGGCCGCCGTAGCCGATGTCGTACGCCCAACCATCGCCTCCCATCAACCAGACGCTCTTGCGCACCAGATAGTCGGCGAGGACGTCGAGCTGGCTCGCCTCGGCGGTGTCGAGGACGGCGAGCCGCCGGCGCAGGGCCGCGACCCGCTCCCGCTGGGCCAGGATCTCCGCTTCCTCGGTCTGCCGTCCGGCGCCGAGGATGCCCTCCACCAGCGCGTCGCCCAACTCCGGAGCGAGCTTCTTCACCAGCGACTCCGCCTGGCGGCGGTGGCTGTCGATCGCCAGCCGGAAACCCAGGCCGAACTCCGCGTTGTCCTCGAACAGCGAGTTGGACCAGGCCGGCCCCCGCCCGTCACGATTCGTCGTGTAGGGAGTGGTGGGCAGATTGCCCCCGTAGATCGAGGAGCAACCGGTCGCGTTGGCGATCAGGCTGCGATCGCCGAAGAGCTGGGACAGGAGCTTGATGTAGGGCGTCTCGCCACATCCCGCGCAGGCGCCCGAGTACTCGAACAGCGGCTCCAGGAACTGGGAGCCCTTCGCGTCGATGCGTCCGATGCGGTCGCGGTCCGCCTCGGGGAGGTCGAGGAAGAACTCGTACCCGGCCCGCTCCCGCTCCAGGACGGGGGACTTGTCCTCCATGTTGATCGCCTTGTGGCGTGGGTTGCCCTTGTCCTTCGCCGGACAGACCTCCACGCACAGGTGGCAACCCGTGCAGTCGTCGGGGGCGACCTGAATCGTGAACTTGAGCCCCCTGAAGTCCTTGGCCCTGTAGTCCACTCCCAGGAAGCCCTCCGGCGCCTCGTCCAACAGACCGGGCTCGTAGACCTTCGAGCGAATCGCGGCGTGGGGACAGACCAGGGCGCATTGGTTGCACTGGATGCACACCGCGGGATCCCACAGCGGGATCTCCTGGGCGATCGAGCGCTTCTCCCAGCGCGTCGTCCCCACCGGCCAGGTGCCGTCGACGGGGAATGCCGAGACCGGCAGCAGGTCGCCCTTGTTGGCCATCATCAGGGCGCTCACCTTCTGGACGAAGTCGGGCGCCTCCTCGGACACGATCGGCGGCCGTCGCCGCTGGGACGTCACCTCCTCCGGCACGACCACCCGATGGAGGTTGGAGATGGCCTGGTCCACCGCCGCGAAGTTCTGCTTCACGACGACCGGACCCAGCCGCCCGTAGGACTTCTGGATGGCCTCCTTGATGCGGCGGATCGCCTCGTCCTCCGACAGGACGCCGGAGATCGCGAAGAAGCAGGTCTGCATGATGGTGTTGATGCGCGCGCCGAGCCCGACGTCCCGCGCCACGCCGTAGGCGTCGATGACGTAGACCTTGAGCTCCTTCTCCAGGATCTGCTCCTGCACCTCGCGCGGCAGCCGATCCCACAGCTCGTCCGGCCCGTAGGGCGCGTTGACGAGGAACACCGCTCCGGGGGCCGCCGGCGCCAGCATGTCGAAGCGGTCCATGAACTGCCACTGGTGACAGGCCACGAAGCCGGCCTTGGCGATGAGCCAGGGCGCGCGCACGGGCCGGGGACCGAACCTCAGGTGGGAGACCGTCACGGCGCCGGACTTCTTCGAGTCGTACACGAAGTAGCCCTGCGCGAAGTTGTCCGTCGTCTCGCCCAGGATCTTGATCGAGTTCTTGTTGGCGGAGACGGTGCCGTCGGCGCCCAGACCGAAGAAGAGGGCTCGCACCTCGTCGTCCGGCTCGAGGTCGAAGCTCGCGTCGACCGGCAGCGACAGGTGGGTGACGTCGTCCATGATGCCGACGGTGAAGCCGTCCCTCGGAGACTCCTTCGAGAGCTCGTCGAACACCGCACGCACCTCGGGGGGGCCGAACTCCTTGGACGACAAGCCGTATCGGCCACCGATGACGCCGACCTCGCGGGCCCAGGGCGCCTCGCCCGCCACCGCTCCCTGGCGCAGGGCCGCCACGACGTCGAGGTACATCGGCTCGCCGACGGCGCCCGGCTCCTTGGTGCGGTCGAGGACCGCCAGCGAGCGCACCGTCTCCGGCACGGCCGCCAGGAAGTCGGGAACCGAGAAGGGTCGGAAGAGGTGGACCTTGAGAACGCCGACCTTCTCGCCGCGCTCGACCAACCACGCCACCGTGCGCTCGGCCGTCTCGGCGCCCGAGCCCATGACCATCACGACCCGCTCCGCCTCGGGATGGCCGACGTAGTCGAAGAGCTGGTAGCGGCGGCCGGTGAGGGCCGCGAAACGGTCCATCGCCTGGCGCACGACCTCGGGGCAACGCTGGTAGAAGAGGTTGCAGGCCTCGCGAGCCTGGAAGAAGGTGTCGGGGTTCTGCGCGGTTCCGCGCACGACCGGACGGTCGGGGGTCAGCGCGCGCTGGCGGTGCTCCTCCACCCGCTCCTGGTCGATCATCGCCCGCAGCGTCTCGTCGTCGATCTGCTCGATGAGGTTGACCTCGTGGGAGGTGCGGAACCCGTCGAAGAAGTGGAGGAACGGAACGCGCGCCTCGAGGGTGGCCGCCTGGCCGATCAGGGCGAGGTCGTGAGCCTCCTGGACCGAGTTGGAGGCCAGAAGGGCGAACCCGGTCTGGCGCGTCGCCATCACGTCGGAGTGGTCCGCGAAGATCGAGAGAGCGTGGGTCGCCACGGTCCGCGCCGCCACGTGCATGCAGAACGACGTGAGCTCGCCGGCGATCTTGTACATGTTCGGGATCATCAGCAGCAGCCCCTGCGACGCCGTGAAGGTCGTCGTCAGGGCGCCGGCCTGGAGCGATCCGTGGACGGCTCCCGAGGCCCCGCCCTCGGACTGCATCTCCACGACCTCCGGCACCTCGCCCCAGAGGTTGGGGAGCCCCTTGGCGGCCCACGCATCCGAGAGCTCGCCCATGGCGGAGGACGGGGTGATCGGGTAGATCGCGATGACTTCGTTGGTGCGGTAGGCCACGGACGCGGCCGCTTCGTTCCCGTCCACCATCTTGGTGCGCTTCGGCATCACTGATACCTCCTTCGGGCCCCCATGAAACCACGAGGAAGCCGGCGGCGGACCACCCTTGAAGGTGGGATTTGTCGCCCCGTTCCCGGGCGGGCCGCCGACCCCGCACCACGGGTCCGGAGAGGGGCGGGGTTGGCAGCTCGCCCCCGTCCGCTGCACGCCAGGGTCGACTCGCTGCACGTCGACCCCGATTCGGCCCGAATTCGTAACCTCCGGCTCGTTCCTCCGTACCCAGCGATCGAACCCGACCCGGATCTCCGACCGCTTTGGCGGGACGAGACGCACCCTCCCCGGGGCCAACCCCGGAACCGCACCGTCGGAGCCCGGGTCGATTCCAGCGAGATCCGTTCGAAGCCCACGGACCCGAGATCCGGACGAATAGCGACAGGAGCCGCAAGATGAGCCTGACCCGACGCTCTCTCGACAACCCGGCCGGCGTGGCGGTCGGCCTGGCGATGGTCGTCGTCCTCGGCCTGTACGGCCTGGCGCGGCTCCCGATCCAGCTCTTCCCGGACATCGAGCGGCCCCAGATCTCCATCAACACAGGCTGGCGCGCCGCCTCGCCGAGGGAGGTCGAGTCCGAGATCCTCGAGCCCCAGGAGGAGGTGCTCCAAGGCCTGCCGGGTCTCGAGCACATCCAGGCCAACGCGTTCCCGGGCGGCTCCTGGATCAACATGGAGTTCGGACTCGACACCGACATGCAGCAGACGGTCATCGAGGTGATCAGCCGTCTCAACCGACTGCCTCCCCTGCCCCGCGACGCGACGCCCCCGAACCTGCAACTCAGCGGCGGTGGCAACGGCGGCTCGAACGAGGCGCTCTCCTGGTTCTTCATCCAGCTCCTGCCCGGCAACCAACGACCCATCGAGAGTTACCAGCGGTTCGTCGAGGACGTCGTCGCCGCCCGCATCGAGGAGGTGCCGGGCGTGGCCGGGGTCCAGGTCAACGGCGGTGCGCCGGAGGAGCTCCAGATCCGTTTCGACCCCTACCGGGCGGCCCTGCTCGGCGTCGAGATCCCCCAGGTCGCGCTGGCGGCGAGCCGGGCGGACGACGTGTCGGGAGGCTTCGTGGACGTCGGCCGGCGGCAGTACACCCTGCGCATGGCGGGTCGCTACACGCCCGAGGAGCTGCGGGAGCTGGTGCTCGACTGGCGGGACGGCCAGCCGGTCCGCCTGGGCGACGTGGCCGACATCGCCGTCAGACGAGGCGACAGGAACGGCTTCTCGATCCAGAACGGCAACCCGGCGATGTCGATCCGGGTCGACCGGGAGAACGACGCCAACGTGCTGGAGGCCCTGCTCGCCGTCAAGGAGGTGGTCGCCGAGCTGCGGGACGGTCCGCTGGCCGACGAGGGGCTGACCATCGCCCAGAGCTTCGACGCGTCGGTCTTCATCTACCGGGCGATCCGTCTCGTCACGAACAACCTGGTGCTCGGCGTGCTGCTCTCGGTCGGGGTCCTGTGGTGGTTCCTGCGCCGGGTGCGCGCCACGCTCCTCGTGGCGGTCGCCATCCCGTGCTCGCTGCTGGGCACTTTCGTCGTCCTGGGCGCCGCCGGACGGACGCTCAACGTCATCTCGCTCGCGGGGCTCGCCTTCGCGGTGGGCATGGTCCTCGACGCGGCCATCGTCGTGTTGGAGAACGTGGTGCGACTGCGGGAGGAGGGCCGCAGCGCGGCGGAGGCGTCGCTCGAGGGGGCGAGCCAGGTGTGGGGCGCGCTCCTCGCCTCGACCGCGACGACGGTGGCGATCTTCGTGCCGGTGATCTTCCTCCAGGACGTGGAGGGGCAGCTCTTCGCCGATCTGGCCATCACCATCGCCATCGCCGTCTCGATCTCGCTCCTCGTCGCCGTGACCATCCTGCCGACGGCCGCGCGGCGCTGGCTCGCCGAAGGCAGACTCGAGGACCGCCACGCCGAGGTCTGGGACCGCACCGCTCGCCGCATCGTCCGCTGGACGGACAAGCCCCGGCGAAGGGCCGCGTTGATCGCGGTGCTCATGGCGGTGCCCATCCTCGCCACCGGGCTCCTGATCCCGACGCTGGACTACCTGCCGCCGGTCAAACGCGACGCCGTCGACGCCTTCTTCAACTTCCCGCCCGGGTCCAGCATCGACACGATCGAGGAGGAGATCGTCCAGCCGATGGTCGCGCGGCTGCAACCCTACATGGACGGAGAGGCCGAGCCGGCGCTGAAGAACTACTACTTCATCCTCTGGCCCGGTGGCGGCACGATCGGCGCCCGCGCCCTGGACCAGAGCCGCGTGAAGGAGCTGGAACGGATCGTCCGGGAGGAGGTCGTGACCGGCTTCCCGGACACCGGTGCCGCGGTGTTCCAGGGCAACCTCTTCGGCGGCTTCGGCGGCAACCGCAACATCACGATGGACCTCCAGTCCTCCGACTTCGAGGCCCTCCTCGAGGCGGGCCGGCAGGCGACGACGATCGTGCCCGAGGCGCTGGAGGGAGCCCAGGTGCAGGTTTGGCCCGGCACCGAGCTGGCCCAGCCCGAGCTGCGCATCCATCCGGAGGACCGGCGGCTGCAGGAGGTCGGCTGGAACCGGTCGCAACTCGGCAACGTGGTGCGGGCGATGGGCGACGGCCTCTTCGTGGGCGAGCACTTCGACGGCGAGAAGCGGATGAACATCATCCTGCGCGGCGAGGGCTGGGAGACGCCCGAGGAGCTGGCGGCCGTGCCGGTCGCGACGCCGACCGGCGCCGTCGTGCCCCTCGGCGAGCTGATGACGGTGGAGCGCACGGTCGGTCCGAGCTCGCTCCACCGGGTGGACCGCCGGCGGACGGTGACCGTCGCGGTGAGCCCGCCCGACGGGATGTCGCTGGAGCAGGCCGTCGGCATCCTCGAGGACCAGGTGGAGCCGCAGCTGCTGGCCCTCCTGCCGCCCGACGCCGTGGTGCGCTACGGCGGCAGCGCCGACAGCCTGCGCCAGGCGATTCGCAACATGTCCGAGAACTTCGGCCTCGCCCTGCTGCTGCTCTTCCTGCTCATGAGCGCGCTCTTCCGCTCGCTGAAGGACAGCCTGCTGGTGGTGCTCGCCCTGCCGCTGGCGACGGTGGGTGGCGTCGTCGCTCTGCGGGTCATGAATCTCGTCACCTTCCAACCGTTGGACCTGCTGACCATGATCGGCTTCATCATCCTCCTGGGGCTGGTGGTGAACAACGCGATCCTGCTGGTGCACCAGACCCGATCCGCCGAGCGTGACGGGCTGGAGCGCCGGGAGGCCGTCCAACAGGCCCTCCGCCTCCGCATGCGTCCGATCTTCATGAGCACCCTGACCAGCATCTTCGGCATGCTGCCTCTCCTCCTCATGCCGGGCGAGGGCGCCGTCATCTACCGCGGCCTCGCCGCCGTCATCGTCGGCGGCATGAGCGTCAGTACCGTGTTCACACTGTTGCTCCTCCCCAGCTTCCTGCGTCTCGGCGAAGGGGCGAGCGTCCGCTCGATGCCCCGCCGCGGCGACGAGGCGGAAGACCCCGCCGACCTGCTCCGGGCCTCGTGAGGCCCAGGGAGACCGTCATGCATCGACTCCTGTCGCTCCGTCCCCGGCTCCGGCCCTACCCGGCGGCCGTCGCCGTCACCCTCGCGACCATCGCCGCAGCCGCGGCCGCGCCGGCGGTCGAGGGTCCGCCCCCGGCCCCGGTGCGGCTCGCCGCCGTCGTCTCCGACGAGATGGCGCCCGTCCAGTGGGTGCCGGGCACGGTCGCGTCGCGTCACCAGGCAAACCTGTCGGCCGAGGTCGCCGGGGCCCTCACCTGGGTGGCCGAGGTCGGCGACCGGGTCGCCGAGGGCGACGTGATCGCCCGACTGAACGACGCTGCCGTTCTCATCGACCTGGCCAACGACGACGCGGAGATCCGGCGGCTGGAGGCCAACCTCCGGTTCCTCGAGCAGCGAGCCGAGCGCACGGAGCGCCTCGCCGCCGAGCAACTCGTGGCGGCCGAGGAGGCCGAGCAGGTGCGCTCGGAGCTCGAGAGCGCACGCGAGCAGGTCGCCGTGGCACGGGTGGCCCGGGAACGCACCCGCTACCGGCTCGACCGCACCGGGATCCGCGCGCCCCACTCGGGGCGCATCGTGGAGCGCCTGGCGGAGCCCGGCGGCTACGTGGGCGTCGGGACCCCCATCGTCCGGCTGGTCGACACGGACCACCTGGAGGTTCGCGCCCGAGCTCCCCTCTCGATCGAGCCGTTCCTGCGCGAGGGCATGACGGTCACCGTCCGCGGGCGGGACGAGGAGATCGAGGCCCTCGTGAGGACGGTCGTCGCCGTGGGGGACGAGCGGTCCCGCATGTTCGAGCTGCGACTCGACCTTCCCGACTCCCCCTGGGTGCCGGGCAGTGCCGTCCGCGTGAGCCTGCCGACGGCCTCCGCCCGCCCGATCGTCGCGGTGCCCCGCGACGCCCTCGTCCTGCGCTCCGACGGCATCTGGGTGTTCCGCGTCGGCGAGGACGACACGGCCGAGCGCGTCGCCGTGGAGACGGGCGTGGGCGTCGGCGAGCTGATCGAGGTGCGGGGCTCCCTGCGAGCCGGCGACCGCGTCGTGATCCGCGGCGCCGAGCGGCTCCGCCCGGGCCAGGTCGTGGCCGTAGAAGCCGGCACGGAGCCAACCCCGGCCGGCCCGTAGAGGCGAAGGGTGCGGGAGCGTCTCAGCGTGAGATCCCCCCGGCGCACCGCCGCTTCGCCCCCGGCGTGCTAGCCTCCCACCGCCCCCCCGGGAGGAGACCCATGGCCGACGCGCCCCGCGCCATCGTCAAGCGAAACGGTACGCAGGTGCCGTTCGACGCCGGCAAGATCGAGATCGCCATCTACAAGGCGACGGCCGCCGTCGGCGAGCACGACCGTGAGCTCGCGCGCGAGCTCACGCGGCGGGTGGTCGAGGCCCTCGGTGCGGCCTACCCGAGGGACGACCTGCCCACCGTCGAGGACATCCAGGACGTGGTCGAGCGGGTGCTGATCCGGGCCGGCCACGCCGACACGGCGAAGGCCTACATCGTCTACCGCCACGAACGGGCGCGGATGCGCTCCCAGCATCGGGGCGGACGGGTGGACAACATCCCCTGGAAGCTCATGTGGCAGACCCTGGACTGGGCCGTCGAGCAGGGGTGCCACACCGTCGAAGGCCTCAACCGCATCCTCGCCGAGGGGCGTCTGGGCGAGTTGATCGAGGCGTCGGACCAACGCTACGAGTCCATCCTGGACGACGCGGCCTCCGCCATCCTGGAGCGCCGGGAGGGTCTGCGCTACATCATCGTGGCGGGGCCCAGCTCCTCGGGCAAGACGACGACGACCCACAAGCTCATGGAGCGTCTCGAGCCCGCCGGGATCCGGGTCCTACCGTTGCCGCTGGACAACTACTTCTTCGACCTGGAGCTCCACCCGAAGGACGAGTTCGGCGACTACGACTTCGAGACCCCCGAGGCCCTCGACCTCGCTCTCGTCAACCGCCACCTCGCGGCGCTCGATCGGGGCGAGCCGATCGACATGCCGATCTACGACTTCAAGACGGGCAAGCGGGTGGCCGAGACCCGACGTTTCGATCCGGGGCCGGACTCCCTGATCCTCCTCGACACGCTCCACGGGCTGTTCGACGGTCTCACCGAGAGCGTCCCCGACAGCCACAAGTTCCGCCTCTACATCGAGACGATCGGCCAGCTCAAGGACACGGGCGGGCGCTACGTCCGCTGGGCCGACATCCGGCTCCTGCGACGCATGATCCGCGACAGCCTCCATCGCTCCTACTCGCCGGAGCGGACGTTGCTCCACTGGCACTACGTGCGGCGCAGCGAGCTCAAGCACATCATTCCCTATCAGGGGACCGCGGACTTCCGGGTCAACAGCTCGCTCGCCTACGAGCTGCCCTTCCTGAAGCGCCAGCTGTTCCACCACCTGGGGCCGTTCCTCGAGCGCTGGCGCGACCGGGAGGCTCGGCTCGACGGCTACCTCCGGGCCCGGCGGGTCCACCATCTGCTCGACTCGATCCGCGACGTGACCGAGGAGGACGACCCGCTATTGCCACCGACGTCGCTGCTCCGCGAGTTCGTCGGCGGCGGCGCGTACGACGTCCACTGAGCCCGGCTCTGGGAGCCACGCCTCACCGGTTGGAGGATCGGCGCAGGGGCCTCGGGCCCAAGACCAGAACCGGAGCTCCCTCCTCGCTTCCACCCTCGCGCTCCTCCTCCCGAACCCTCGAGTTGATCACCCTCCCCACGGCCTCGTTCCTCGATCTCTGGCGACGGAGCCACACCCGCCTTCGTCATCGAGCACATTTTCGAGCCGTTCTACAGCGCCGAGGGTCGCTCCGAGAACTCTGGGCTGAGCCTGGCCTCGGTCCACGGCGCGGTGAACCAGAGCCGCGGCGAGATCCAGGTGGAGAATCGGCCCGGCGCGGGGTGTCGTTTCCGCATCCTGCTGCCGGTCAGGCCGGAAGAGGCCCCCGCGACCGCCGAGCGGGAGCCCGCGCCGAGGAGGGGCACCGGCCGGATCCTCCTGGTCGAGGACGAGCCGATGGTCCTGAGGGTCACGAAGGCGCATCTCGAGCGCGCCGGGTACGAGGTCGTCACGGCTTCGTCCTGCGAAGTCGCCCTCGAGCTCATCGAGGAGGCCGCGGCTGCCGGGAACGGCCGCCAGTTCTCGGTCCTCGTCTCCGACGTCGTCATGCCGGGGATGAGCGACCCGGTGCTGGGCAACCGCGTAGCCGCCGACCACCCGGAGATCCCCATCCTGTTCGTCACCGGCTACGCTGACGAGATGGTCAACCGCCACGGTCCGCTGCCCGCGGGCGCGAGGGTCATGCGCAAGCCATTCCGGGGAGAGGACCTCCTGCGAGCTCTCGCCGAGATCCTGGGCACCTCGCCTCAGTCGGAGGGCGACGCGTCGAACCAACGGCAGGAAACGACCGGCAGGCGCGGATAGCGAGGCGCCCGGCCGTCGGACCGGGCGGCCAGGCAGCGGGCGAACACCGTCCGACCATTGGTCAGGAGTCGGAGGTGCGCGCAGCCGGCACAGAGTCCCGGGGGCGCTGGCAGCCGATCGAGGAGCTCCCGCCCACCCTCGTCGCGCGGGGCACTCCTGGGCTCGTCCGGGCCGCTCATGACCGACCGATCGTACCTCGACGACACCGGCCGGACGAGCCGAGTCCGACGCCCGTCGACGGGCGCGGCACCCCGAGGGACCGATAGGATCCCCCGCACCATGCCGACCGTCGCCCCCCAAAACCCGGCCCATCGGATGCCGGTGGCCGGTCGGACCGTCCTCGGTCTGCTCCTCCTGCTCCTCACCGCGGCGTCGGCCCCGGCCCACGAGCTCGGCCTCACCGAGACCCTCCTGCTCCTGCGCTCGGACGGCACCTTCCAGGCGGAGGTCGCGTGCGACCTCGACGCTCTGGCCCTCGGCGCCTCCCCGAGCGCCGACTCCGAGGCCCTGGCCGCGGCCCTGGCCGGCCTGGCCCCGGCGGAGCTCGAAGCGAAGCTCCACGAGCTCCGCACACTCCTCCGGCGACGGATCCGCGTCCGCTTCGACGGCGAGCCGGCCGACTTCCGCGTCGAGTTGCCGGAGCGCTCGGAGCGGCCCGTCGAGCAGGGCGGCGCCCCCAGCCTGCTGGGTCTGAAGGTGCGGCTCGCCGGCTCGATCCCACCCGGAGCGCGGGAGGTGACCTTCTTCGCCTCCCGCGCCTTCCCGCCCATCCACCTCACGATCCTGGACGAGACGGCGCTGGCGGGGCGGCGTGAGCTCGTCGAACGGGGAGCCGAGAGCACACCCTGGCCCCTGGGCGGTGCCGAGGAGGCGTCGCTCACCGACCCCCTCCAGACCGCGCGCACCTACTTCTCCCTGGGTGTCGAGCACATCGTGCCCCGGGGCGTCGACCACATCCTGTTCGTTCTGGGCCTCTTCCTCCTGGGCGGCGGACCGCGGGAGCTGCTGTGGAAGGTGACGGCCTTCACCGTGGCCCACACGCTGACCCTGGGGCTGGCCACGCTGGGGGTTCTCTCCGTGTCGCCGGCCGTGGTCGAGCCCCTGATCGCGCTGTCGATCGCCTGGGTCGGGTTCGAGAACCTGGCCTCGACGGACACGGGCCGGCGGCGGCGGCGCGCGGGGGTCTTCGCCTTCGGCCTGCTGCACGGGCTGGGCTTCGCCGGCGTCCTGACGGCGCTGGGACTGCCCCGTGGCGAAACCGTGCTGGCCCTCGGGGCCTTCAATCTCGGGGTCGAGGCGGGCCAGCTGCTCGTCCTGGTGGCCGCCGCCGCGGTGCTCGCACCATGGAGTCGACGCGCCTGGTACCGACGCCGAATCGCCGTTCCCCTCTCGCTGGCCGTCGCCCTCGCGGGGCTCGTCTGGGCCGTCGAGCGGACCCTCGGCTAGCAGCCCGTGGTGGAAGCCGGGCGCGAGCGAGAGCGCGCAATCTTCTTCGGAATCCAGGCGGGAATCCGCACTCGATTCGGTGAATCGGGGAGGATTCCCAACGAAGAGTCCGGAGAAGAGGGCCGCTCGTAGCGT
>CAJQNK010000006.1 GCA_905479655.1 uncultured bacterium | reverse complement strand
CAGTCCGCCCGCGATGCATCTCGGCTGCCAGCGTTCCGCCTCCTCGACAATGTCCCTGCATTGCCTGCGTCGGCGCGCCTTGGCCCCCGAGCGCCTCCCGTCCGGCCCTTGTCGCCGGACTTCGGAAACGCTGGTCTAGTCAGCTACTAGTCGCCCAACCCCAGCTCCGCCGCCAGGCCCCGCGGCACGAAGAAGTGGTTCACGCTGATCGACGGGTTGAAGCCGCTGGGGGGCGTGTACGGGTAGATCGTCCGGGTGCGGCTGCACCAGGCGTCGGCGCGCACGTAGCCTGCGCGCTCGGCGCACTCGCTCCAGGCGGCCCGCAGGACGGCGCCCAGGCGCACTGGGGGGCGGGGGTCGGCGGGGCGCAGGCCCTGGCCCGACTTCTCGTGTACGTACTTGAAGCCGGCGTGGAAGGTGTTCCAGGCGGTGGCGCGGAGATCGTCTACGGAGAGGGCGTTCTCCTCGGTGAAGAGGAGGACGATCCCGGCCTCGTGGTAAGCCCGGAAGACCTCCACCATCCGCTCGTCGGTCTGGCCGCGCACCTCGTGAAAGCCGTTGCCCACCATCATGACGGCGCCGGCCGGACTCTCCCCCAGCTCCCGGATCGCCGCCACCAGGACCTCGGGCCGCCCGATGTCCGCCTGGACGAAGACCTGGTGCGCCGACAGGCGGCCCCTCGCCTGCTCCTCCCGGGCGGCGTCGATCGCGGCCGCCTCCAGGTCGGCTCCGACGTAGACCACCTCGTCGTCGCCCGAGCGCTCGTAGCGCTGACGGCTGGCCTCGCCGCGACCGATGGCGTGCTCGACGAAGAGCCGGTAGCGGAACCCCGTCTCGGCACAGAACCGGTCCAGGGCGTCGTTGGCCCGCGCGAAGGTCGCCCGGTTGGCGTCCTGGCTGGCGCCCACGTTGTCTCCCCGCCGGACGTGGACGGAGCCCCGACCGTCCTGCAGGATCTCGACGCCCCGGCTGACGTAGGGATGGTACGTCTCGATGATCCCGAAGGGTCCCGGGGCCCGTTCGAAGCCCCGCTCGCCCAGCGCGGTCACCCGGTAGCGGTCGCCGACCCGTTCCATCCAGCCGGCGGCGGTCAGCACCTCGAGCGCCGCCGTCGCGCAGACCGGATGGACCCCACTCCACTCCGCGGGGCTTACGAAGACCCCCCGGCCGAGACCCCGGGTCCGCTCGTTCGCCCTCAGCCCGAGGACGAGCGGAACGAGGTTGTACCCGAGGTCGACCTCCCCCGGCGTCGGGATCCAGTGGTTCTGGCGCGAATCGGAGCGCGGCCGCACGGCGCTGGTCTGGTCGAGGAGCGCCTCGATCTCGGACGCCTCCAGATCCTCGCCCGCGAAGACCCGGCGCCACAGATCGGTCAGGCCCCGCTCCCCGGGCGGCGGGACCGAATCCACCGTGGACAGCAGCTCCCGGACCCTCGGATGCCCGGCGATCCGGTAGCTGTCCTCGTACTGCTCGACGACTCCGCGCGCCAGCAGGAAGGCGAGATCGGCCTCCAGCTCCCGGGAGTCCAGCAGCCGCTCGCCACCAGCGACCTCGACCCGGCATCCCGAGGGGTAGATCGCCTCCCCCGCCAGCAGCCGATCGAGGAGGCCCAACCGATCGAAGGTCACGAGCAGGTGGCGCAACAGCCAGAGGTCCGACGGCGCGGTGATCGTCGCCGTGAGCACGACCTGGCGCACCACCTGGCACGCGTCACGCAGAGCGGAGACCTCCGAGCCCTCCGGCTCGTCCGACAGGGCGGACTCGGCGGCCTCGACCAGTCGGTGTACGCGCAGTCCCATCGTGAATAGATGGGGAACCGTGTCCCGAAACCTCTCCCAGGCCACCCGCTCGAGGTACGGGTAGCCCGACGTGCTGCGGGAGGTCGGGAGCCCCAGCACCGGCAGGAGCTGCCGGGACAGGGTCTCCCGAGCCAACTCGGGTCGGGCGAGAAGCCGTTCGAGGAGGTCGGGCAAGGGGGTCGTTTCGTCTCCTGGGTGCCGGTCCGCTAGGGGACCGCCACGACCTCGAACTCGGCGAAATCGGAGAACGGCCCGTCGGGAAAGCCGTTGACCCGCGCGTTCAGACGATAGGTGCCGGGCGGGACCGTGAGCGGCAGGGTGAAGCTGCGGGACGTGCTGGCGGTCCGCAGGTAGGGAATCTCCACCTGCCCCGTGTTGACGAACTGGGAGATCGGGTTGTCGTTGCCGTCCGCGACCCACAGGGTGAAGCTGAGGATGTTCGGCCCGAAGCGGAAGTTGCGGAAGAAGAGGTCGAAGCTGACGGTGTCGCCGGGCATGTAGCTCGCCTGGTCCACGTCGACGGTGATGACCGGGTCGTACTCGAGCGGGCGGGCCATGTCCCCGAACCCGAGATCCAGAGCCTTGCCTCCCACCGTCAGGGGCCCGAGGCTCCCCGAGGCTCCGGAGCTCAGGTCCTGCCAGTGAACCAGGTCGTCGTCCGCCATCGCGACGGCGATGTCGTCGCGGAGCCAGGTCCCGCCGGTGATCCAACCGCCTGTCTCCATGCGCCCGAGCGGCGTGGCCAGAGCCGTGGCCGGGTCGATCTGAAAGACGTTGTCACCCGCGCGATTCGTGAGGAGGTAGAGGTTGCCTGCCGAGTCGGTCTCCAGGTCGCCTCCCTCCATGTCGATGTCGCCGGCGCCGAGCGAGGTCTCCACGGTACCGACCACCACGGGCGCGCAGGTCGGTTGACAGGTCGTCAGATCCAACGACAGGATCTCGTTCGTCAGTTGGTCGCCGAGGTACAGCGTGCCATCCCGGAGGCAGGTCATCTGCACGACGTTCCCGGTCATCTCGGCCGGCAACTGCCCGAGGACGGTCTCGCCGAAGCCGGCGATCGTGATCTCGAAGATCGTGCCGCTGATTCGGCCGAGGCCGATCAGGTTGTCGGGCCGGTCCCGATCCGGGCAGAAGGACAGCGAGTGCACGCTGGGGGCGCTCTCCAGGGTCTTGAGCTCGAACGCCGCCGTGTCCGGGGCATCGAAGGCGTAGAGGGTCGTGGGCGAGTCTCCGCTGGTGAAGAAGATGACGACGGCCGCAGCCGGGTGGCACGCGAGGAGAAGGGCGAGGACGGAGAGGGCGGCGAAAGTACGCCGAGGGGACGCGGACTGTAGGGGCATCGAGGACCTCCAGGAAGTGAGAGTCGCAGAAATCCGGGAAGGCGGACCTCCCCGGCCGCGAGACGCAACGATCAACACGACTATAGCCAGGGTCGGGGGAGGCTTCAACGAGCATCCGTCGAAGCTGTGCCGGGTTGGCTCTGCCGGGCCGTGAGCCGGCCGGTTCAGGCGTAGCGACGCATGATGATGGCGCCGTTGGTGCCGCCGAAGCCGAAGGAGTTGGTCAGCCCGACGTTCATCGGAGCCCTGCGGGGCTCCCCTGGGACGAAGTCCAGGTCGCAGCCCTCGTCGGGCTCTTCGAGGTTGAGGGTCGCGGGGTAGACCTGGTCGCGCAGCGCCAGGGCCAGGATGCCCGCCTCCAGGCCTCCGGCGGCCCCCAGGAGGTGTCCTGTCGAGCTCTTCGTCGAGGACACCGCGAGGCGCCGCGCATGGCCTCGGAAGACCTCCTTGATGGCCTTGACCTCGGCAAGATCACCGAGCGACGTGGAGGTGCCGTGGGCGTTGATGTAGTCCACCTCCTCGGGGGCGATGCCGGCGTTGCGCAGGGCGTCCAGCATCACCCGGACGGCCCCTTCGCCCTCGGGATGGGGCGCGGAGATGTGGTACGCGTCGGCCCCCATGCCGTAGCCGATCACCTCGGCGTAGATCGCCGCGCCCCGCCGCCGCGCGTGTTCCAGCTCCTCCAGCACGACGATCCCGGCGCCCTCGCCCATCACGAAGCCGTCGCGCCCCCGGTCCCACGGCCTCGAGGCCGTCTTCGGATCGTCGTTGCGGGTGGAGAGGGCCCGCATCGCGCAGAAGCCCGCCAGCGCGAGGGGGGACACCATCCCCTCGGCGCCGCCCGCGATCATGGCGTCGGCGTGGTCGCTGACGATGAGCCGGAAGGCGTCCCCCACGGCATGCAGGCCGGTCGTACAGGCCGTGCAGGGAGCCGAGTTGGGACCCTTGGCGCCATAGCGGATCGAGACCTGGCCCGCCGCCATGTTGACGATCAGCCCCGGAATGAAGAACGGCGAGACCCGGCTGGGGCCCCGCGTCCGCAGGATCTCCGCCGTGCTCTCGATCAGCGGCAGACCGCCGATACCCGAGCCGATGATGACGCCGACCCGGTCCGCCCGCTCCGGGTCGACCTCCAGACCCGCATCCGACATCGCGAAATGGGTCGCCGCCAGGGCGTAGTGGATGAAGACGTCGCTCTTCTTGACGTCCTTGCGCTCCATGAAGCGCTCCGCCTCGAACTCCGGCACCTGACCGGCGATCCGAGACGGGAAGTCGGCCGTGTCGAAACGGGTGATCGGACCGATGCCGCTCCGACCCTCCAGCAGCGCCTCCCAGGTCTGCGCCGTTCCCACTCCGAGGGGCGAGGTCAGGCCGACTCCCGTCACGACGACGCGACGCCTCTCGTCAGGGATCATGCGCGCGCTCCCGCCGGGCTCGTTTCTCCAGCCAACCGACAGAGCCTTCGCTCGACGGACCCTTCGGGCCCGCAGCCCGGCCGGTGCCGTCTCACTCCGACTCGGTGGAGTGCTGGCCGATGTAGGAGACCGCCTCCTTGACGTGCTGGATCTTCTCGGCGTCCTCGTCCGGGATCTCGATGCCGAACTCCTCCTCGAAGGCCATGACGAGCTCCACGATGTCCAGGGAGTCGGCTCCGAGGTCGTCCGTGAAGCTGGCGTCAGCGGTCACCTCCGCAGCGTCCACGCCCAACTGCTCCACGATGATGTTCTTCACCTTGTCCGCCACCGTCGACATCCGCATCCTCCTTCCGATCGCTCACGACCCGAACGGTCGCGCCCGATCCGGTGAATTCTCTCGTTCGCGTCGGGCTACCGGCGCCGCGCTTCGTCCCCGCGGTCCGGCACCCCAAACGCAGGGTTTCTAACACAAACGCGGGGTGCGAGTCCATGCGACATCCCGACGTCGCCCCCCGCCCGACTCAAATGTAGAGACCGCCGGAACAGTTGAGGACGTGGCCCGTGACGTAGCCGGCCTCCTCGCTCGCCAGGAAGGTCACGGCGTGAGCGACGTCGTCCGGCTGTCCCAACCGTCCCAGGGCGATCGACGAGACGAGCTGCTCCCGGGAGGCCTCCGGCAGCTCCGCCGTCATGGCGGTCTCGATGTAGCCGGGGGCCACCACGTTGACGGTGATGCCACGGCTCCCGACCTCCCGGGCCAGCGACTTGCTGAAGCCGATCAGGCCGGCCTTGGCCGCCGCGTAGTTCGCCTGGCCCGCATTCCCCATCATGCCGACCACCGACGAGACGGAGATGACGCGGCCCCAGCGTCTGCGCATCATCCCGCGCAACAGCACCTTGGTGACGGCGTAGGCTCCGGTCAGGTTCGTCGCCAGCACCCGGTCCCAGTCGTCCTGCCCGAGCCGCAGGAGGAGGTTGTCCGCCGTGATCCCGGCGTTGTTGACCAGCACGTCGATCGAGGCGAACGGCTCGGGCAAGATCGGAAGAGC
>CAJQNK010000005.1 GCA_905479655.1 uncultured bacterium | reverse complement strand
GGCAGCGTCCACTGGTGCCGTGACGCGGGGGAGGCCTGCCGCAGCGTCGTCGAGATCTGCGCGAGCGCCGGCGCGCGTCGGATCACCAAGGGCAAGTCGATGGTCAGCGAGGAGATCGCCCTCAACGACGCGCTCGAGTCCGCCGGCCTCGAGGTGACCGAGACCGACCTCGGCGAGTACATCCTCCAGCTCGCCGGGGAACATCCGAGCCACATCCTGGCGCCCGCGATCCACAAGGAACGCGGCGACATCGAGGCGCTCTTCCGGTCCCGGCACGCCGATGTCGGCGACCGGCCGCTGGCCGCGGTCGGGGACCTGGTGACGGAGGCTCGGCGCGTGCTGCGCCAGCGCTTCCTGGCCGCTGACGTCGGTATCACCGGCGCCAACTTCCTGGTGGCCGAGACGGGCTCGGTGGTTCTCGTCACCAACGAGGGCAACGGGGATCTCACCGCCGGCCTGCCGCGGATCCACATCGTCGTGGCCACCCTCGAGAAGGTGGTGCCGAGCCTGGACGACGCCTCGACCCTGCTGCGTCTCCTGGCCCGGAGCGCCACGGGACAGGAGGCCAGCGTCTACACGACGTTCTTCACCGGACCGAAGCGCGCACCCGACCCCGACGGCCCCGAGGAGTTCCACGTCGTGCTGGTCGACAACGGCCGCAGCGCCATCGCCGGGGGCGAGTTCCAGGCCATGCTCCGGTGCATCAAGTGCTCGGCCTGCATCAACCACTGCCCCGTCTACCGCGCGGTGGGGGGCCACGCCTACGGCTGGGTCTACCCCGGCCCCATGGGCTCGGTCCTCACGCCTCTGCTACTCGGCCAGGCCGAGGCCCACCTCCTGCCCCAGGCCTCTTCGCTGTGCGGCGCCTGCGAGGAGGTCTGTCCGGTGAAGATCCCCCTGCCCGAGCTCCTCCGTCGTCACCGGGAGCGCCAGGTGGAGGAACGGATCACCCCCGCCCGCTGGCGGACGGGGCTGGCGCTCTGGGGACGGATCGCCGAGCGCCCGTGGCTGTACCACGCCCTCACCGGGCTGGCGGCCCGGCTGCTGCGCCTCCTGGGCGCTCGGCGCGGGCGACTCTCGCGCCTCCCGTTCGCGCGGGCCTGGACGGCCGGCCGCGACCTGCCGACCCCGACCGGCGGCACCTTCATGGACCGCTGGAAGCGGGAAGGGCGAGGCCGATGAGGGACGCCCGGGCGGAGATCCTGGCCCGCCTCCGCACCCGGCTCGGTCGGCCGGAAGGAGGCCCCGTCGATCTTCCCGACTCCCTGACCGGGGCCGCCGTACGACCCGCGGTACGAGAGGACACCCTCGGATGCTTCGTCGAGAGGGCCACGGCCGCGGCCGCCGGGGTCGTCCGCCTGACCGGGGCCGGCGACGCGCCCGCGGCGACCGTCCGGATGCTCGAGAGCCACGGTCTCCCCCCGGAGATCGCGGTCGGCGCGGATCCGGCCCTCCGCTCGCTACCGTGGTCCGAGGCCGGTCTGCGCCTCCTTCCCCCGGGCGAGCACCCGACGAACGCGGCGGCCACCCGCGCCATCGCGGCGATGGCCGAGACCGGCACCGTGGTGCTGGCCAGCGGCCCAGACCAGCCCATGCTGCACAACTTCCTCCCCGACCACCACTTCGTGCTGCTGGAGGCCGGCGATGTCGTCGCCCACCAGGAAGAGGTGTGGCAGCTCGTCCGCGGCCACGGCCTCCCCCGCGCCCTCACCTTCGTCACCGGCCCGTCGCGCACCGGCGACATCGAGTTCACCCTCCAACTCGGCGCCCACGGCCCCCGCCACCTGCACATCCTGCTGGTGGGTTCCGGGGACGCCGGGCCGTCCGAACCGGCCGCGTCACCCCGAGGGGAGCGGAAAGCTCCGACCGTGTCGTCCTGAGCGGGGCGGGAAGCTCCGGCCGTGTCGTCCTGAGCGGAGCGCGAAGCGCGGAGTCGAAGGACCCCGTACCGACCCGCTCAGTCCCCGCGTGCGGCCCCCGACGCCAACCCCTCCACCACCTCCGACAGCCGCCCGCGCAGCGGTTCCGCCTCCCTCGCGAACCGCTCCTGCCACCGCCGGTACTCCCGCCGCCCCTCCGCCGTCTCGACCCGGATCGGCTCGAGGTTCCGGGCCGAGAGATCGTACGGGCTCGCCCGCATGTCCACCTCCCGGATCCGGAGAGCCAGCTCGAAGGTGTCGGCCACCAGCTCCGACGACGACCACGGGAAGAGCTTCCACGCCCACTTGAAGAGATCCATGTTGGTGTGGAGGCAGCCCTTCTGCTCCAACTCCCGCGTCGACTCCCGGGTGGGTAACGACGGATGGAGCGGCAGGGCGGCGGCCGTGAAGAAGCGCGAGGCGTCGAAGTGGGTGCAGGCGAGCCCTACCGACTCGAGGGTCGACTCGAGCGTGGCCGCCGTCACCCGCAGCGGCACCTGCGGATGGCGCGGCGTGTCGGTCCGATAGAGCATGGCCCACTCGTGCATGCCGGCGCAGCCCAGGAAGGCGGGGCGGGCGGCGATCCCATCCAGAAGCTCGCGGAGCCACGCCAGGAAGGGTCGGCGGCGCTCCGGGTAAGCGCCGGTGGGGACCACCGCCCCGCCCTCGGTGGCCTCGAAGCCGCGCCGGCCCAGGAGCTCCCGGGCTCCGGGCCCCTCGAGGCGGACGCCGACCCCGGCCGAGTACGCCAGCAGCTGCCCCGGCCGCACCCCGTAGTACTCCCACAGGAAGTCCTCCACCGGGTCCGCCTCGCCGCGCTCGCGCCGCGCCGCGGCCGCCCGCACGCGGGCGCCGAGACGGCTCTCATGATCCGAGAGCTGCTCGCGCCAGACGGGCTCGGGGAGAGAGGCGACGACCATCGGCGCATTCTCCCACTCCTTCAGCCAACGGGAGACCGACCCCTCCGGCGGGACCAACCGACCCGACCGGCGCTCGGCGACTTCACGGCAGAAACAGACGGGATAGGATAGCCTGTTTACGACGTTCCCAGTGAGCCTCGATGCTGACGCCTCGACTGCAGCGACCTTTCTCCACCGCTGGTTTCCGGCGCGCGCCGCGGTTCGCCCCGCCACTGCGGTCCGCCCTCCTGGTCCTGCTGGCGTTGACGGCGCCAGGTCTCGGGGCCCAGGAAGCCGCCTCACCCGATGACTCGCAGCAGGCCGAGTCGGCGTTGGGCACCGAGCGACCGAGGATCGCCTTCAACGGCTTCGGCACCCTCGGTTTCGTCCACTCCGGCGAGGAGCGGGCCGACTTCGTGGCCAACCAGCTCCGGCCCGACGGGGCGGGATTCACGAGAGAGTGGAGCCCGGAGATCGACAGCCGTTTGGGCCTTCAGGTCAGCGCCTCCCTGACACCGAGAGTCTCCGCCGTGGTTCAGGTCGTCGTCGAGCAGCAGCACGACGGGGACATCGAGCCGGGGATCGAGTGGGCGAACCTGCGGTACTCGTTCACCCGGGACTTCAGCCTCAGGATCGGGCGCACGGCGCTGCCGATCTTCGCGTCTTCCGACTATCGCAAGGTCGCCTACGCCAACCCCTGGGTGCGGCCACCGATCGAGCTCTACGGCCTGGTACCGATCTTCCAGATCGACGGCGTCGACATGAGCTATCGACACCGGTTCCGGGGTTGGACCGAGACCCTCCAGGCCACGCTGGGATTCTCGGACATCGAAGTGCCGAGCGGTTCGACCCTGGAGATCCGGCAGATGGTCGGGCTCTTCGACACGCTGGAGCGCGGTGACCTGAGCATCCACACGGCGCTGGCGACGGCTCGCGCTACCGTCCCCGATCCCGGTCTCTTCGAAGGGTTCCGTGCCTTCGGGGACGAGGGTCGCGCCCTGGCCGATCGCTTCGAAGTCGACGACGAGCGCCTCACGTTCGCCACTTTGGGAGTGAGCTACGACTCCGGACCCTGGTTCATCCAAGCCGAGCTGGGGCGAATCTGGACAGACTCCTTCATCGTCGACCGAACCGCCGGCTACGTCTCCGCGGGATGGCGGGTGGGCTCGTTGACACCGTACGCGACCTACTCCGAGTCGCGAGCCGACGACCCCCTGTCGAGCCCCGGCCTGACCCTGTCGCGGCTGCCGCCTGAGCTGATTCCGGTGGCGGCCGCGCTCAACGCGGCGCTCAACGAGACGCTCGCCAACAGCGTCGCGCAGCGCTCCGTCTCGGCCGGTCTGCGCTGGGACTACCACCGGAACGTAGCGCTCAAGCTGCAGGTTGATCGGATCGACGTCGCCGCCGGCTCCTACGGCTCCTTCACCCAGCGGCAGGCGGACTTCTCCACGGGAGGCGGCGCGACCCTGGTCGCCGTCTCCGCGGACTTCGTCTTCTGAGGATGGGCTGGCTCGACCCACCGCGCCGAAGCCCCTCCCGGGTCCGCTGTGGAGCGCCGATAGGCCTGCTCGGAATCACGATGCTGATCGTGGCCGGGGCGGCGGATGCGGCCGACCCTGTGCTCGGCGACGTGGTGGTGGTGGTCGCGGCGGGCACTCCGGTCGAGAGCCTCGACAAGAGGGACCTGGAGGACATCTTCCTCGGGCGCACCAGCACCTTTCCGGACGGCCGGCCGGCGATGCCGGTCGATCTGCGCGAGGGCACACCGGCCCGGGAGGCCTTCTACAGAGTCTTCCTGGGTCAATCGCCGGCCAAAATGAAGGCGCACTGGTCGAAGATCGTGTTCACCGGCCGCGGCAGCCCGCCGAGGGAGGTGTCGAGCGCCGCCGCGCGGGAGCTGATCGCCGGCGACGGACGAGCCATCGGCTACCTCGAGAGGGCGCTCGCCGACTCCTCGGTCAAGATCGTGGAGGTCCAGTGACCGGCTCGGAGCCGGGAGGTCGGCCGTGGAGCCGGTGACGACGCGGGGCCGCCGACCGGGGAACCTGCCCCACCGCTTCCTGGGGTCGTTCGCCAGGCCGGCCCTGCTATTTCCCGTGATCGCCGTCCTCCTTCTCGCTGTGCTGTGGGGGAGCACGCTGAGGCTGATCCGGGGCGAGAGGCAGGCCGCGGAGCGCCTGGCGTCGACCGAGACCGGGCAGCTGCTCGACACCTACGAGGCCCAGGTGGTGCGCGCCCTGCGCGAGATCGACCACACGCTCAGGCTGGTGGAGCTGCAACTCGGCAAGGCAGGAAGCCGGGGCTCGCTGAGCGTGCTCGAGGAGAAGGGTCTCCTCCCACCCTCGCTGCTCTTCACCATCGTCGTCGCGGATCGCGACGGCAAGGTTGTCCAGACCAACCGGCCCAACGACGGCGACAGCGGCAGCGTCGTGACGGAGCCGTACTTCGTGGCCGCTCGGGAGAGCAACGGATTCAGCGTCGGCCTGCCGACGGCGGATCCCGAAACCGGCGAGTGGCTGCTGCGCTTCAGCCGGCCGCTGAGAGACGACGCGGGCACCTTCAGCGGCGTGGTGACCCTCGTGGCCGACGCCTCCTACTTCGTCAGCGGCTACGAGCCGGCAAGACTGGGCCGGCACGGCGTGCTCGGGATTCTCGGGACCGACGGCGTGTTTCGCGCTTGGCGGACCGGCGAGACCGTCTCCGCCGGTGAGAGGGTTGGCCATCTGCCCGCGCTGGCCGACGAGGGCACCGTCCTGGTGCTCCGCAACTCCTGGGACGGCGTCGTTCGCTACATCTGCGCCCGACGGCTGTATGCGTTCCCGCTCGCGGTGGTCGTGGGGCTGGCAGTCGACGAAGCGCTCGCTCCCGCCGTCGAGGTCGCCGGCGTCTACCGGTTGCGCGCCGTCGTCGCCAGCCTGCTCATCGTCGGAGTGCTCACGATTCTCGGATGGCTGACCTCGATGATCCAGCGCCTCCGCCTTGAAGATCTCCAGGAGCGGGTCGAGCACGCCGAGCGGCTTCAGTTTCTCGCCGATCACGACGGCCTCACCGGACTGCCCAACCGCTCGCTGTTCGGTCGGCTGGTGGAGCAGGCCCTCCGTGAGGCGACTCGCTACCACCGCCTGCTGGCCGTCGTCTTCATCGATCTCGACCGATTCAAGCAGATCAACGACACCCTGGGGCACGACGCCGGCGACGATCTCCTGGGCGAAACGGCGAGCCGCCTGCGATCCTGCCTGCGAGAGAGCGACTCTGTGGCGAGGATGGGTGGTGACGAGTTCATCGTGCTCCTGCCCGAGATCGCCGCGGTGCACTCTCCGGCGACGGTGGCGGAGAAGATCCTGGCCGAGCTCTCCCTGCCGTTCGTCCTCCTCGGCCAGGAGTACCGGATCACCTGCAGCATCGGCATCAGCGTCTTTCCGGCGGACGGCCTCGACGTGGAGACCCTGAGCAAGAACGCCGACGTCGCGATGTACGAGGCCAAAGGGGAAGGCAAGAACACCTTCCGCTTCTACTCCGAGGAGATGCGCACCGAATCGCTCGAGCGGCTGGCCCTCGAGTCGTCCCTCCAAAAGGCCCTCGAGACCGGAGAGTTCCGGCTGGACTACCAGGCGAAGCGCGACGCGCGGAGCGGCCGGGTCACCGGCGTCGAGGCGCTCCTGCGCTGGCAGCATCCGGACTGGGACACCGTGTCACCGATGCGGTTCCTGGCGATCGCCGAGGAGACCGGGCTCATCGTCCCCATCGGGCGGTGGGCGTTGAAGACCGCCTGCCACCAGGTCGTCGCCTGGCAGAGGCAGGGGCTGCCGCGCCTGCGCGTCTCGGTCAACCTGTCCAGCCGCCAGTTCCAGGACGAGGACCTGGTTCGGGACGTCCGCAGCGCGCTCGAAGACGCCGGAATGGACAGCGATCTGCTGGAGCTCGAGATCAGCGAGGCCCTGGTGATGCACGACGTGCCGGGCACTCAGCGCATCCTGCAGGAGCTCAAGGGGCTGGGAGTGCGTATCGCCCTGGACAACTTCGGCGTCGGCTACTCGGGGCTTGCCCGACTCGAGCGCTTTCCCCTGGACTCGATCAAGATCGACCGCTCGTTCATCCACCACGTCTCCGATACGCCAGCCGGCCTGACCGACGGCGTGGTGGCGCTGGGGAGGTCGATGGGCCTCACCGTGGTCGGCCAGGGCGTGGAGACCGACGAACAGGCCGCGTTCCTCCGCCGCCACGGCTGTGACGAGCTCCAGGGCTTCCACGTCCACCGACCGATGCCACCGGAGGAGCTGGCGGATCTTCTTCGGAGCGGGGCGGACCTCCCGCCTCTGCGACCAACTCCCCCGACCGTCGCCGGCCGCGTCGCGGGTGAACCGGACGCGATGTAACGAGACACCGGCGTCTACCTTGGATCCGATCCTGCACCGAGGAGGATCTGCGCTGGTTCGATGTCCAGCTCGGGAAAGGCGGCCGGAGCGATCGGCTCGCCACGCCGGCAGATCTTCCGCGAACCGCAGATCCACCAGCCAGACCAGGAGGAGGACGTCCTCGGCCGTCCGCTACTACGGAGCATGCGGGACGGGCCGCGGTTCCTGCCGCGCCCCGCCCCGCCTCCGAGTTTCGCGCCACTGCCTCCCCCGGCGTCTGCGCGTCTTCGCGCGAGGACTCCCATCGCCCGCGGAGCCCCTGCCGGATTGGCAGCCCGTCACACCGCTGCGGCCGCCTTCGCCAGCTCGACCTTCACCGGCACGCCGTTCGTCACGACGTCGTACACCGGGGAGTAGCCGGGGCCGAGGCGGAGAAGCTCGTCGAGCTCCTCGTCCGGTACGTCCGCGTCGAGCTCGAAGGTCATGCGGAGGCCCTCGTAACCGTTGCGCACGCTGTCGTCGAGGCCCAGGAAGCCCAGGAGGTCGATGTCGCCCTCGAGCCGCGACTTCACCCGCTTCAGCTCGATGCCGCGGGCGGAGGCGTGGACGACGAGCGCGGTGGTCACGCAGCTCGCCAGCGCCGTCAGGAGGTACTCCACCGGGTTGGCCCCGGTGTCGCCGCCCAGCAGCACCGGCGGCTCGTCGGCGTCGAAGACGAACTTCGCGAACTCGTTCCGGTCCTCGATGGCCGCCAGGGTCTCCAGGCCCCCTCGACGCCGAGGGCGGAGCACGGGTGGTTCTTGACCAGTGCCGCGAAGAACCGCTCGCCGGTCTCACCCGCGACGCCCTCGACGACCGCGCGCCAGGACGCATCGGCCAGCCCTTCCATCGACCGTGGATCGCTTTTCGCCAAGGGATGTTCCGTCAGCAGTCTAACGGGGTTCGGCCGGCTCCTCCTCTCGTTCGAAACGCTCGAACCAGACGTCCCGCGTGCGGCCGAACGAGCCGTAGAAGCCGGTGACCCGCCCCGCCTCATCGCGGACGAAGCGGACCTCGACGAGCGGCGGGTGGCCGGTGAAGGAGTCGTGGTCCTTGGCCCGCAGCTCCACCGGATCGGCCAGGCGCCGGTGACGGGCCACCAGGGTCGGCCCGCGCCCCTCCTCGGCGGATGCGACCTCGATCGTCCAGAACGACTCGAGCCCGCCCGAGAGGAAGCGGCCGGCGAAGGGAGCGAGCTCGTCGGCCGTGGGCTCCCACGCCTCCTGACCCACCCGGGTCACCGCCACCTCCCCGGCGGACTGTCGCAACGTCGCCTCCTGCGGCGGGCCACCCTCCGCCGGATGGAACTGGAGGGTCGCCCCGACCCCCTCGACCTCGACGGTGTCGGCCGCGACCGGCTCGAGAGCCAGCTCGGGCTGGCCCGGGATGCGCAGCGTCAGCGCCCCGTCCGCGAAGGCCACCTCGACCACGAGCCCGCCCTCGAGCTCCCATCTCCCCGCCCAGGAGGCCAGGACCTCCGCGGGCACGACGACAGCCCCCGCCTCCTCTCCCGTCGTCCCGGCGTCGTCGCCGTCCTCCGACGGCTCGGGCGGCAGGCGATCGGCGAAGAAGCTCTCGAGCAGGAAGTCGGCGTGCCCCATGCCCGCGAACCCCGGCGTGTTCCCCAGGAGGATCACCCCGACCTCGATCTCCGGCAGATAGACCAGCATGGCCGTGTGGGCCATGTCGCCGCCGTTGTGCCAGATCCGCTTCGTCCCCCGCAGCTCGTCGACGGCGATCCCGAGACCGTAGTCGGTCTTCTCGCCGTCCGGGAGGACGACCGGAGTCGTCATGGCGGCGACGAGCTCGGAGCCGCCCAGGGTGGCGTCGCGGAAGTTGCGCAACCAGAGGGTGAGGTCCGACGGCGTCGAGTAGATCCCCCCGGCGCCGTAGGACTGCTCGATGTCGCCCGCCTCCCGGAAGCCGCCGGCCTCCCCCGCCCCGACGTAGCCCTGGGCGCTCTCCGGGATCACCTGCCCGCGCCGCATCTTGACCAGCGTCGAGCTCATCCCGAGAGGGGCGAAGACGTGGTCCCGCATCCAGGCGTCGAACGGCTCCCCGGTCACCGCCTCGACGAGGTCCGCGAGGAGCAGGTAGCCGGTGTTGTTGTACAGGTGCTCACTGCCGGGCGGAAATTGGAGCTCGGGCTGCGTCTCCAGGACGCCCCGGACCTCGCTGCGGGCCAGCGAATCCTCGGCCTCCCAGCCCGCGAGGAGCAGCGTGTTGAAGATCTCGCGCAGGCCGCTGGTGTGGTGCAGCACGTGACGGATGGTGACCGGGTCGGCGACGGCGGGAAGCTCGGGAAGGTGCTTTCGGATCGGATCGTCGAGGGAGAGCCTGCCCTCCTCGGCGAGCAGCAGGATCGCCATCGCGGTGAACTGCTTGGAGATGGAGCCCACGTTCGAGCGCAGGTCGGGGGTGAAGGGCACGCCGTGCGAGAGGTTGGCCATGCCGTAGCCGCGGGTGAAGACCAGCTCGCCGCCGTCGACGACGCCGACCACCACCCCGGGCGTGTCGTCGCGGTCCCAGCGGCCGAAGTGCTGGTCCGCCTTCCCCTGCGGAGTGTCGGCCATCGGCTCGACCCGCTCGAGGGTGATGGTGTAGCTGCCGGCCTCGTCGTCCAGGACCTCCACCTGCACCCGGTAGCGCCCGGCCCGCTCGGCGCCGAGCTGGAACCGGTCCGCCCCACGCTCCGAGCCGTCGAACACGTCGAGGCGCTCGCCCTCCGGACCGAGGACGCGGATCACCGCGTCGACGTCGACCTGGTCCACGCGCCCCAGCACGAAGGTGTTCGCGCCGAGATCGAGATCGTAGAGATCCGGCGACCCGGGCGAGAGTTCGCCCGCCACGGTCCGGCCCGGCTCCAGCCGGACCGCCTCCCCGGCGGGCGTCGACGGGTCCCCGTCGACCGACGCCGGTGGCGCGAGGGCCAGGCCGACGAGTGCGCAGACGACCGTCAGACGGCGCCACGAGACCCGGGGACGTGCGGCGAAACACCAGCGGGTGCTACCCATCGATTCGAGCATCCTCCTGCTCCTTCCCTGACATGCCCGGGGCCGGATCGACCCGGGAATCCTACCCAGTGTCCCGTCCGGCCCATGGGACGAGTCGAACGGAACACTTGGAAGACGCTCGCGCGGCCGTTCTGTTTCTCCCGCTCCGGCCGGCCGGTTCCCGCTTCCCGCCGGCCGCGTGCGGCGAGGTCGGGGACGCGTGCGCACGGACCGCGCCGGGCTACCCCGCGTCCGCTCCGTCGCCGGCGAGCATCGCGGCCGGGTCGATCCGCAGCTCGGGGTCAGGCCGCCGGCGGAGCTCGGGCGTGGCTCAGCCGCCGGGCGGTCGTCGCGCAGTGACGACGAGCTCGCCGTCGTGGACGGTCAGCGCCGTCACCCTGTCGCCCTCGCGATGGAACCGTAGCCTGACCCTCGGGGCGCCGGCGGGGTGGAACTCTCCCTCGCCGACCACGACCAGGCCGCGGGGCGATCGTCCCGGCCGCTCCACCATCAGGCCGCCGCGGCCCCCTTCGAACACGCGAAATCGGTCGGACTCCCCCGTGCCCCAGGAGTACTCGCCCAGATAGGCGGCGCGGCCGCCCTCGTCGAGCGGCAGCGACGGGCCGCGGTCAGCCCCGCCCACGCGCTCGAGGTACTCCACCACCGAGGCGCTCTCGGATCCGCCCGCGCGGGCGTGGGCGAGGAGCGGGATCCCGTGGGGCCCCGCCGTCGCCTGGATGCCGGGCTGGGCCTCGACGAAGGCGCGGACGACGTCGAGCTGCCCGAGCATGGCCGCGGAGAACAGGTTGGGCCGGGCGCCGTGTTCGATCAGGAAGAGCGCGATCTCGCGGTTGCCGACGTGCGAGGCGGCTCCCAGCGCGCTCTCCCAGTCGCCGAATCCCCAGTCCCAGGCGGCCTTGGCCAAAGCCGGCCGGCCCTCGACCAGCTCCCGCAGACGAGGAAGATTGCCGTGGGAGACGCCGACCACCTCGCGGACGACCTCGGGATCCTGGGTGGGGTACGAAGCCGAGATCGCGGGTCTCTCGCCGGAGGGGGCGCCGGCAGCCAGGAGCCGTGCCGACCCGGGGACAACCGAGAGGCTCCCGGCGACGGCGGTCGTTGCTGCGGTGGCGAGGAGGCGGCGGCGATCGAGGGTCGGTTCCATCAGAGCTCCCTGGAGGTCGTGGGGTGGGCCGGTCGAACGATCCTCCGGCGGTCGGGCCGCGGCAGCAAGCGAGACGACCTGAGGACGACCGGAGGAGGACCTGAGGACCACGGCCGGGCGGCCGGGCCCGCCTTCGGTCCCGGGGTACCATGACGCCGGGGACCCGCGTCCCGCGGCCGCCCCGGAGCCCGCCATGGCCACCCATCGCTACCGCTTCGGCGACTGGACCTTCGATCCGTGCGCCGGCGACCTCGACGGTCCCGAGGGCCGCCGCCGCCTCGAGCCCCAGCCCGCCCGGGTCCTCGAGATGCTCGCCGACGCCGGCGGCCTGGTCACCCGCGAGGAGCTCCGCGACGCCCTGTGGGGCGACACCGAGGTCGAGTTCGACCAGGGCATCCACTACTGCGTGCGCCAGATCCGCGCCGCCCTGGGAGACCGGGCCGCCCAGCCCCGCTTCGTCGAGACGTTGCCCCGGCGAGGGTACCGCCTGATGGTGCCGGCCGAACGGATCGAGGGACGGAGCCGGCCGCGGGTCACCCCGGGAGCCGCCCGGGGGCGTCGCGTCCTCGCCTTGGGGCTGCTGGCGGGAGCCGTGGCCGCCGCCCTGACGCTCGGCCTCCTGGCGGACGGTCCACCGCCGCCCGAGAACGCTGCGGAGGCCGACCCCGGGCCGCCGCGTGCCACCTCCGTCGCGATTCTGGCCCTGGAGCGTCCGGCCGACGCGGCGTCTGCCGCCCTGCTCGACGACCTGCTGGAGCGGCTCGTTGTCGAGCTGACGGCCGCCACCCGCCCGCGTCTCGCGGTGGTGGGCCCGGCGACCACCGCCCCGTACGCCGGGAGCCCCCGGCCCCAACCGGAGATCGGCCGCGAGCTCGGCGTCGACCACGTGCTCTCGTGCGCCGTCCGCGAGATGGACGACGTCGTCTTCTGCCAGGTCGTCCGCACCACCGACGGCGCGCACGTGTTCGCCCGGCGCCTGGCGGCGGCGACGCCGGCCGACGAGCTGGCCGACGCGGTCGCGATCGGCGCCCTCGAGGCCCTCGTCGAGCCGGCGGGCCGAGCGGCTGTCGGGCGCAACCTCGCCCGGGAACCGACGTAGAAGGATCCATCCCACGAACGATCCCCGGAGGTGCCCACGGATGCGCTCGCGATCCTTCTTCGTCCTCTTCTTCGTCCTCTCCCTCGTCCTGACCTGGACCCTCGCCGGAGCGCCGCCTGCGACGGCCGACGACGACAGCGGAGCCGAAGCCGCCGCCGAGGAGAGCCCCGCCGAGGCGAGTGCGGCGCCGCCCGAGCCCCTGAAGGTGGTCACCGAGCACCGCCTCCAGAGCGCCGGCACCGACCTCGCCTACACGGCGACGGCGGAGGAGATCTACCTGCGCGACGCCGACGACGAGCCGACGGCGAGCTTCTTCACCATCTCGTACACGCTGACCGGGGTCGAGCGCCCCGAGGACCGGCCCCTCACCTTCGTGTTCAACGGCGGGCCCGGCTCGTCCTCGATCTGGCTCCACTTCGGCCTGGTCGGGCCGAAGCTGATCGACATCCCGAGCGACGCCTCGGACCCGGGGGGCCCGCCCTACCGCCTGCGGGACAACCCCTGGACGATCCTCCGCGCCACGGACCTCGTGTTCGTCGACCCGGTGGGCACCGGCTTCAGCAAGGCCCTGGGCGAGAAGAAGAACGAGGAGTTCTGGGGCTACACGGAGGACGCGGACTCGGTCGCGGAGTTCATCCGCACCTTCATCACGGTGCACAACCGGTGGAACTCCCCGAAGTACATCCTCGGGGAGAGCTACGGCGGCATCCGCACGGCTCTCCTGGTTCCGCGTCTGCAGCAGGAGCTCAACATCGGGCTGAACGGCCTGATCCTGGTCTCTCCCGCCCTCAACATGGGGACGCTCCCGTTCTACACGACGGGCAACGACCTGCCCTACGCCACCCACCTCCCGGCCTACGCGGCGACCGCGTACTACCACGGCAAGCTCCCCGACGAGTGGCCCGACCTCCGGACCCTGCTCGACGAGGTCGAGGAGTACGCCGGCGACGACTACCTGGCCGCGCTCTTCCGCGGCGACGCCCTCGACGCCGAGGAGAAGCGTCGCGTGGCCGAGCGCCTGCACCGCTACACCGGCCTGTCGGTGGACTACCTCCTGCGCAGCGACCTGCGCATCTACGCCATTCGCTTCATCAAGGAGCTGCTACGCGACGAGGGGCGGTCCGTGGGACTCCTGGACGGCCGCTACACGCAGGACGAGCTCGACGACGTGGCCGAGTACCCCGACGGCGACCCGTTCTCGGCCAAGACCGGGCCCATCTACGTCACGACCTTCCAGAGTTATCTGCGCAACGACCTCGAGGTCGACTGGACCCGGCGCTTCATCGGCTCGAGCGGCGAGGCCAACCAGGCATGGAAGCGCCCACGAAACGGCCAGGGAGCCTTCGCCGGCTACGTCGACGTCACCGGCCAGATGGCCCAGGGGACCAAGGACAACGAGGCGCTGCGGATCTTCTCCGCCGCCGGCTACCACGACCTCACCACGTCGTACTACGCCACCGAGTACATGTTGCGCCACAGCGGCATCGACGTGGACCGACTGACGATCCGGAACTACGACGGCGGCCACATGATGTACCTCCACCAGCCGTCGCTCCAAGCAGTGTCGGACGACATCGTCGTTTTCATCGCCGGCCATTGAGCTCACGCCCCAGCCCATCGAGGGAGATCCAGTCCGGTTCGACGTGGCGCTCGTAACTTGGAGAGTGTATAGGACGAGTCTCTGCGCTGGAGTCGACGCCCGGTGAATCTCAGCGCTCGATTCACGACCCCTCGGCTGGCGACTCCCCACGAGATCGCGGCCGAGGCCATCCGGCGCCGCGATCCGGCGACGCTCCGGCGGGTGACCGAGAAGTACCTGCCTCAGGTCCTGCGAGCGGCCCGAGGCGCCGGGCTCGTCGCCGCGCAGGCAGAGGAGGTCACGCAGGAGACCTTCACGACCTTCCTGGAAATCGCTCCGCGCTTCGAGGGCCGGTCCCACGTCAGGACCTTCCTGTTCGGCATCCTCTACCGCAAGATCGCCGAGGCTCGCCGAGGCCGGGCCAGGGAGCGGCGCCACGATCCCATCGACGACGTGGTGGAGGCCCGATTCTCGCCGAACGGCTCCTGGAGCCGGCCCCCGGAAGGCTCCGACCAGCTCCTCCACACCCACGAGCTGCGGCGCTTCCTCTCCGATTGCCTCTCGGAGTCTCCGGCCAGCCAGCGGACGGCCTTCCACCTTCGAGAGGTGGAGGGGTTCTCGACCGACGAGATCTGTAAGATCCTCGGCGTGACCGCCACCCACCTGGGTGTGATGCTCTACCGCCTCAGGAACAGGACTCGCGAGTGTCTGGAGCGCAAGCAGCGGGGGGCTGGCCATGCCGACGTGCCGTGAGGTCTCCCGGGCCGTTGCGGCCGGCGAGGTCGAGGTCGCCGGCGTCTGGAGACGCATCGGGATCCGCCTTCACCTCCTCTTGTGCCGCCACTGCCGCCGCTATGCCGCCCAGCTTCGCGCCCTCGGCGAGGCCGCGGGCCAGGCCTTGAGCGAGGAGGCGGAGGATCGAGCGCGCATCGCGAGGCTGTGCGACGCCATCCTGGGCGATTCTCCGCCGGCCGACGACCTGGAGCCGGAGCCGGAGATCCCGCCGGCGCAGGAGGGCGGGAGGCCCGCACCTCGCACGCCGGAATCCAGGTCCGGCAGCGATCTCGAACCCGGATGTAAGAAGCCAGCGGCTTCGCGCACTCACGGTACATGAGCAGACAGAACATCGCTCCGACCGCACCCGCCGGCCGACCGCACGAGCACACCTCCATCCCCGCGGCAAGCGGGCGACTCTGCGCCCTGCTTCGCCGTCTCTCGGTCCGCTGCCGCCGCCTTCCAGGCCCCTACAACCGCACGCCGGCCGTCCCCATCGACCCCGATGGCGAGGTTCCGTTCTGGGTCCGTCCGCCCGACTTCCGGCGGCAACCGAGCCACCGGCCGCGCAGGCCCTGGGGCCGCTCCGCGATCCTGGTGCTACTCGCTCTCGGGCTCGCCGCCGGCGCGGGCGCCGAGGAGTGGGAGCCGCTCGAAGGCCTGTCGTTTCTGGACACGGGACCGCTGCGGATCCGCGACCAGCTGCTCATCGGCATGGGGTTCCTCTCCGTCGAGCCGGAGAGCGCCGACGTGCTCGGGCAAGGCCAGTGGCAGATCGACCTGGTCCAGAGCGTCACGAACACCTGGGTGCAGTCGAGCAACGTCGAGAAGTTCTTGGACGCCCGCGACGAGCGCGCGCCTCTGACCCTCGACGAGCTCAGGTCGATCGAGCCGGACCGGCCGGGCGAAGGGCTCTATCACGCGGACGGAGAGCTCTACCGCACGAGCCTCGTGGTGCGGCGTGGGATCGGGCACGGGCTGCAGCTCAGCCTCACCGTTCCCGCCCTCGGCCTCCGAGGTGGGGCCGGCGACAGCGTGATCGAGGGATTCCACGACACCTTCGGCTTCGGGCAGCAGGGGAGGGACGGGGCCCTGCGCAACGACTACCGGGTCTACGTCCGCGACGCCCGTGGCAACGAGCTCTACAGGCCCGACGCGCCCGGCTTCGGGCTCAGCGACATCTCCCTCGGGATCAAGGCCCGGCTTCGAACGTCATCGGCCTGGCACCTGGCGGTCGCCGGAACGGTCAAGCTCCCGACCGGAGACGAGGACGATCTCGCCGGCTCGGGATCGATCGACCTGGGGCTGCAGGTCCTGAGCACGCGCTACTTCGATCGCTCCTGCCTCCACGCGGCGGTGGCCGTGTCCCACCTCGGAGAGTCTCAGCTGCTCGGCGACCAGACCCTCTTCTCAGCCATGCTGGCCTACGAGCGTGCCATCGGGACGAAGACGTCAATCGTCGCCCAGACGACGGTCTCACAGAGCCCCTTCGGCGACCTGAAGATCGGTGAGCTCGACCAGATCGCCTACCTCGTGGACCTCGGCGTCAAGCGGGGGCTGAGCGAGAGGACGGTGATCTTCGCGGCGATCTCCGAAAACGTGGTCAACCTCGGCAGCTCGATCGACGTCGGGCTGCACTTCGGCATCACGCGGACGCTACGCTGAGGGCCAGCCCTTCCCCACCCGGTCGGGATCCGGGTGTAAGGAGCCGCCCTCCAAGACCACTCACCCCACAGAACGGCCGATCCGAAGGCCAACCGACACCACGAGACACCAGGAAACGGTCCCAGGTGGACCGAAAAGGAGACGACGGGCATGAGACTTCGCAACACGACCCTTCACGCGCTGCTGGCCGGACTGGTCCTGCTGGCCGCCGGCACCGGCGCCACGGCCTTCGCCGACGACGCCTCGAGCTGGACGCTCGATCCCGCCCACACCGAGGTGAGGTTCTCCGTCAACCACTTCTTCACCCCGGTGAAGGGACGCTTCGCGGAGTTCGAGGTCGACCTGGTCTACGACCCCGAGAACCCGCAGGCGAGTTCTGTCGAGGCCCGCATTCCGGTGTCCAGTGTCGACACCGGCAACGCCCGCCGCGACGACCACCTGCGCTCCGCCGACTGGTTCGAGGCGGAGCGCCACCCGTACATCACCTTCAAGAGCAAGTCCGTGCGCGCCGACGGCGAGGGCAGGCTCGTGGCGCGGGGGCCGCTCACGATCAAGGGTGTCTCCCGCGAGATCGAGCTACCGATCGTCCTGCTCGGACACCAGCCGATCCCGGAGCCGATGCGCGAGATGCTCGGCGGCACACGGGAGGTCGCCAGCTTCCAGGCCTCGACGGCGGTCGAAAGAGGCGATTTCGGCGTCGGGGTCGGCAGCTGGGCAGCGACCATGGTGGTCGGCAGCGAGGTCGACATCGAGATCCTGGCCGAAGCCCACCTCCGCTGAGGCCGTGGTGCGAGAGCCGCAGCCCGGATCCGCTCGCCACGGGTCCGGCGGGCCCTGGGGCAGCCGACGACGCGAGCGACGGTCGAGGAGGCGCTGCAGGTGGTCGCGTCCAGCCCTCCAACCCGATCCGGCCGCGGGCCGCGCCCCGGCCTACGGCAGCACCTTCCCCGGGTTCATGATCCCCAGCGGGTCGAGCGCCCGCTTCACCGCCCGCATCGCCTCCACCGCCTCGCCGTGCTCGGCCTCCATGAACCGCCGCTTGCCCAGCCCGACGCCATGCTCGCCGGTACAGGTGCCGTCCATCGCCAGCGCGCGCCCCACCAGGCGGTCGAGGAAGGCCTCGATGCGCTCCCGCTCGTCGGGATCGTCGGGGTCGACGACCAGGAGCAGGTGGAAGTTGCCGTCGCCGGCGTGGCCGACCAGAGGGGCGGTGAGGCCGGTCGAGGCGAGGTCCTCCTTCGTCGCCAGCACACACTCGGCCAGACGCGAGATGGGGACGCAGACGTCGCTCGAGACGACGCGGCACCCGGGCCGCAGGGCCAGGGCGGCGAAATAGGCGTGGTGGCGGGCCTCCCACAGGCGCTCGCGCTCGGCGGCGTCCGCGGCCCAGCGGAAGTCGGAGCCGCCGAGCTCGGCGGCGATCTCGCCCACCTCGCGCGCCTGCTCCGCCACCGCCGACGCCGTGCCGTGGAACTCGAGCATCAGGGTCGGACGGACGGCCTGGTCGAGACCGGCGTGGCGGTTGATGGCGTCCACCATCGCCTCGTCCAGGAGCTCGATGCGGGCCACGGGGATGGCGAGCTGGATGGTGCGGATGACGGTCTGGACCGCCGCCTCGAGCTCCGGGAAGGAGACGACCGCCCCCACCATCGCCTCGGGCAGGCCGTGGACGCGGACGGTCGCCTCGGTGATCACCCCGAGCGTGCCCTCGGCTCCCACCAGCAGGCGCGTGAGGTCGTAGCCGGCCGACGACTTGCGCGCGCGCCGCGCGGTGCGGATGACCCGCCCGTCGTGGAGCACGGCGGTGAGCGACAGCACGGCCTCGCGCATGGTGCCGTAGCGCACGGCGGTCGTGCCGCTGGCCCGGGTGGAGGCCATGCCGCCGAGGGTCGGCTCGGCGCCGGGGTCGATGGGGAAGAAGAGGCCCCGGTCGGCCAGGCGACGGTTGAGGTTGGCGGTCGTCACCCCGGCCTCGACCACGGCGTCCAGGTCTTCGTCGTGGATCGCCACGATCCGGTCCATGCGCGAGAGGTCGAGCGACAGGCCGCCGTGGGGGGCGTGGACGTGGCCCTCGAGGGAGGTGCCGGCGCCGTACGGGATGACCGGGACCCGATGTCGAGCGCAGATTCGGACCACCTCGGCCACCTCGTCGACCGAGGTCGCGAAGGCCACCGCCTCGGGCGGGCACGGCGGGCGACTCGACTCGTCGCGGCCGTGCTGCTCGACGATGGAAGGGGAGATCGAGAAGCGGTCGCCCAGGAGGTCCTCGAACTCCTGGCGTGCGGCGTCGGGGATCACTCGCGGGCCTCGGTCGGCATCCAGGACATCGTAGCCGAGGACAGTGCGGCCGGAGGTCCAGGACAGAGTGCCGGCTAGCCGGACCTCTGCTCCGCGATCCACTCGTCGACCAGCCGCTCCAGGATCTCGAGCGGCACCGCGCCGTGGGTCAGCACCACGTCGTGGAAGGCGGCCAGGTCGGACTCCGGCCCGAGGGCCTGTTGCGCGAGGGTGCGGAGCTTGAGGATCTGGAGCTGGCCGACCATGTAGGCGCAGGCCTGGCCCGGGTTGACGATGTAGCGCTCGATCTCCGCCACGACGTCGCCGGCGGGCATGCCGGTGTTGGCCAACATGTACTCGATCGCCGCCTCCCGCGTCCAGCGACGGGAATGGATGCCGGTGTCGACCACGAGGCGGACGGCGCGGAAGAGCTGGGCGGTGAGGTACCCCAGACGGTCGTAGGGGTCCTCCTGGAAGCCGTTCTCCGCCGCGAGCTGCTCGGCGTAGAGGGCCCAGCCCTCGGAGTACGAGGTGAACGGGATGATCCGGCGGAAGAAGGGGACGCCCTGGAGCTCCTGCGCGACGGCGATCTGGAAGTGGTGCCCGGGAATGGCCTCGTGGTAGGCCAACGTGCGCATCCCGAACTTCGGGACCTCCTTGACGTCGCGCAGGTTGATGTAGAAGGTCCCCGGCTTCGAGCCGTCGAACGGCGGCGCATCGTAGTAGGCGCCCGGCGCCGTCGCCTGGCGGAACTCCGGCACGCGCTTCACGGTGGCGCCGCTCTCGGGTTGCACGTCGAACAGCGGGTCGATCCCGGCGTCGACCTCGTCGATGATGGCCTGAAAATCCGCGATGATGGCGGCCCGACCGTCGTCGCTGTCGGGATAGAGGAACCGCGCCTCCTCGTTGAGACCGTTCATCGTCGCCGCCAGGTCGTCCGTCGGGTAGCCCTCCGCCGCGAGGATGCGACGCATCTCGGCCTGGATCCGCTCCACCTCCGACAGACCGATGCGATGGATCTGGTCGGGCGTCAAGTCGGTGGTCGTGTGGTGACGCAGGGTCCAGGCGTAGAACTCGGCGCCGTCCGGCAGCTTCCAGACGCCGTCATCGGTGGTGGCGATCTCGCGCTGACGCTCGAAGAACGCGATGAGACGCTCGTACGCGGGAACCACGGAGCCCTCGACCTCCTCCCGGAGCTCCGCCGCCAGCTCTTCCTGCCGGTCCCGGCCGAGACCCTCGATCTCCGCGATCGTCTCCGTGAAGTGGGTGTAGAGCACCATCTCCTCGGTCGGCGGCTCGATCAGGCCGCGCATCTCCTCGATCACGTGGTCGATGACGAAACGCGGCGGCACGATCCCCTTCTCCTCCCGCCGGACGAGGCCCCTCGTCACCTGGGCGAAGGACCGCTCGAACTGCCCGACGCGGGCGACGTAGTCCTCCGCGTCCTCCTCCGACTCGAGGTAGTGGGTGTTGATCATGAAGTCCGGCAGCCCGCTCTGGAGACCCCCGAGCTGGTTCACCGGGTAGTTGTGGTCGGGCCAGCGGTTGCCCGCCGCCTGGTCGGCCAGGAACCACTCGAGGATGTCGTAGGAGAGGGCCGTGTCGGGATCGAGGGAGGCGCGGTCCCAGCGGCGGAGCGTGTCGAGCTCACCCTCCAGCCAGTCGGCCTCCATGGCCTGGAACTCGGGGGAGAAGTCGTCCAGGTCGTCGTTGTGGAAGGTGAGGCCCATGGGCTCCAGGAGCCGCATGCCCGAGAGCATCATGGGGTGGCGCAGGGCGAAGCGCACGAACACCCGGGAGAAGAAGTGGTCGATGGACCACGGCTTGCCCCAGATCGTCGGGATCGCGAAACCGGCCCCGGCCAGCAGGACCAGCGTCAGCGTGATCAGGGTGCCTCTCTTCCATCGACTCATGCGTCTCTCCTCCGTCGCGGGCTCCGGCCCGCGGGTTCGTTGCCGGTGGATACGTCGCGACGACCGGGCTTGTTTCCCGTCTTCTCGCAGCGTCTCGGTCGATTCCTATAATTGATCGATGGACTTACTCGATCGAACAATCTACATTGCCCCGCATGAGTGGACGACCGGAATCCACGACGACCCGCGGAGACGCCACCCGTGAGGCCCTGCTCACCGCCGCCATCGAGCTGTTCGGCAGGCACGGCTACGACGCCACGAGCAACCGCCAGCTCGCCGAGGCGGCCGGGGTCAACCAGGCCCTGATCGGCTACCACTTCGGGAGCAAGCACGGCCTGTACCTCGCGGTCTTCGAGCACATCGCGCACGAGATCGGCCGCCGCGTCGGGTCCGCTGCCGAGCGCACGACCGTCCTCCTCGGGGAGGACGCCGAGCCGGAGCGGGAGGAGCTGATCGAAGGGGTCCTCGCCGTGACCGACCGCTTGGTCCTGATGATGGCGTCGCCCGAGACCACGGCCTGGGCCCGGCTCATCATCCGGGAACAACAGGACCCGAGCGACGCCTTCGACATCGTCTACGAGAAGGTCATGTCGCGGATCGTCGGCGCGGTCGCGGGGCTCGTCGCTCGGCTAGCCGGCCAGCCGAGCGCGTCGCCGGATTCCCGTCTGCTCACCATGACCCTCGTCGGTCAGGCCCTCCTCTTCCGCACCTCCCACGCCGCCGTCCTCCGCACGATGGGCTGGCAGGCGTTCGGCCCTTCCGAGATCACGGCGATCCAGAACCGGATCCGGAGGAACGTCATCTCCATCCTGTCGCAGGAGAACCCATCATGATCCGCAGAATCCTCATCGCGCTCGTGCTGATCGCGGCCGCGGTCTTCGCCTTCGTGACCCTCGATCCGCTCGATCTCCTGGGCGAGGAAGGGGACGGCACCCTCACCCTCTACGGCAACGTCGACATCCGTGAGGTCGCTCTCTCCTTCCGCGTCGGCGGCCGGCTGGCGGAGGTCCTCCTCGACGAGGGAGACACCGTCGCGCAGGGCCAGGCCCTCGCCCTGCTGGACGACCAGCCCTACCGCGAGGAGCTGGCCGTCGCACGGGCGCAGGTCGCCCGCGCCCGGGCGCAGCTCGACCGCCTGGAGGCCGGCTTCCGGCCGCAGGAGGTGCGCCAGGCCCGGGCCCGGGTCGCCGAGGCGGAGGCGTCGCTCGAGAACGCGCGACGAGAGCTGGAGCGCAAGGCGGGCCTGGTCGACTCGGGCGGCACCAGCCGGCGGGAGCTCGAACAGGCGGAGGCGCGCCACCAGGAGAGCGCCGCCCGCCTCGCCGCCGCCCGCGAGGCCCTGGCCCTCGCGGAGGAGGGCTTCCGCCCCGAGGAGATCGAGTCGGGAAGGGCCGAGCTGGCCATCGCCGAGGCGCGGCTCGAACAGGCGGAGACGGCGGTCGCGGACACCCGGCTCGTCGCGCCCAGCCCGGGTGTCATCCTGACACGGGTCCAGGAGCCGGGCTCGATGGTGAGCGCCGGGTCTCCCGTCTATGCCCTCTCCCTCTCCGACCCCGTCTACCTCCGGGCCTACGTCTCCGAACCGGACCTCGGCCACGCCGTTCCCGGCCGCGAGGTCACGTTCCGGACCGACTCCTCGGAGCGGGTCTACCGGGGCCAGATCGGCTTCGTCTCGCCACGCGCCGAGTTCACTCCGAAGAGCGTCGAGACGCCGGACCTGAGGACCGACCTGGTCTACCGCCTGCGCATCGTGGTCGAAGACCCGGACGACGCCCTGCGCCAGGGGATGCCCGTCACCGTGACCCTGGCGGACGCCGACGGCCAGGGGGCCTGAGATGGCCCAACCCATCGGGAGCCCGACGGTCGGGGGCAACGCCATCGGAGGCAACGCCGTCGAGATCCGCGGCCTCGCCAAACGCTTCGACACGGACGAGGCGCTCGCACCGTTCGACGCGGACATCGCGGCCGGCCGCCTCACGGGCCTCGTGGGGCCGGACGGCGCCGGCAAGACGACCCTGCTGCGCCTCCTGGCCGCGCTCTTGAAGCCCACGGCGGGAACCGCGCGGGTCGCGGGCCACGACGTCGCCGCCGAGCCGACCCAGGTGCGGCTAGTCACCGGCTACATGCCCCAGCGCTTCGGTCTCTACGAGGACCTGTCGGTGCTCGAGAACCTCCGCCTCTACGCCCGCCTGCGGGGGCTGCGGGGAAAGGAGCTCACCGAGACGTTCGAGCGCCTGCTCCGCTTCACCCGTCTCGAGCCCTTCACCGGTCGGCTCGCGGGCCGCCTCTCGGGCGGCATGAAGCAGAAGCTCGGCCTCGCCTGCGCGCTCATGGCGCGGCCCGAGGTCCTGCTCCTCGACGAGCCCAGTGTCGGGGTCGACCCGGTCAGCCGCCAGGACCTCTGGCGGATGGTGGACGAGCTGACGGGGGAGGGGATGGCGGTCCTGTGGTCGACGGCCTACCTGGACGAGGCCGAGCGCTGCGACACGGTCCTGCTCCTCAACGACGGCCGGGTCGAGTACCACGGCCCGCCGGCCGAGCTCACGCAGCGCCTCGCGGGGCGCAGCTTCCGGCTCACCGGTGAGGCCGAGGACCGCCGCCGCCTCCTGGCGGAGGCCCTGGATCTGCCCACGGTCCGCGACGGCGTGATCCAGGGCGCCTCGGTGCGGGTCGTGCTGACCGAGGGCTCGGACCGCGCCTCCGTCGACGAGCTGGCCCACGGGCACGGCTCCGTCGTCGAGCCCGCGGAGGCGCGCTTCGAGGACGCGTTCGTCGACCTCCTCGGCGGCGGCCCCGGGGGTCACTCGGCCATCGCCGAGAAGATGGAGGCCGTGACGCTGGACGCCGAGATGGTCGTCGAGTGCCGGCATCTCACCAAGCGATTCGGCGACTTCACCGCCACCGACGACGCCACCTTCCAGGTTCGGAAGGGCGAGATCTTCGGGCTCCTCGGACCCAACGGGGCGGGCAAGTCGACCACCTTCAAGATGCTCTGCGGTCTCCTCCGCCCGACCGCGGGCGAGGCCCTCGTGGCCGGTCACGACCTGCGCCACGCCCCGGGCCAGGCCAAGCTGCAGCTCGGCTACATGGCGCAGAAGTTCTCGCTCTACGGGCTCCTCTCGGTACGCCAGAACCTCGAGTTCTTCTCCGGTGTCTACGGCCTCGAAGGCGGGCTCCGCAAGCGGCGGATCCGGGAGATGGTGGAGACGTTCGAGCTCGGACGCTTCCTGGACGCCTCTCCCGACCTCCTGCCCCTCGGCTTCAAGCAGCGCCTGGCCCTCGCCTGCTCCCTCATGCACCGACCACCCGTCCTGTTCCTGGACGAGCCGACCTCGGGGGTCGACCCGCTGACGCGACGGGAGTTCTGGACCCACATCAACGGACTGGTGCGCAAGGGGGTCACGGTGCTGGTGACGACCCATTTCATGGACGAGGCGGAGTACTGCGACCGGGTGGCCCTGATGTACCGGTCCCGGATCATCGCGCTGGACGCTCCGGACGCCCTCAAGGCCAGCGCCGCCTCCGCCGAGACGCCCGACCCGACCATGGAGGAGGCGTTCATCGCCCTGGTCGAGGCGGCCGACCGCCGGGTCGGAGAGGAGGCGGCATGAGCGACACAAGCCCCCAGCACCGCCGGCGACCGCGGAGTCCCCGTTTCGACCCGCGACGTCTGGCCGGGCTCCTGCGCAAGGAGAGCCTGCAGATCGTCCGCGACCCGTCCGCGATCCTCATCGCCTTCGTCCTGCCCGTCGTCCTGCTCTTCCTCTTCACCTTCGCCGTCTCCCTCGACGTTTCCCGGGTGCGTCTCGGGCTGGTGGTCGAGGACGACGGTCCGCAGGCCGCCGAGCTCGCCGCCGCCTTCGCCGGCAACCGGTACTTCGACGTCCGCCCCGCCCGCCACCGCCGCGAGGTCGAGGACGGCCTGACGGACGGTTCGCTGCGCGGGATGGTGGTCATCCCCCAGGAGCTCGACCGCCGGTTGGCCTCGGGGTTGCCCGTGCAGGTGCAGGTCGTCACCGACGGCTCGCAACCCAACACGGCCAACTTCGTGAACGGCTACGCCGGCGGGGTGGTGGCCAACTGGGCCGCCGGCCTGCCCGCGGGTCGCGGCGGCGCGGCGTTCCGACCCATCACGCTGCGGCCGCGCTACTGGTACAACCCCGAGATCGAGAGCCGTCGCTTCCTGGTGCCGGGCGCCATCGCCATCGTGATGACGATGATCGGCACCCTCCTGACCGCCCTGGTGGTGGCGCGCGAGTGGGAGCGCGGGACGATGGAGGCGGTGCTCTCCACCCCCACCGGCGTCGCCGAGATCCTGGTGGGCAAGATCGCCCCGTACTTCGTGCTGGGCCTGCTGGCGACCCTCGGCTGCGCGGTGGCGTCGGAGACCCTGCTCGGCGTCCCGATCGCGGGCTCCTGGCTGGCGCTGATGTCGCTGGCGAGCGCCTTCCTGGTCCCGGCGCTGGGCCAGGGGCTGCTCATCTCGACCCTCGCGCGCAACCAGTTCGTGGCCTCCCAGATCGCCATCTTCACGGGCTTCCTGCCCTCGCTGCTGCTGTCGGGCTTCCTGTTCGAGATCGACAGCATGCCGATCTGGCTCCGGGCTCTCACCCACGTCGTGCCGGCCCGCTACTTCGTCTCGAGCCTGCAGACCGTCTACCTCGCCGGCGACGTCTGGGGGGCCCTCCTGCCCAACATCGGGGCGATGCTGGCCCTCGGCGGCGTGTTCCTGGCCGTGATCGCCGCCAAGACCCGAAAGACCCTCGAGCCATGAACGTCCGCCTACGCTCCCAGGTCGTCAAGGAGATGCTGAGCTACCTGCGCGACCCGCGCAGCCGCATGACGCTCATCGTGCCGCCCCTGATGCAGCTCCTGATCTTCTCCTTCGCGGCCACCCTCGAGGTGCGCAACGTGGATATCGCCGTCCTCGACCGGGACTCCGGCGCCTGGAGCCGCGAGATGGTGCAGCGGGTCGACGCGGCGGGATTCGTGGACCGGATCGTGCCGGTGAACTCCCTGGCCGAGCTGCGGCGGCTCGTGGATCATCGCGAGGTCCTGCTGGGCCTGCACTTCGATGCCGGGTTCTCCCGCGACATCGAGGCGGGGCGGCCCGCCGAAGCCCAGCTCCTGGTCGACGGACGACGCGCCAACGCGGGGCAGATCGCGGTGGGGTACATCGAGGCCGTCGCCGCCCAGCTCGGCGCCGAGCTCGCGCCCGCCGGCGGCGTCCCGCCTCCGAGCACCGTGGTCCGTCACGCCTTCAACCCGAACCTGACCTACCGGTGGTTCATCGTGCCGAGCCTCTCGGGCATCCTGGCGATGTTCATCTCGCTGGTCGTGACCTCGCTCTCCATCGCCCGGGAGCGGGAGCTCGGGACCTTCGACCAGCTCCTGGTGTCGCCGGCGACACCTCTCGAGATCGTCGTCGGCAAGACGGTCCCGGCGGTCATCCTGGGTACTGTCCTGGGCACGATCATGATCACCGCCGGCATCCTGATCTTCGGCATCCCCTTCACCGGCTCGCTGCCTCTGCTGCTGGCCAGCCTGGTCCTCTTCATCCTGTCGATCGTCGGCATCGGCCTCATGCTGTCGTCGGTCTGCGGGACCCAACAGCAGGCCATCCTCGGAACCTTCTCGGTCGCCGTGCCCATCGTGCTCATCTCGGGCTTCGCCACCCCGGTGGAGAACATGCCGGACTGGCTCCAGTGGGTGGCCCAGGCCAGCCCTCTCAAGTACTACCTCGTGATCGTCCAGGGCTCCTTCCTCAAGGCTCTGCCGCCGGAGGTCGTCCTGGCCAACGCCTGGCCGATGGCCGCCATCGCCCTCGTCACCCTGACGTCGGCCGTCGTGCTCGTGAAACGGAGACTGTCGTGAACCCCACCCGACCCTCGATCCTCGTGCCGCTCGCCCTGCTGGGCGCCACCCTGTCGACCGGCTGCACCGTCGGCCCGGAGTACGTCACCCCGAAGGCGGAGACGGAGACCGCCTTCGCCACCCCGATCTCCGGGACGGCGAGCGCGACGACCGGCTTCGGGATCGACCTGGAGCGCTGGTGGCTCGTGTTCGACGACCCCACCCTCGACCGGCTCGTCGAGACGGCTCTCGAGGGCAACCTGGACGTTCGCTTGGCGGCCGAGCGGGTGACCGAGGCCCGGGCGATGCGCGACTGGACGGCGGGACGCCGGAGACCGGTCGCCTCGGCCGACGCCAGTCTCACCGAGCGTCGCCAGAGCGAGGTGGGGCCGCTCCCCATCGACCGCATCCCGGGACTCGACCGCGACCAGACGATCTGGGAGGCGGGCTTCGACGTCTCCTGGGAGGCGGACCTGTTCGGCGGCACCCGCCGCGCCGTCGAGGCCTCCCAGGCCCGGCTGGAGGCCTCCGCGGAGGAGCTCCGCGGGGCGGCGTTCAGCGTCGCCGCGGAGGTTGCCCGCACCTACCTCGAGATGCGCGGTGAGCAACGCCGGCAGGAGGCCATCGAAGACGCGGTCGACGCCGCGCGGCGGTCGCTCGAGCTGGCCGAGCGCCGCTACGACGCCGGCGAGACGCCGCGCTCCGAGGTCGCGGGCGCGACGGCCGAGCTCGCCGCCCTCGAGGCCCGTCTGCCGACGATCCGGGCCGCCGTACGCTCGTCGGCCCTGGCCCTCGGCATCCTGCTGGGAGCCCCGCCGGAGACCGAGCTGGCCCTCGTCGAGACGCGGACCGAGCCGCCGGAGCTGGCGCCGTTTCCGGTCGGCGAACGCGCGGAGCTGCTGGCCCGGCGGCCCGACGTCCGGATCGCCGAGCGCCGTCTCGCCGCCGCCACCGCCGAGATCGGCGTCGCCACCGCGGCGCTGTACCCGCGGCTCTCGATCGGCGCCCGGGGCGGGTTCCAGGCGCTCGACCCGAGCGACCTGCTGTCGTCCGAAGCCGTCACCTGGTCCGTCGTGCCCAGGATCTCGTGGCGCGTGTTCGACGGCGGCCGGGTGCGCGCCGAGATCCGCATCGCCGAGGCCCGGGCGCGGGCCGAGGCCCTGGCGTGGGAGAAGACGGTCCTCGGGGCGCTGACCGAAGCCGAGCGGGCGCTGACCCGTTATCTCGGCGACCTGGACGCCATCGAGCTCCAGGGGCGGGCCCTCGCCGCGGCCCACGAGAGCCGGAACCTCGCCAGCCTGCGCTACGAGGCCGGGGAGGCGCCGCTGCTGGAGCTCCTCGACGCCGAGCGGGCGACGAGCGCCGCCGAGGAGGCCCTGGCCGCGACCCGGACCGGCGCCGCCGTCGACCTGGTGTCGCTGGTCAAGGTGCTCGGCGGGGGCTGGAGCCGAGAGGCGCAGGAGGGGATCTCCGCGGGCGCGCCGGAGGCTACCGCGGTCCTGGCACCCGAGACGGAGTCGAAGACCGGCGAGCTCCGGGCGGCGAACTGAGATCCCCAGGCGGCGCCGGGCTAGCCGACGAGGGCCGAGCGGGCGTTCCGCACGCGGCGCTCGGCCTCCGCCGCGTCCGCGGCGACGACGGTGAGGTGCCCCATCTTCCGCCCCGGCCGCATCTCTCCCTTGCCGTACAGGTGCAGCCTCACGGCCGGGTCCGCGAGGGCGGCGGGCCACCGCGGCGGGCCCTCGGGGCTCCAGAGGTCGCCCAGCAGATTGGCCATGGCGGCGGCCGGCCCGAGACGATCGACCGAGCCCAGGGGTAGGCCGCAGACCGCCCGCACCTGCTGCTCGAACTGGCTGGTGACGTGGGCGTCGATCGTCAGGTGCCCCGAGTTGTGCGGGCGGGGGGCCACCTCGTTCACCACGAGGCCGCCGTCCTCCAGCAGGAACATCTCCACGCACAGCAGGCCGGCGACGTCGAAGCCCTCGAGCACCGCGCGGCCGATCGCCTCGGCCTCGGCCCGCGTGGCCGCCGTCACGGGCGCGGGCACCACGGTCACGTCCAGGATGTGGGCGGCGTGGTGGTTGAGGAACGGCTCGTAGAGCGCCACCTCGCCGTCGAGTCCCCGGGCGCCGACGATGGAGATCTCCGCCACGAAGGGGACCTCGGCCTCCAACACGGAGGGTCCGGCCCCGAGCTCGCGCCAGGCAGCCTCCAGCCCGGCCTCGGACTCCACCCGACGCTGCCCCTTGCCGTCGTAGCCCCAGGCGGCGGTCTTGAGGATCGCCGGAAAACCCACCCTCCGGGCGGCGGCGCCCAGGTCGTCGGGCGTCTCGACGGCCGCGTGGGGCGCGACCGGCAGTCCCAGGCCACCGAGGGCCCGTTTCTCCCGCAGCCGGTTCTGACTCGCATGCAGCAGGGCGCCGGGGGGCCGGAGCGGCGCGTGGCGGGCGGCCGCGGCGACGGTGGCCGAAGGCACGTTCTCGAACTCGAAGGAGACGACCTCGACCGATCTCGCCAGCTCCTCGACGGCCTCCAGGTCGTCGTAGCGCGCGGAGATCTCCCGATCGGCCACCTGGCCGGTCGGGCTGTCGTCCCCGGGCACCAGCACGGCGACGCGGTAACCCATGCGCCGCGCGGCGAGGGCGAACATGCGCCCGAGCTGGCCGCCGCCGAGAACTCCGAGGGTCGCCCCCGGAAGGATCGGGGCCGCGCTCACTCCAGCTCCGGCTCCAGGGCCTTCGCCGCCTGCACCCGGGCGAACGCCTCGAGCGCGTCGCGCAGCTCGCCATCCCCCACCGCCAGCGTCCGGACGGCCAGCAACGCCGCGTTCTTCGCCCCCGACTCGCCGATGGCCAGCGTCCCCACCGGCACGCCGTAGGGCATCTGGACGATCGACAGCAGGGAGTCCATGCCGGAGAGCGCCCGGCTCTTCACCGGCACGCCGAAGACCGGCAGGGTCGTCCAAGCGGCCACCATCCCGGGCAGATGCGCGGCGCCCCCGGCTCCGGCGATGATCGCCTCGAGGCCGCGGTCGGCCGCCGAGCGCGCGAACTCGCGCAGACGCTCGGGGGTGCGGTGCGCCGAGACGATCTGAGCCTCGTGAGGCACCCCGAAGCGCTCCAGGACGTCGACGGCGCCGCGCATCGTGGGCCAGTCCGAGGCGCTGCCCATGATGACGGCGACGCGGGGGTTGACGCTCTCGCTCATGACGGCTCCCAGGCTCTCGAGCGTACCGGCGACCGCGGGACCGCGGGGCCGTCGACCGATGGGCTCAGCGCGAAAGCTACCACCCCGTCCCGCGAGCGGCAACGAGGGGAAGTGTCGGCGGCGGGGCGCTCGCCGGTGGTACTCTCGATCCTTCGAACGCCCCCCGGGCGAACGGCCCCACAACAGGAGGAAGAGATGAGCCGACACTCCCGCGTCGCCTCGCTGGCGCTGCTGCTGCTCGCCATCCCCGCCCTCGCCGAGACCTTCGGCACGATCCCCGGCAAGGGCCCTCACGAGCTCTTTCCCTGGGCGACGTTCGACCCGGCGATCCCCACCCAGGAGGAGGTCACGGGGGTGGTGCCCGGAAGCCGGCCTCTCCGTCACGCCGAGCTCATGGGCTACCTGCGCGCGCTGGCCGACGCCTCGCCGCGAGCGGCCATGGAGCCCTACGCGAAGACCTGGGAGGGTCGGGAGCTGGTGGCCTTCGTGGTGAGCGACGAGGCGACGGTCGCCGGCCTCGACGACTTCCGGCAGGACCACGCACGAAGGATGGACCCACGGGGACGGAGCGCCTCCGAGGATGCCTCGGCTCTCGAAGGGGCCAAGGCGGTGGCGTGGATGGCCTACGGCATCCACGGCGACGAGCTCTCCTCGGTGGACGCCGCGGCGGCGCTGGCCTACTGGCTGGTGGCCGGCGAAGACGAGCGAGCGAAGATGCTGCGTGAGGAGCTGGTCGTACTGATCGACCCGATGGAGAACCCGGATGGGCGCGACCGCTACCTGGCCCAGACCCGCTCCTTCGCCCACGCGCTCGCCAACCCCGACCAGGACGACCTCTCCCACACCACGGTGTGGCCCTGGGGCCGGGGCAACCACTACCTCTTCGATCTCAACCGGGACTGGTTCACCATGGTCCACCCGGAGAGCTGGCGCTCCCACGTGATCGCGGGTTGGCACCCCCAGCTGGTCGTCGACAGCCACGAGATGGGCGACAACGACACCTACCTCCTGTCGCCGCCGCGGGCGCCGTTCAACCCCCTCCTGCCCGACTACACCGCCGACTGGTGGGGACACTTCGCCTCCGACCAGGCCGTCGCGCTGGACGGCCGCGGCTACGGCTACTACACGCGGGAGTGGAACGAGGAGTTCTTTCCCGGCTACGGCTCGTCCTGGGCCGCCTATCTGGGTGCCATCGGCATCCTGTACGAGATGTCGGGAACGGCCGGCACGCTCGTGCGTCGCGAGGACGGAACCGTGCGGACCTACGCCGAGGCCGTCGAGCACCAGGTGACGAGTTCCCTGGCCAACCTGGAGACCCTGGCGGCCGGCCGGCCGGAGCTGCTCGCCGACTTCGTGGCGGCCCGGCGACGCGCCGTAGCCGAGCCGAAGGGCCCGGCCCGGGCGTGGCTGCTGCCCCCGGGGGAGCGGCCGAAGCGCACGGACGCGCTCGCGGCGCTGCTGCGCGACCAGGGGATCGAGCTGCTGCGGGCGACCGGGGCGGTCACGGTGGCGGGCGCCCGCGACGCGCGGACCGGCGTGCCGGCCGGCCGCGAGCTGCCGGCCGGCACGTGGATGGTGCCGCTGGACCAGCCGCTCTCGCCCCTCGCGAGCGTGCTGCTCGACCCCCACGTCCCCATGGCCGCCGACGCCCTGCAGGCGGAACGGGAGTCGATCGAGAGCGGGGAGGGATCGCGCGGCTACGACGTCAACGCCTGGTCCCTGCCGCTGCTGCACGGGGTCGAGGCGCTGTGGACGACCCAGCGACCGGCCGGTCCCTGGAGCGCCGAGCCGGCCGCCGAGCCGGTACCCGCTGAGCCGGTCACGGAAACCGGCGACGGTCCGGCCTACGGCTACCTCCTGGACGGGAACGGCGACTCCGCCATGGCTGCCCTGGCCGAGCTCCTGCAACAGGGCCTGCGCATCCAGGTGGCCGACCGCGCCTTCCGGGTGGCCGGCTTCGAGGGCGAACCGGGCGCCCTCCTCATACCGACGGAGGGCAACCCGGACGACCTGCGGGATCGCCTGCGCGCGGTCGCTGAGCGCTGGTCGGTCGCCTTCCGGTCGACGGGCACGGCCCTCGCCGAGGAGGGCCCCGATCTGGGCGGTAGCCACTTCCGATCCCTCGTCTCCCCCCGCGTCGGCGTGCTGGCCGGGGTGCCCGCCTCCCCGTCGGACTACGGCTCGGTCTGGTTCGTCCTGGACCAGCGTGCCGGCCTGCGCTTCAACAGCCTCGACACAGCGTGGTTCTCCCGGGTCGAGCTCGAGCGCTACGACGTCCTCGTCTTCCCGCCGAGCTTCGGCGGCGGCGGAGCCTGGGCCCAGGCGCTGGGCGAGGCGGGCGTCGCGAAGCTCAAGGCCTGGATCGAGGCCGGCGGCACCGCCATCGGCCTCGACGGCGGCGCCCTGTTCCTGGCCGACAAGGCGACCGGGCTGACCTCGACCCACCTTCGCCGTCAGGCCCTGGACTCCCACCCGCCGGGGATGATGGGCGCTTCGGCGGCGGCGGCCGAGGCCGCGGGACCGCTGCGCGCCACGGGCCGCCCTCCCACGCCGCTCCCGGCGGGGGCGACGGCCAGCGTCGAGATCCCTCCGGTCCTGGGCCCCGGCGCCCGCCCGTTCGCGCCGGGCGCGCCGGCGCCGAGCTTGGAGTCGACGCCGCTGGCGGAGTGGGTCCAGCCCACCCTGCCGCCCGGACGCTCCGCCCCGGCGGCGGAGGACCTGGAGCGCGCGGACCGACGGCTCCGCGACTTCGCGCCACGGGGCGCCCTGCTGCGGGCGGAGGTCGACCCGAAGCACTGGCTGGCCTGGGGCCTGCCGGACGAGATCACCGTCCTCATGGGCTCCTCCTCGGCCTTGGTGGCCGACGACGGCGCCGAGGTCGCCGCCCGCTTCCCGGCCGCGGAGCGCCTCCATCTCGGCGGCCTCCTCTGGCCCGAGGCGGCGGGCCGGCTGGCCCACACGGCGTACGCCACCCGGGAGCGGGTGGGCGACGGCCAGGTGATCCTTTTCGTCGACCACCCCACCTACCGGGCCTGGCCGCTGGACAGCCAACGGATGTTCCTCAACGCGGTGCTCTACGGCCCGGGACTGGGGACGAGCCGGCCACGGCCATGGTAGCCGGGGAGCGGCGCCGGGCGACCCTCCGTCACTTCTCGAACCACGGCTCGACCTCGACTCCCAGGCCGTCCGCGATGCGGTTGGCGTAGGCGTAGTAGGCCGTCACCTCGGCGATCGCCAGGACGTCCTCGTCCGCGAAGCCGGCGCGGCGGAGCGCCTCCACGTCCGACCGCTCCATCGCCGCCGGCGTCCGGGTGAGCTTCGCCGCGTAGCGCAGCATCGCCCGGCGCCGGTCGTCGAGGCCCGGCGCCTCGTCCAGACGCTCCTCGACCGAGACGAGGAGGCCCTCGTCCTTCAACAGGCGACGCAGACCGCGTCGGTGGTGGGCCGTTCAGTAATGGCAGCCGTTGATCTTGCTGACCACCAGGGCGATCATCTCGCGGTCCACCTTGCGCAGGCCCCGGGTGCCGCGCATCGCGGACCGGTACACGGCCTCGTGGGCAGCGAGGCCGTCGGGGTGGAGCGAGTGGACGCGGAGGACCTCGTCGACCCGGCCGCTCGCGCTATCGACCACCCGGGCATAGAGCTCGGCGAGACGGCCGTCCGCGTCTTCCTCGTCGATCGTCCGGATCCAGGACACGCCGAAAGTCTAGTGGACAACCTGCTAGCCTGGCTCCCGCACACCCGCACACCCGCACACCCGCACACCCGCGCTGCCGGCGGCCGCCCACCGCGGTCCGGCGAAGCGACCCGCGACCCCCTCTCGAGGAACTCCTCTGAAGAACCGCATCCTGCTGCTCACGTTCGGCACCGGCCTGCTGGTGGCCGGCGTAGCCGTGGCGGCCGGCCCCGTCGCCTCCGGCAACGGCACCGTCGGCGATCCGGCGCATTTCACCCGGATGGTCCTCTACGCCTCGGTGGCCCTGCTGTTCTCCTTCCTCTGCTCGGTGGCCGAGGCCGTGCTCCTGAGCGTCTCGCCGGCCTTCGTGGCCCATCAGGAGCACGAGGGCCATCCGTCGGCCGCCCGGCTGCGCCGGGTCAAGGACGACGTCGACCGGTCGCTCGCCGGCATCCTGACCCTGAACACGATCGCCCACACCGTCGGCGCGGGAGGGGCTGGAGCCGAGGCTGCGGCCTATTTCGGCGAGCGCTGGATCGGCGTCTCCATGGCCGTCCTGACCCTCCTGATCCTCTTCCTCTCCGAGATCGTGCCCAAGACGCTGGGGGCGGTCTACTGGCGGCCGCTGGCCACGCCGACCGCCTGGTTCGTCCGCGGACTGATCCTCAGCCTGTATCCGCTGATCTGGGCCTCGGAGAGGCTCACACGGCTGATCACCCGCAACCAGGAGGTCGAGGCGCTTTCCCGCGGCGAGTTCCGGGCCCTCGCGCAGATGGGCGCCGAGGGCGGCCACCTCGACGAGACCCAGTCGCGGATCTTCCGCAACATGCTCCGCTTCCGCGAGCTGACGGCCGAGGACATCATGACCCCGCGCACCGTCGTGTTCTCCCTCCAGCAGGACCGGAGCGTGCGCGAGGTCCTGGAGGAGCAGTTGGAGATCCCGTTCTCCAGGATCCCGCTCTACGGCAAGAACCGGGACGACGTGACGGGCCTGGTGCTCAAGACCGACCTCCTGACCCGCCAGCTCCAGGGACGGGGCGACGACCGCCTGCTCGACTTGAAGCGGGAGATCCGCTTCATCCCGGAGACGATGAGCCTGGAGCGGGTCGCGGAGGAGCTTCTCGACCAACGGGCCCACATCCTGGCCGTCTTCGAGGAGCATGGCGGGCTGGCCGGCGTCGTCAGCCTGGAGGATGTGGTGGAGACGCTCCTCGGAATCGAGATCGTCGACGAAGCCGACAGGGTCGAGGACCTGCGCCGCCTCGCGCGGGAGCGATGGCATCAGCGGATGGAGCACCTGGGCGTCGACCTACGGCACCTTTGAGACCACCCTTGCCAACTCTCGCCGCGGTTCAACGAGAGCCGGCTCCGGGCGCTCCTCCGGGGTGCGACGGCCCCTCCTCGGATGATAGAGTTTTGCCGTTCGAACCAACCTGAGAGGGGGCAAGAATGGCCGACCCAACGACCCGACGCCTGTCGATCTTTTTCGCCGGGGTTCTCCTGCTGCTCTGCGGCGTGCCTTCGTTCGCCCAGCCGGCCGAAGAGGAGGGCGCGGCCAGCGGGGACGAGCCGACGATGGAGTCGGCGGTCCTCGACGTGATCGTCGTGACGGCCCAGCGCCGCGAGGAGGACCCGAAGGAGGTGCCGATCTCGCTGTCGACGCTCAACGAGGAGCAGATGGAGATCCTCACCACCGGCGGCGTCGACGTGCGGTTCCTCTCCGGGCGGGTTCCGAGCCTCCAGATCGAGTCGTCGTTCGGGCGCGCCTTCCCCCGTTTCTACATCCGCGGCCTGGGCAACACGGACTTCGACCTGAACGCCTCCCAGCCCGTCTCGATGGTGTACGACGAGGTCGTGCTGGAGAACCCGGTGGTCAAGGGCATGCCGCTCTTCGACCTGGAGCGCACCGAGGTGCTGCGCGGCCCCCAGGGGACGCTGTTCGGCCGCAACACCCCCGCCGGCGTGGTCAAGTTCGACTCGAAGAAGCCCACCCGGGAGAAGGACGGCTTCGCCCGCCTCTCCTACGGCACCTTCGACACGGTCGACTTCCGCGGCGCGATCGGCGGTCCGCTCACCGAAACGCTCTCCGCCCGCTTCTCGCTCCTCTACCAGTCGAAGAGCGACTGGGTCGACAACGGCTTCACGGGCAGGAACAACGCCCTGGGTGGCTACGACAACTACGCCGCCCGCCTGCAGTTCCTGTGGGAGCCCAACGAGCGTTTCAGCGGCCTGCTCAACCTCCACACCTGGGACGTCGACGGAACCGCCCGGATCTTCCGGGCCAACATCATCCAGCCCGGAACCAACGCCTTCACCAGCGACTTCGACCAGGAGATGATCTTCCAGGACGGCCTGAACCAGCAGGACATCTCGGCGCACGGCGGCGTCCTGAAGCTCGACTACGACCTGGGCTCCTCCACCCTCACCTCGATCACCGGCTTCGAGACCCTGGACATGCTGAGCCGGGGCGACATCGACGGCGGCTTCGGCGCGGTGTTCTTCCCGCCCTTCGGACCCGGGTTCATCCCGTTTCCCTCCGAGACCGCCGACGGCATCCCGGACATCGACCAGTTCACCCAGGAGATCCGCCTGGCGAGCAACGACTCGGACAGCCGCCTGGGCTGGCTGGTCGGCGTGTACTACTTCGACGAGGATCTGCGGGCCGAGACCTACAGCTTCGACAGCTTCTCCCCGGGCAACCCCCAGGACGGCTACGCCTTCCAGGATCAGCAGGCCGAGTCGTGGGCGTTGTTCGGCTCCCTGGACTACGAGGTCAGCGACCGACTCGACGTGAAGGCCGGCCTGCGCTACACGAGCGACAAGAAGGACTTCCTGGCCGACCGGCCCGACCCGACCTTCAACTCCTTCCTGATCGAGCCGCTCACCGCCAAGACCGACGACGACTTCGTGAGCTGGGACCTCTCCGCCGTCTACGCGGCGACCCCCGAGACCAACGTCTACGGCCGGCTGGCGACCAGTTTCCGCGCCCCGAGCATCCAGGGACGGATCCTGTTCGCGCCCGACTTCGTGGGCGGGACCGACCCCGAGTCCAACGGCCTGACCGTCGCCGACTCCGAGGACATCTTCTCGGCCGAGGTCGGCGTCAAGACGGAGAAGCGCAGCGTCCGCTACGACCTCACGGCGTTCTGGTACCAGGTCGACAACCAGCAGATCACCATCGTCGGCGGCCAGTTCAACGTCAACAGCCTGGTCAACGCCGACAAGACGGAAGGGTACGGCTTCGAGGCCGCCGTCGAGTTCGCCCCGTCCCCGGAGTGGCTGTTGACCCTCGGCCTGTCCAACAACAACACCGAGATCCAGGACCCGAACCTGACCATCGCCCCGTGCGGAGGCGGCTGTACGATCCTCGACCCCATCGCCCCCAACGGCGAGGTGGTGCTGAACGGCAACAGCCTGCCGCACGCGCCGGAGTGGATCTTCAACGGCATCATCGACTTCCGCAAGCCGCTCCGCAACGGCCTCTTCATGGGCACGCTGGACTGGGCGTACCACGACGAAAAGAGCTTCTTCCTCTACGAGTCGGCCGAGTTCAACTCCGATTCCTTCGAGGTCGGCCTGCGCCTCGGCTACGCCTTCATGGAGGCGAAGTACGAGGCCGCGCTGTTCGCCCGCAACCTCTTCGACGAGGAGATCCTGCGCGGCGCCATCGACTTCAACAACCTCACCGGCTTCACCAACGAGCCCCGGATCCTCGGCATCGAGCTGGTGCGCAGGTTCTAGTGCACCTAGCTGAGCCGAGGGGTCGTCCGACCCCGGGTTCACGCGCAGACCCGAAGACGCGAAGAGCAGCCGGCGGGGCCCTCCCGCCGAGCTCGCCGCGTCCTTGGTGTCCTCGTGCCTTTGCGCCTCTGCGCCTTTGCGCCTTTGCGTGAGAGATTCTCCGTCCGACGACCAGCCCAGCAAGAGAGGACCCGAATGATGGCCACCCGAGACCGACTCCGTCGCCCCGCCGCCCTCCTGACACGCGTCGCCCTGGCCCTTGCCCTCGTCCTCGTCGCGATGCCGTCAGTCGCCACCGAGGCCACCTACGACGACCTCGTCCGGCTGTTCGAGGAGTGGCGCGCCTTCGAGCGCCCCGGCACCCGCGACGGCGCTCCCGACTACACGGCGGAGAACATGGCGCGCAAGGCGGCCGAGCTCCCCGCCTGGCAGGAGCGCCTGGCCGCCATCGACCCGAGCGGCTGGCCCGTCGAGCAGCAGGTCGATCACCGCCTGGTGTGGGCCGAGATGAACGGCCTGGACTTCGACCTCCGGGTGCGCAAGCCCTGGGCTCGCGACCCGGCCTACTACACCTCGATCTGGACCGCCCAGAGCGACACGCCGGCCCACGAGGGGCCGACCCACCACGGGGTGGTCGAGCTCTGGACCTACGCCTTCCCGCTGTCGGCGGCCGACGAGGCTCGCCTCGCCGGCGAGATCCGCGTCGTCGCACCGCTCCTGAAGCAGGCGCGGGCCAACCTGGTGGGCAACGCCGAGGAGCTCTGGGTGGCGGGCATCGGCAACCTCCGGACCCAGGTCCGCGACCTCGAAGAGCTCGCCGAGACGACGGCCGGCGCGGGCGCCGAGCTGCGGCAGGCCATCGCCGAAGCCCACGAGGCGACGCTCGAGTTCGTCGCCTGGCTGGAGGCGGAGGCGCCGTCGAAGACCGGCCCCTCCGGCATCGGCCGGGAGAACTACACGTGGGCGCTCCAGAACGTCCACCTGGTCCCGATGACCTGGGAGGAGGAGGTCCAGCTCCTGACCCGGGAGCTGCACCGCGCCCACGCCTCCCTCGCTCTCGAGGAACAGCGCAACCGCGACCTGCCGCCCCTCGTCGCCATCTCGAGCCCGGAAGAGTACGAGCGGCGCGCGAACGAGGCCGTCGATCGCTACCTGGCCTTCCTGGCGAAGAACCAGGTCCTCGAGGTCCGCGACTACATGCAGCCCGCGCTACGGGCCCGGAGAGGGAGCTTCGTGCCGCCGGAGGAGCGGAACTTCTTCGCCACCTGCATGCACTACGACCCGACGACGCTCTTCACCCACTTCTACCACTGGTGGGATCTGGCCCGGATGGAGGCGGAGCACCACCCGAGCCCGATCCGCCGGGGGCCGCTGCTCAACAACATCTGGGACAGCCGGGCCGAGGGTCTCGCCACCGGGGTCGAGGAGATGATGATGCACGCCGGCCTGTACGACGAGAACCCGCGCGTGCGGGAGATCGTCTGGATCATGCTGGCGCAGAGGGCGGCGCGCGGCCTGGGATCGCTCTACGTCCACGGCAACGAGAAGACGATGCAGGAGGCGCGGGACTTCCACGTCGAGTGGACCCCGCGCGGGTGGATGCGCGCGGACCTGGACCTCCTCGGCTTCGAGCAGCTCCTCTACCTGCGCCAGCCGGGCTACGGCTCGAGCTACGTCACGGGCAAGTACCTGATCGAGCGTCTGCTCGCCGAGCGCAAGCACCAGCTCGGCGACGACTTCAGCCTGCCCGGCTTCTTCGAGGAGATGGACGCGGTCGGCGTCATCCCCGTGTCGCTCATCCAGTGGCAGCTCACGGGTGACGGCAGCCAGGTGCCCGGGGGACGAACGAACTGAGGATCACGCAAAGGCGAAGAGGAGCGAAGGCTGCTGACCCGCCTCGACCGGGTCCGCGAGAAGCTCCTCGCGGCACGCGAGGAACGGGTCCACCCGTTGCGCGACGACAAGGTGCTGACCGCCTGGAACGGCATGATGATCACGACGCTGGCCCTCGCCGGCGACGCCCTGGGCGAGGAGCGCTACCTCCTCGCGGCCCGGACCCTCGGCGCCGTCGACTATCCCGAGCCGCAGGTCGTCACCCTGGGCTTCCAGGCCGAGCCGCTCGCGGTCTTCCAGGGGCTCGTCACGATCCGGGCGACCGTCGAGAGGGAGCCGTCCGAAGGGGTCGGCGTCGCCGCGGTGGGCCTCGGGATCCAGGCCTGTGACGAAGAGAGGTGCCTGCGACCGGAGGAGCTCACCCTCGAGATTCCGGCGCCGCGGAAGGCCGCCGCCGGGCCTACTCGTTGAGCAGGACCCCCATGCGGGCCGCGACCTGCTGGTCGTAGATCGCCCGGAGATCCACGATGTCCTGGGCCCGGGGCACGACGCGGGCGAGCTCCTCGCGGCGCGCCGGCCACTCGTCGAGCAGGCGGCAGGCGATCGGGGAGGCCGTGTGGAAGACGTGCACCCGCAGCAACCGGAGGAAGGTCCCTTCGTCGGAGTCTGTGGGCGCGTCCGCACGCACGAACTCGTCGTTCAGCCGGTCGCGCCAGGAGCCGTCCCCGGGCAGCAGGTAGGCGACCCCGCCGGTCATCCCGGCGCCGAAGTTTCGGCCGATCTCGCCCAGGACGACCACCGTGCCGCGGGTCATGTACTCGCAGCCGTGGTTGCCGATCCCCTCCACCACCGCCGAGGCGCCGCTGTTGCGCACCGCGAAGCGCTCCCCGGCCCGCCCCCCGACGAGGAGCGAGCCCCCCGTCGCGCCGTACAGCGCGACGTTGCCGATCAGCGTGTGACTCTCGCCCGCCTCCCGGACGGCCCGCGGGGGCCGCACCGTCACCAGCCCACCCCCCATGCCCTTGCCCACGTAGTCGTTCGCGAGTCCGCGCAGACGCAGCTCCAGACCGTCCACCAGGAAGGCGCCCAGGCTCTGGCCGGCGACGCCCTGCAGCCGGAGCTGCACCCGACCGCGGAAGTTCCCCTTGCCGTAGAGGAACGCCAGCTCGCCGGCGATGCGGGTGCCGACCGCGCGATCCGTGTTGCGCACCTTCCGATGGAGGACGGCCTGGCCGTGGGTCAGGAGCTGCGGCCGGATCTCCTCGAGGACCCGTTCGTCCAGCGACTCGGGCCGACCGGGACGCTCCTCCGCGCCGCCGATCGGGCGGGCGACCGGCAGACCGCCCTCGCCGCCCGCGGAGAGGATGGGGGCGAGATCGAGCCCGAGCTCCCGCAGCAGCTCGGCCCGGTCCGGCCGCGATGTCAACCGGTCGGTGCGGCCCACCGCCTCCTCGACGGACCGGAAGCCCAGGCCGGCCAGCCCCCGACGGAGCTCCTCCGCCACCGAGCGCAGGTAGGCCGCCAGGGCCTCCGGTGTGCCGCGGAACCGCCGGCGGAGATCCGGGTCCTGCGTCGCGATACCCACGGGACAGGTATTCAGGTGGCACTGACGCGCCATCACGCACCCCAGGGACACCAGCGCGGCCGTCCCGAAGTCGTACTCCTCGGCGCCCAGCAACGTAGCCACCAGGAGATCCCGTCCTCCGGTGAGGCCTCCGTCCACCCGCAGGCGGGTCCGGGAGCGCAGGCCGGTGGCCGTCAGGGCCTGGTGGGTCTCGGCCAGACCGAGCTCCCAGGGGAAGCCCGTGTGCTTCAGCGAGCTCAGCGGACTGGCGCCGGTGCCGCCATCGCCACCGGAGACCAGGACGACGTCCGCCCCGCCCTTGACCACGCCGCAGGCGACCGTGCCGATCCCCGGCTGCGCCACCAGCTTCACCGAGACCGCCGCCCGCGGGTTGACGGCCTTCAGGTCGAAGATGAGCTGCGCGAGGTCCTCGATCGAGTAGATGTCGTGGTGCGGCGGCGGGGAGATGAGCGGGATGCCGGGGGTCGCGGCGCGGGCGCTGGCGATCTCCACGGTGACCTTGTGACCCGGAAGCTGCCCGCCCTCCCCCGGCTTGGCGCCCTGGGCCATCTTGATCTGGATCTCGCGCGCCGCCGCCAGGTACTCCGTCGTGACGCCGAAGCGGCCGCTCGCCACCTGCTTGACCCAGCAGCTCTCGCCCGCGTCCCCCCGGCCCCGGGCGTAGCGGTCCGCCGACTCCCCTCCCTCGCCGGTGTTGCTGCGTCCGCCCACCAGCGCGAAGCCACGCGCCAGCACCCGGTGGGTCTCGTCGGAGATCGCGCCGAACGAGATGGCTCCCGATCCGAACCGTCGGACGACCGCGGGGCCGGGCTCCACCTCGTCGATCGGCACCGCCTCGGCCGACCGGAAGGCGAACAGGTCCCGCAGATGGACCAGGCGGTCCTCGCCCGCGGGGGTCTCCGCTCCGTCGGCCCGGGCCCGGATCTCCCGCACCCGAGGCGGCGCGAAGGCGTGGAGCTCGCCCCGGCGCCGGAAGCGGAACTGCCCGAGATCCGGCAGGGCCTCGTCTCCCCCATCGAAGGCCCGGGCCCAGCGCGCCCCAGCCTGGCGTCGGATCGACTCCAGGCCGATTCCGCCCAGGGCGCCCCGGATCGGCCGGAAGTAGCGCCGCAGCAGCTCCTCGGAGAGGCCCAGGGCATGGAGGTTCATCGAGCCGTGGTAGCTGTTGACAGTCGAGATGCCCATCTTGGCCATCACCTTCAGCAGGCCCTTCTCGAGCGCCGCCCGGTAGTTGGCCATCGAGTCGGCCCACTCCCGGCCGGCGAGCTGCTCGCGGATGAGCTCGTAGGCCATGTACGGGTAGACGGCGCTGGCGCCCATCGCGACCAGGCAGGCGACGTGGTGGTCGCTCACGACGTCGCCGGCGACCGCGACCAGCGACACGGCGCTGCGGATGCCCCGCCGGATCAGATCCTGGTGCACGGCCGAGACGGCCAGGGCCATGGGGATCGGCAGGCTCTCCGGCCCCAGGCGCTCGTCGGACAGGAAGACGATGCGCCGCCCGTCCTCGACGGCCCGGGCCGAGGAGTCGCAGATCTCCCGGAGCCGCTCCTCGAACCCCTGCTCGAGGGTTGCGTGGCAGGTGACGGTGTCGTGGGGGAACCAGTCGTGGGCCTGCTGCAGGCTCCTCAGCTCCCGCGGCGAGAGGACGGGGCCCTCGATGCGCAGCGCGCCGTGAAAGCGGGGCTGGTCGGTGAGCAGGTTGTCCTCGGTGCCGAGATACTTGTAGAGCCCGGTGACGAAGGCCTCGCGGATCGGGTCGATCGGCGGGTTCGTCACCTGGGCGAAGGCCTGCTTGTAGTAGTCGTAGAGACGACGGTCGTGACCCGAGAGGACGGCCGGTGGCGTGTCGTCTCCCATCGAGCCGACCGGCTCGCGACCGCTACCCGCCATCGGCAGGACATAGCGGGACAGGTCCTCCCCGCTCCAGCCGAAGGCCAGACGCAGCCGGCGGTCGAACCCGCCCGCGGGGAGCGCGAAGTCGCCGAACTCCCCGGCCGCCGACTCCCGCCGGATCTCGGCGAAGCTGCCCACCAGCTCGCCGTAGGGCGCGGCCGCCGCCACACAGCGCTTGATCTCCTCGTCACCCAGCACGCCGCCGCCGTCCAGCCGCACCGCGAAGATCTCGCCCGAGCGCATGTGGTGATGGAGGACCAGATCCTCCTCGGCCACGTCGACCACACCGGCCTCCGAGGCGACGACCACGAGCCCGTCCCGGGTGAGTGCGGTGCGCAAAGGTCGCAGGCCGTTGCGATCCAGCTTCGCGCCCACGACCTCCCCGTCCGTGAAGATCACGGCCGCGGGTCCGTCCCACGCCTCCATGAGGTTCTCGTGGTAGACGAAGAAGTCCCGCAGCTCGGGACTCACGTCGGGCGCCCCCTCGTAGGGGTCCGGGATCATCATCATCAGGCTGTGGAAGAGGTCCCGACCGCTCCGGTGCAGGAACTCGAGGACGTGGTCGAGACTCAGGGAGTCGCTGACCTCCGAGTCCGTGATCGGCAGGAGGGTCTCGAGATCGCCCCCCCACACCGGCGAGGCCATCTCCCGCTGTCGCGCCCGCATCCACAGCCGGTTACCCCGGATGGTGTTGATCTCTCCGTTGTGGGCCACCAGGCGAAAGGGTTGGGCCAACGACCACGAGGGGGTGGTGTTCGTCGCGAAGCGCTCGTGGAAGACCGCAAACCGGCTGCGATACCGGTCGTCGGCCAGGTCGGGGTAGAAGGCCTCGAGCTGCCGGGGGGTGAGCAGCCCCTTGTAGACCACCGTCTTCGACGACAGCGAGCAGACGAAGGTGTCGCGCCGGTGCGCGAGCCGCCTCTCGACCCGCTTGCGGAGCAGGAAGAGCCGCGTCTCGACGGGGCGCGGGCCGGCGTCGGGGCACGCGACGAGGAGCTGCACGATCCGCGGCATCGACGCCCGCGCCACGCTGCCGAGAACCTCGGGTCGGACGGGAACCTCCCGGCGCCCCAGCGGGCGAAGACCGAGGCGGCGCGCCTCCGAGGAGAAGGCGGTCTCGATCTCGCCGAGCCCCTCGGCCGTGGTGAAGACCATTGCGGCGCCCAGGGTCTCGTTGTCGGACAACGTCCGGCCGGGCTGGACCTCCAGCGTCGAGAGGAGGAGCTCGCGAGGCAGGTCCGTCATCAGACCCGCACCGTCGCCGGACTCGTCGTCCGAGGCCCTGGCCCCCCGGTGGACGAGCCGCCCCAAGGCCCTCAGCGCCAGGGTCACGACCCGGCGGGAGGAGTCGCCGGAGCTCTCGGCCACGAACCCCGTGCCGCAGGCGGAGTGGTCCGTTCCGTCGACGAGCGGGAACTGGGATCGGGCGCTCATGGGGGTTCCGGGCCCACCGTCCGACGGCCGGCCCGGTCTCGCGACGCATGCCGCAGTGCGGCAAGAATACTGCCGCGTCCATCCCGCGTCAAGCGCGGGACCGAGGCCGCCGGGAGGTGCGTCAGCGGTCGAGCTTCCTCTCCCGCCGCCGCATCTCGGGCCGCCGGCTACTGCCAGCGGAAGATCCGCAGCGCGGCCAAGAACGAGAGTCCGCCCCAGACGACCAGGATCGCCAGCTCCGGGGCCAGGACGGCCAGGGAGGCGTCGTCGAGCATCACGCCGCGCAGCGCGTCGTTGAGCGCCGTCAGCGGCAGGGCCTGGATCACCGGTTGCAGGGCGTCCGGGAAGCGCTCGGTCGAGAAGAAGACGCCGGAGAAGATCCAGCCCGGGAACATCGCCAGGTTCATGAGCCCGGAAACACCCTCGATCGTCCTCGGCCGCGCCGCCACCAGCAGGCCGATCCCCACGAAGGCGAGGGCCCCGACGGCGGCGACCAGCCCGAGCAGGGCCACCGACCCGTTCATCGGCACGTCCAGGAAGACGACCGCGAAGCCGACGAGGGTCACCACCTCCAGCCCCAGGAAGAGCAGCCGCGCCAACACCTGGCCTGCCAGGAGCTGCCAGCGGAGCATGGGCGCCGCCACGAACAGCTTCAGGAGCTTGCCCGCTCGTTGCTGGACCAGGGAGAAACCGACCGACCACATCCCCGTGCCCATGAGGTTCATGCCCAGGAGGCCCGGCACCAGGAAGTCGATGTAGCGCGACCCCTTCGCCGTCATCTCGAGGGTCGTCGCCTCGAACGTGTCCGCCCGGCCCGCGGCCCGCTGCAAGACCGCGTCGACCTCCATCCGGGCGATGCGGCTGTCCGGCCGGGTCGGGTCGTACCAGTAGGTCGGCGGCTCGGTGTCGAGGACGACCAGGGCCAGCTCGCCGGTCCGCAGCCGGCGCTCCGCCTCCGCACGCGAGGTCACGGTGGGCGCCAGCCGCTCCGACTCCCCGAGAGCGAGCGCGCGCGCCTCCGCCGACCGTCCCGCCTCGACCCCCACCGGCAGGGCCTCGGGCTCCTGGGCGCGGAAGGCCACTCCCAGAGCCACGGCCAGGAGCACGGGGAAGACGAAGACCCAGAAGATCGCCTCCGGCTCGCGCAGGAACTCGAAGAGCCGGGCCCGGGTGAGCTGGTAGAGCGGGTGCGCCCGGAGGCCACGGAAGCTCCGTTCCCTCACGCCGCCCCCTCCCCACCGCCCTCCAGCGAGTGGCCCGAGAGGTTCAGGAACACATCCTCCAGGGTGGCGTGGTGGGTCGCCAGGCGGCGCGCCTCCACCCCCTCCTCCGCCAGGAGCGCCAGGAGCGGCGGCACCGAGCGCGCGACGTCCCGTACGGTCAGGCGGAACGCTCCCTCGACCTCGCGCACCTCCTCGACGCCGGGAAGGGCCGCCAGGCGCGCCGCACCGACGACGCCGTCGCCCAGCTCGACCTCGACGACGTGCTCGGCTCCCAGCGACGCGACCAGGGAGGAGGGTGTCCCCTCCGCCAGCTTCCGCCCCCGGTCCACGATCGCCACGCGGTCGCACAGCCGCGCCGCCTCCTCCATGTAGTGGGTGGTGAGCAGGATGGTCCGCCCCCGGGCCTTCAGCTCCTCGACGATCTCCCAGATCCGGCGTCGCGACGAAGGGTCGAGGCCGGTGGTGGGCTCGTCGAGGAACAGCAGCTCCGGGTCGCCCACCAGGGCGCAGGCGAGCGACAGCCGCTGCTTCTGGCCGCCCGAGAGGGCCCGCACGTAGGCGCCGCGCTTCTCGACCAGGGCGACCTGGGCCAGCGCCTCCACCGGCTCCAGGCCCCGGGCGTAGAAGCTGCGGAACAGCTCCACCACCTCCTCCACCTTCAGCTTCTCCGGGAAGCGCGTCTCCTGCAGCTGGATGCCGAGCCGGGAGCGCAGGGCGATGCCGTCGCCCACCCAACGCTCGCCCAGGACCCGCACCTCGCCGGCCGTGGGCCGGGTGAGCCCCTCGAAGATCTCCACCGTCGTCGTCTTGCCGGCGCCGTTGGGCCCGAGCAGGCCGAAGCACTCGCCGCCGGCGACCTCCAGGTCGAGGCCGTCGACGGCGACCACGTCCCCATAGTGGTGGACGAGGTCGCGACAGGAGAGGACGAGGGGCGTCACGACTCCGGACGATAGCGCAGGTCGACGGGGCTCCAGAATCCGGCGTCCGCCGGGGAGAGCCGGGTGGCGGACCGATCCGACGACGATAGGCTGCGGGAATGCCGCCGCTCGACCCGCGCGCCCTGCTCCTCGACATCGACGGCTGCGTCGTCCGCGGGGTCGGCCAGGAGGCGCTTCCCGGCGCCGTGGCCGCCGTCGCCGAGCTCCGTCGCCACCGGCCGATACGCTTCGTCACCAACACCACCAGCCGCACCCGCTCCTGGCTCGCGGAGTCCCTGCGACGAGTCGGTTTCGCCCTCGCCGACGAGGAGGTCGTCACCCCGGCCGCGCTCGCCCGCCGGGTGCTGACCTCCCGCGACGAGGCCTCCGGCGTGCTGCTGGCCGCCCCCACCGCGATGGACGACCTCGGCTGGTACCAGCCCGCGCCACCCGAGGAGGCCCGCTCGGTCCTGGTGGCGAGCGAGGCCCACGACCTGAGGATCGGCGACCTGCGCGAAGCCGTCGTCGCACTCCGCGCCGGCGCCCGCCTCTACACCCTGCAGCAGAACCGCATCTACACCCGGGACGGCCGGGTGCTCACCGATCTCGGCCCGGTCGCCGCCTTCCTCGGCTACGCGGCGGACGTCCCCTGGGAGAACCTGGGCAAGCCGTCGCCGCTGCTGTTCTCAGCCCTCGCGGAGGAGCTCGGCTGCCGGCCGGCGGAGCTCGCCATGGTCGGCGACGACGCCGAGTTCGACGTCGCCGGGGCGCTCACTGCGGGCGTCGGACTCAGCGTCCTGGTGCGCACCGGCAAGTACCGACCGGGCGACGAGACCCGCTTCGTGCCGCCACCGAGCCTCGTCGTGGACTCGGTCGTCGACCTGCCCGGCCGGCTGCCGGGGCGCCCCCGTTCGACGACGACGTGAGCCGCGACTGCGACGAGATCGCGAGGGTAGCGACCCAACCTACCGCCGGGCGCGAAACGCCTCGAAGTTCTCACGCTCCCACTCCTGTCGGAGGCGGTCGGCCTCCTCGATCGAGCGGTGCTTGTAGACCCCCGGGGGGAAGTGCGGCCTCGTCATCCGGGCGGCCAGGCTCCACACCGCGCGAATCGCGGCGAACAGCCGAGGGTCGCCCGGTTCGTGCCAGGTGTTTCCTTCCATCTCGGATATGTCGCGGAACTTGCGCACCGGCATCGGCTACTCCTCGAACCCGAAGCGAAGCCGCAAGCGCTCCGCGTCCCCCTGATCCACCGACCGCACCGTGCCCTTCTTCATCCGGTAGAGCGTCTCCGGTGTCGCGACACTCACTTCGAGACCGTCGAAGTCGACCCGCTCCGAATCCAGGTCCTCGAATCGCCAGGCCGACCCCAGCCGGGTCAGGATATCGACGTGGAAGGCCCCCTCCGGAGGGACGTACTGGACGGCCGGGTACTCTCCGAGCAGGTCCCCGGCGGTGATCTCCTCGAGGGAAGGATCGTCGAACACGCTCATCAGGGCGGCCCTCAGTCGGTCGATGTTCTCCCGTTCCGGAGCCACGAAGACGTCCAGATCCTGGGTGGCGCGGGCCAGGCCCTGGAGATTCAGCGCCACGGCCCCGAAAATGACGTAGCGGACCCGTTCACGCTCGAAAGCCGCCAGCACGTCGTGGGTCCGGTCGAGATCCATGGAGGCCCCAGCCTACTCCACCCCGGAGCACCACGGGCGTCCCGCCGTCCAGCGAGCCTTGACCCCTGCCGCGACCGATAGTATCCTTTCAGCCGGATTGACGGATTCTCCAGGATGACATCACCGATTCTCGACCACACCCAGACCCTCGCCGACCCCACCCGCTGCCGTGTGCTCGGGGTCCTGGAGGGGGAGGAGCTCACCGTATCGGAGCTGTGTCAGGTGCTGCAGCTCCCCCAGTCGACGGTCAGCCGGCACCTGAAGACCCTGGCGGACGGCGGCTGGCTGGCCGTGCGCTCGGAAGGCACGAGCCGGCTCTACGAGGCGCGCAACGGTGACCTCGACTCCTCGGCAGCGGCCCTCTGGGGCGTCGTCCGGACCGAGCTCGCGGGCGAGGCCCCGTGGCGCCAGGACCGGTTGCGCCGCGCGAGTGTGATCTCCGAGCGCCGCAGTCGCTCCGAGGCCTTCTTCGCCGAGACGGCCGGGGAGTGGGACGAGCTCCGGGCCCGCCTGTTCGGCGAGCGGCTCGACGAGGCCGCGCTCCTGGCGCTCCTGCCCGCGGGCGCCGTGGTCGGCGACCTCGGATGCGGGACCGGCCGCCTGAGCCGGCGTCTCGCACCCTGGGTCGCGAAGGTCGTGGCCGTCGACGGCTCGGAGGCCATGCTCGAGGCCGCGCGGCACCGCCTGGGCGACGACCCGCGCGTGGAGCTGCGTCGGGGCGAGCTCGAGGCGCTGCCCGTCGCGGACGACGAGCTGGATCTCGCCACCCTCATCCTGACCCTGCATCACATCGCCGAGCCCGCCGAGGTCCTGGCCGAGGCGGCCCGCGCCGTCCGACCGGGCGGACGGCTCCTGCTGGTCGACATGCTGCCCCACGATCGGGAGGCCTTCCGCCGGGAGATGGGGCACCTGTGGCTCGGCTTCTCCCGGCGGCAGGTGACCGAGCTGCTGTCGGGAGCCGGCTTCACGATCGAGCGGCTGGCGCCCCTGCCACCGGACCCGCGGGCCGAAGGACCGACCCTCTTCGTGGCCACGGCCACCCGCGATCGAGACCCCGAGAACTGATTTCCCCGCAACCGACGAACGACCACCCGGCGCGACACCGCCTTCGAGGAGAGAGACGATGACCGTATCCACCACGACCACCGACAGCCACCCGTTCGACGCCGCCCGGGCGGCGGGCCGCGAGCCCTTCAAGGTCGCCGACCTGTCGCTCGCCGCCTCCGGCCGCAACGAGATCCGCCTGGCTGAGCACGAGATGCCGGGTCTGATGGCCACGCGCGAGAAGTACGGCGCCACGAAGCCGCTCGCCGGCAAGAAGGTCATGGGCTCGCTGCACATGACGGTGCAGACGGCCGTCCTGATCGAGACCCTGCGCGACCTGGGCGCCGACGTGCGCTGGGTGTCGTGCAACATCTTCTCCACCCAGGACCACGCCGCGGCCGCGGTCGCGGTCGGCCCGGACGGCACGCCCGAGGAGCCGAAGGGCGTGCCGGTCTTCGCCTGGAAGGGCGAGACGCTCGAGGAGTACTGGTGGTGCACGGGTGAGGCCCTGATGTGGCCCGACGGCTCGGGCCCGGACCTGATCGTCGACGACGGCGGCGACGCCACGCTGCTGGTCCACAACGGCATGAAGTTCGAGAAGGACGGGAAGGTCCCGGCCTTCGACGCCGAGACCGAGCCCGAGGAGTGGGGCGTCATCCTCGAGCTGCTCCGCAAGGAGCAGGTCGCCAACCCCGGCCGCTTCACCGGTGCCGCCGAGGGCTGCCAGGGCGTGAGCGAGGAGACGACAACCGGCGTCCACCGCCTCTACCAGATGGCCAAGGAGGGCACGCTCGCCTTCCCGGCCATCAACGTCAACGACTCGGTGACCAAGTCGAAGTTCGACAACATCTACGGCTGCCGCCACTCGCTGATCGACGGCCTCAACCGGGCCTCCGACGTGATGCTCTCGGCCAAGACCGCCGTGGTCTGCGGCTACGGCGAGGTCGGCAAGGGCTGCGCCCAGGCCCTGCGTGGTCAGGGCGCCCGGGTGATCGTCACCGAGATCGACCCGATCTGCGCGCTCCAGGCCGCCATGGAGGGCTACCAGGTCACGACGCTCGACGAGGTCGTCGAGACCGCCGACATCTTCGTCACCACGACCGGCAACAAGGACATCATCACCGCCGAGCACATGGCGCGGATGAAGGACAAGGCCATCGTCGGCAACATCGGCCACTTCGACAACGAGATCGACATGGCCGGCCTGACGAAGACTCCGGGCGTCCGCAGGAACCCGATCAAGCCGCAGTACGACGAGTGGATCTTCCCCGACGGGCACTCGATCCTGGTGCTGGCCGAGGGTCGGCTGCTGAACCTGGGCTGCGCCACGGGCCACCCGAGCTTCGTCATGTCGGCCTCGTTCACCAACCAGGTGCTGGCCCAGATCGAGCTCGCCACCCGCGCCGACGCCTACGAGAACCAGGTCTACATGCTGCCCAAGCACCTCGACGAGGAGGTGGCGCGGCTGCACCTGGCGAAGCTGGGCGTCAAGCTGACCCGGCTCACGAAGGAGCAGGCGGAGTACTTGGGTATCGAGGTCGAGGGGCCCTACAAGCCCGAGTACTACCGGTACTGACGACATCCGGATCGGGCCGCTCGGGGACGGCGAGCGCCGGGAGCGAGGCGGACTATGCTGTCGGCGAAACCACGCCAACGAGGAGACCGCCCATGCACCGCCCAGCCACCCTCGCCCTCGCTCTTCTCCTCCCGGTCGCGGCCTTCGCGGCGTCGGAGCCCGATCCGGCGCTGCTCGAGCGGGCTCGGGAGCTCCTCGAGCAGGCGCCGCTCGTCGACGGCCACAACGACCTGCCGAGCTCGATCCTCTCGCGAGCTTGGGCCGTGCCCGAGACGGACTGGAGCCACGACCCGGAGGATCTGGCGCGAACCGACCTCTCGGTCGTCCAGCCGGACCACCCGGCGGACATCCCGCGGCTGCGGGACGGCCGGGTCGGAGCGCAGTTCTGGTCAGCCTATGTCGCCACCGACTTCATGGAGGAAGGGACGTCGCTACGCCAGGCGCTGCGCGAGATCGACGTCGTCCACCGGATGGTGGCGGCCTACGACGACCTCGAGCCGGCGCGCACCGCGGACGACATCGAGCGCATTCACCGCGACGGGAAGATCGCCTCACTGATCGGCGTGGAGGGCGGGCACGCGATCGAGGGGTCGCTCGCGGCGCTGCGGATGCTCCACGGGCTGGGCGTGCGCTACATGACGCTCACCCACTGGCGCACCACCGACTGGGCCGACGCCGCCACCGACTTCCCCCTCCACGGCGGGCTCACCGAGCACGGCGAGCGGGTGGTGCGGGAGATGAACCGGCTCGGGATGTTCGTCGACCTCTCCCATGTCTCGGCCGACACCATGCGCGACGCCCTCCGGGTCTCGAGCGCCCCCGTGATCTTCTCCCACTCGAACGCCCGGGCCCTCACCGACCACCCGCGCAACGTCCCCGACGACGTGCTGGCGCAGCTCCCGGCCAACGGCGGCGTCGTGATGGTCAACTTCATCCCGATGTTCGTGGCTCCCGGGGCGCCGGCCTGGCTCGAGCGGCGAGAGGCCCAGGCCGAGGAGCTACGAGCCGAGCTCGACGACGAGGAGGAGATCGGGAAGCACCTGAAGGCCTGGGACCAGAGCCACCCCATTCCCCGGGGAACCATCTCCGACGTCGCGGACCACATCGACCACATCCGCGAGATCGCCGGCATCGAGCACATCGGGATCGGTGGCGACTACTACGACGCCGGCGGCGACTCGATGGTCGAGGGGCTCGAGGACTGCTCGCGCTACCCCTACCTGTTCGCGGAGCTGCTGCGCCGCGGCTACACCGACGACGAGATCCTGAAGATCGCCGGGGGCAACGCCCTGCGGGCGATGCGGCGGATGGAGGCCGTGGCGGCGAGGTCCGGCGGAGTGGATTCCTGACCCGCGGACCGAGCTGAGAGCCGACGGATTCTGCGGCGTCCCCGTGCGGTGGGCGTGCACGAAGACGTCGCCCACCGCGGCACGGATGTCGGCTCCCAGCTCCAGGGCGAGCACCGCGACCGGGAATCGGTCGGCTCTCGCGCCGCCGCCTCAGGCCGTCGCCTGCCGCTCCGGCTCCTCGTCGCCCCAATCCCGTCGCGAGGCCCTCGCCCGTGCCTGCCAGCCGGCGACGGTGGTGTAGGTGACGGGGATCAGCAGCAGGGTCACCAGGGTCGAGGCCAGCAGGCCGCCGATCACCACCCGCGCCAGCGCCGCCTGGATCTCACCGCCCACGCCGAGCCCGATGGCCAGCGGCACGAGGCCCAGGACGGTGGTGGCGGTCGTCATGAGGATCGGGCGCAGGCGCAGCCGGCCCGCCTCGACGACGGCCTCGGCGGCCCCCATGCGCTTCTCCCGACGCAGCAGGTTGACGGCGTCGACCAGGACGATGGCGTTGTTGACCACGATGCCGATCAGCATCACCAGCCCCATCACGCTCTGGATGTTGAGCGTCGTGCCGGTGAGGAGCAGCGTGGGGACCACCCCGATGAGCGCCATCGGCACCGACAGCATGACGATGAGTGGGTCGACGAAGCGCTCGAACTGGGCCGCCATCAGCATGTAGACCAGCACCAGGGCCATGAGGATCGCGATGGTGAAGTCGCGCCGGGCGGCGAGCTGCTCCTCGTACTGACCGCCGTACAGGATGGTGAAGCCGCCGGGCAGCTCGAGCCCGCGGAGCGACGCGCGCACCCGCTCCACCGCGTCGCCCAGGGCGACGCCGCTCTCCAGGTTGGCGGTCACGTAGGTCACCCGCTGGCCGTCGACCCGGTCGATCTCCACGGGACCGCGCCCGCTCTCCCTCTGGACGACGCTGGAGAGTGCCACCACCGCTCCGGTCGGGGTCCGGAGCGTGATGCCGTCCAGGTCCTCCACCGTCCTCCGATCCTCCCGTCGCAGCCGCACGGTGATGGGGAACTCGTACCCCCCCTCGCGGAAGCGGCCCGCCTCCAGCCCGGCGACGTTGGCCAGGAGCGTACGCCCGACCTCCTGCACCGAGAGTCCCAGCTCCGAGATCCGCTCCCGATCGAGGATCAGTCGCTCCTCGGGCCGACCCTCGCGGCGGCTCACCCGCACGTTGGTGACGCCCTGGACCGCCTCCATCCGCCGCCGCATCTCGTCCGCGATCCGGTCCGCCCGATCCAGGTTCCACCCACGGAGCTCGAGCTCCAGGGCATCGCCACCGCCACCCGAGCTGAACACCCGGTTCAGCATCCACAACCCCTGCTGGGCGTCGACGTCCAGCAGCCCGCCCGGCACCTTGCCGTCCACCTCGCGGCGCACGAGGTCCGCCAGCTCCGAGGCCTTCATCGAGCGCTCCTCCTGGGGAGCCAGCTTGAGCTCCACCGCGGCGCTGTCGCCCCGGATCTCGGTCGAGAAGAGGCGCACGTCCTTCGCCGGCACCACGGCGCGCACCTTGTCCTCCAGCTCGTCGGTGAAGGCGCGGGAGACGGCGATGTTGGTGCCGCGCGCCATCTCGAGCTCGATGTCGATCTCGTCGGCGTCGGTCTGGGGGGCGAGCTCGACGGGAATCAGCGGCCAGGCCGCCAGCGCCAGGGCCAGCGCCACGCCGGTCGCCATGAACACCCTGCCGCGATGACGGATCGCGCCGCGCAGCCGATCCGTGTACCAGGTCTCGACCCGCTTCTGGACCCGGTACTGGGCCGTGGACTCCCGCTCCTGGCGCGAGGGCAGGTGCAGGAAGCGCGAGGCCAGCATCGGCACCAGGGTCAGGGCCACGAACAGCGAGCAGATCAGGGCGAAGACGACCACCAGGGCCAGGGCCTGGAACAACGCCCCGGTCGTCGTGCGAGCGAAGACGACGGGGATGAAGATGACGCAGGTCGTGAGCGTCGAGGCGACGATGGCGCCGGCCACGTCGCGGGTCCCGACCCGCGCCGCCTCGCGGTCGGGGGCGTCCTCCTCCTCGCGCTTGCGCACGATGCTCTCCAGCACGACGATGGCGTTGTCGACGATGAGGCCCACCCCCAGGGCCAGGCCGCCGAAGGTCATCTGGTTGAGAGTCAGGCCGCCGAAGTAGAGCAGGGCGAACGTCGCGATCACCGAGATCGGGATCGCCAGGGTGATGATCAGGGTGGTCGAGCGGTTGCGCAGGAACACGTAGAGCACCAGGATCGCCAGCAGCGAGCCCCAGAGGGCGGAGGTCTGGACGTTGCCGATCGACTGCTGGATGAACTCGCTCTGGTCCACCACCACCGTGAGCTGGAGGTCGTCGCGCTCCTCGTTGATCCGCTCCGCCTCGCGCACCACCGCTCGCGCCACCGCCACCGTGTTGCCGCCGCTCTGCTTCTGGATGCCCAGGCTGATGGCTGGCACCCCGTTCATCTCCACCAGGTAGCGCACGTCCTCGTAGGCGTCGCGCACCGCGCCGATGTCGCGCACCCGGACCGGCCTGCCGCCGTGCGTCGCGATCACGGTGCGCGCGATCTCGTCGATGGTGCGGTACTCGCCGAGGCTCCGGATATAAAGATCGTCGAGCCCACTCTTCACGGTGCCCGTCGGCAGGGTCGCGTTCTCTCTGCGCAGGACCTGCTCGACGTCGAGGGCGGTCAGGCCGGTGGCCCGCAGACGCTCGCGGTCGAGCTCGACGCGGATCTCGCGCCGGACCCCGCCGCGGATGTCGATCGCCCCCACGCCCGGGATCTGCTCGAAGCGACGCGCGAGCTCGTCCTCCAGCAGCCGCGTGACCTCCTCCAGGTCGCGGGTGGAGGTGACCGCCAGGCTCACCACCTCGATCCGGTCGAGGTCGAGCTTGAAGACGCGCGGCGCCGTGGCCTCCACGGGCAGCTCGTCGCGCAGGCCGTCGAGGGCCGCCCGCAGGTCGTTGGCGGCCTCGTCGATGTTGGTGCCGCGGGCGAACTCCAGGCGCACGCGGCTCGAACCCTCCTCGGATTGGGAGGTGACCCGCTCCAGGTTCGGCAGGCCGGCGACCGCGTTCTCCACCCGGTCGGTGATGATCTGCTCGACCTCCTCGGGGCCGACGTTGGGATAGCCGACCCGGACCGTGAGCTGGGTGAACTCCACCTCCGGCAGCAGGTCGATGGGGAGGATGCGGAACGACACGAAGCCCAGGACGATGAGGATCAGGTAGACCATCGTCGTGGCTACCGGCCGCCGGATGGAGACCTCGGTCAACGCCATCTCAGACCCCCTCCGGAGGCGGCGCCCCGTCCGACGCCTCGGCCGACGCCTCCTCCATCACCCGGTCCACCTCGTCCTCGCTCTCCGGGATCTCCGCGCCCAGCGCCTCGGCGACCCGCCGCTGCTTCTCGAGGAAGCCCTCCAGAAGATCCTCGCTCTGCAGGTCCTGGAGCGCCTGGACCCGCTGCCACGAGACCGGCCGGACGCGGGCCGACACCGCCCCGTCGCCGGCCGGGTCCTGCCCCTCGGCCGCCGCCTGTCGGCCCGCCCGGAGCTCGGAGCCCAGGAGCTGCTGCCCGACCGTCACGACCCAGTCGCCCTCGTCGATCCCGGTGACTCCCGCGGCGCCCCGTCCCTGGGCCAGGATCTCCACCCGTCGGAAGGCCACCGCCCGCGGCGTCTCGGGGCTGTCGGTCGTGTCGCGGGGCGCCTCGTCGAGACCCGAGACCTCCTCGACGACGAAGACCCCCCGGCGACCCGACCGCGGGTCATCCCACAGGGCGCCCACCGGCACCAGCGTGGCCCGCCGGCTCTCGCCGACCAGGATCCTGACGTCGACGAACATCCCGGGCCGCAGCCGTCCGCCCCGGTTGTCCACGTCGATCTCGCCGGCCGCGGTGAAGCTCTGCTCCGCCAGGAAGGGAGAGATCCGGGAGAGCTCGGCACGAACGGGCTCCCCGGAGTCGCCCCGGCTCGAGAGCAGGGCGGGCTGCCCCGTCGCCACCCGCGCCAGCATCGCCTCCGTGAGGTTCAGCTCCACGATGAGCTCGTCGAGGTCGCCGACCTGGAACAGCACCGCGGACGGGTCGACCCGCATCCCGACCTCGACCCGCCGCTCGCCCAGTCGCCCGGAGACGGGGGCCCGCACCTCCGTCTTGCCCAGCGCCGAACGCCGCTCCTCCGCCGTCGCCCGCGCCTGCTCGACCCGCGCCACGTCCTCGTCGGCGCCGGCCCGCAGGGCGTCGAGCTGGGCCTCCAGCGACTCGAGATCCTGCGCGCTCACCAGCTCCTGCTCGGCCAGGGCCCGCTGCCGGGCGACCCGCGCCGCGAGCTCGGCCACCCGGGCGCGGGTAGCGACCGCCGAGGCCTCCGCGAAACGGACGTCCGCCTCCGCCTGGCGCAGCCGCTCCCGCGCCTCCGTCTCGTCCAGGCGCACCAGGACCTGGCCCGCTCTCACGGCCTCGCCGCTGCGCACCAGGACCTCGACGACCCGGCCGTCGATCTCGGGCCGGATCGTCACCTGGTTGCGGGCGCGGACGACCCCCGGAAGGGTCTCCTCGATGGGTAGCGCGCCGACCCGGGTCTGGACAGCCTCAACGAGGGGGACGGGCGCGAGACCCACGTCGCGATCCCGATCACCGCCGCAGGCCGCGAGCAGGATGCAGGGAAGAACGGTGGCGATTCGGAAGCAGCCGGATTTCGGTCTCATCAGTGAGCTCTCACGGTTGTCGGGGTGGACCAAAAACGTCCATACCGTTCACGCTTGCAAATACTAACCCGAAGCACCTGACTTGTCCATCGCCTCGGTCCGTGTCCGCCCAGGGCGGGGTCGCCGAGGTCGTGGGCTCGATGGACGCCGCCCTCGACATGGTCGGCTACGAGGACGTCGACGATCCCGGCTATGGCGATCGGCTCGCCGGCTCCGTACGGCACCATGGACGTGCACGAGCGCGGCCCGGCCGAGCCCGGCGCGGAGTAGCGGGGAGTCGCGAGGTCGCGGCTCCGGGCGCACAGGGGGGCTCGGAACGCGCGCCGCCGGGAGCCGCGGCTACTCGCTCACGTAGAGGTCGACGCGGACCGGGATCGACCCGCCGGATCCCCGGTCGCGGAGCGGGTGGACCACGTAGAGGTCCGACCGGTCGTCCCCGTTCAGGTCGAGGATGCGCACCAGGCCGAGGTGCTTCGGCTCCTGCGCCAGCTTGATCTTCCGGCTGGGCCGCTCGGGATAGGAGCAGCCCGCCTCGCCCTGGTGGATCGTCACCTTCCGGCCCCGGCCCAGTTGCACGAAGTCGGCCCGCCTGTCGCCGTCGAAGTCGCCCGCGAACTGCGACAGGTGCTTGAGCTGGAGGTTGCGCAGGTTGAGCTTGAACTTGCCCGAGAGATCGACCTCGCGGACCTCCCGGAAGCTGCCGTCCTCCTCCTGGCACCACGGGTGGAAGTCCATGCGCAGGGAGATCCGTCCCATGACCAGCGCCCGGAAGATCATGGGCACGAGGGAGAAGTCGAGGGTGATGGCCACCAGGTCCAGATGCCCGTCGCCGTCCAGGTCCTGGAACCCGCCGGGCAGCTTCACGTCCACGTCGTCGTCGTCGCCGTCGCTGCCCTGGAACGTGTAGCCGATGGCCCGGAAGGCCCGCGCCTCGTCCTCCGGGCCAACCGAGAGATCCGGGCCCAGGGGATAGGACCGGTAGGCGAAGAGGGGCCTCTTCGCGTGGTCGATCTCCTCCCGCATGCCGGCGTCGTCGCCCGGCTCCAGCTCGGTCTGCGTCACGAGCCACACCGGGCCGCCGTCCCGGATCGTGCCGACGTGGACGACCTCCTCGTCCCTGCCGGCCGCGCCCGCCGGTTCCAGCTCGACGGCCTTCGCGAAGGCGAGGTCGCCCGGGTTGAGGTAGGCGACGGGGGCGTGGCGGCCACCGAAGACCAGGAGGTCCGGCCGACCATCGCCGTTCAGGTCGGTGACGGCGGGCTGCCGGGGCCGTCGGGCCCGGTGGTCCTCTTCGTCTTCCCCGGGTTCCTCGTTCTCCACGTCGCCCGCGTCGTCCGCCTCTTCGTCGCTCACCCCGGCGTCGCTCACCCCGTCTTCGCTTTCCCCGTCTTCGCTTCCCGGGCCGACCCCAGCCTCCGCGTCCTCCGGATCGGGTGGCGGTGGCACGTAGCGGGCGACGAGCGCGGCCGGCGGGGTCTCGAAGCCGTCGGCTCCGCCGCGGAGGACCGACCAGCCGTCCGCCGTCGGTAGCAACAGGTCCGGAGCGCCGTCGCCGTCCAGGTCGTGGACGAACTCGAACTCCGAGAAGAACGTGCCGCCACCGGAAAAGGCGGTCTCGACCTCCGCCAACGGCACCATGTCCAGCGCTCCCGCTCCGTTGCGCCACGACCACCGGACCGCGGAGACGCCCTCGTCCGTCAGCGCGAGAAGAGGCTCCCGGCGACTCCCCGCCTGGAGCGCGTGGAGCGAGGTGTCGAGCTCCAGGATGGTCGGCTCCGCCGCGAACCCGCCGTCCTCGAGACCGCGATAGACCCGCAACTCCCGACGATCCAACAGCGCGTTGACCACGCTCATCACCTCGACCAGACCCTCGATGTCGTCGAAGGTCACCTGCTCGGTCTCGGCGGTCTGCCCCCAGGCCGTGAAGGCGACCAGGACGACCAGGTCCCGGTGCCCGTCCCGATCCATGTCGGCCGGGATCACGGCCGCCGGCAGGCCGGGCAGATCGAGGCTGTGGTCGACGAACCCGGGGGACGGGTCGCGAGCCGCCGAGGCCACCGTGGGTGGCAGCAGGACGACCGCCACCAGGAACAGCGGGAGCGGCCGGAGGGAGCGGAGCAGGTCGTGGGCGCTGGGCATGGCGGGATCTCCGGACTAACTACGACTCGGGCCGCCAGCTGTTACATCGGGTGGCGGTCGCACCCCGCGACGGCCACGGCCCGCCCTCAGGGGGCGGCTTCGTCCAGAATCTCGAGTGCCCGGTCGTAGGAGTCGAGGAGCTGTCCCTCGATCGCGACCAACATCTCGAAGTAGGATCGGAAGTTCTCCGAGAAGGCGTCGTCCTCGACCCCGGTGCCGCTCGCCCTCGCCGTACCGGCCATCTGGATGGCCGACTCCGTGATCATCTGCCCGACCGACCGGTACAGGTCCTGAATTTGCGCCCGCCCTCAGGGAGACCAGCGGAGCTGCCGCAGATTCACCCCGAGCTCGAGGTCGGTCTCGAGCTCGACGAGACGCCGGGCGAGGCGCGCCGAATCGGCGTGGGTGACGAGCCTCTCGGCCAGCTTCGGCGTCAGGAGCGCGCCGGTCGCCCGGGGGTCGCCGGCGCCCGAGGAGTTCGCCGCGGCGAGCACCGCCTCGAGGGAGTCGTGCGTCTCGAGCAGCTTCGCCGCGGTCTTGGCCCCGACACCCGGCACGCCGGGGATGGAGCTCGTGCTGTCGCCGGTGAGCGCGAGGAGGTCCAGAAGCCGCCCCGGCCCGACGCCGAAGCGCTCCCGCACGGCCGCGGCGTCCAGGTCCATCCGACGGAAGTGGTCGCGCACGGCGATCGCGTCGGAGAGGAGCTGCAGATACCCCTTGTCGGTCGCCAGGATCGTCGCCCGTCCGCCGGCCGCGGCGACCTTGACCGCCAGGGTGGCGATCACGTCGTCCGCCTCGGTGGCGGGCTGCTCGAGGCCGGCGACGCCGACCTCCGCGAAGGCCTCGCGATAGGTGGGAAGCGCTTGCCTCAGGGCCTCGGGCATGGGCCTGCGGCCGCTCTTGTAGCCCGGGAAGAGCCGGTGCCGCCAGGTGCTCCCGTCACCGTCGAAGACGGCCGCCACGTGGGTCGGAGCGCACTCGGCGAGCGCCCTGCTCAGGGAGCGGACCGAGGACTCCCGCCCCTCGAGCGCCCTCCCCGGACCGTGGCTCCCCGGCTGCGCCGCGTACACGCGGCGAACCAGGTTCAGTGCGTCGACGAGCAGCAGACGGATCTCGGGCGCCACCGTCCGAGGCTATCGGAAGAGGGCGGTCGCGCGGCACTCCGCCGGGTCGCGCGCGTCCAGGATCCCCGGAGGCTGCCCTCCCGTGCGAGCTAGGATGGACCCCCAGCCCGTCCCGGGCCGTTCTTCCTCTTCTCCCCCTCCCAGCTGTCGTATCGAGACTCCATGGACTTCGACTGGACAGACGACCATCGCGACCTACGGCGGAGCGCCGTCGAGTTCGCGTCCCGGGTGCTGGCGGACGGCGTGACCGAGCGCGATCGCGCGGGCTCGTTCCCTCGCGCCCTCTGGGACGCGTGTGCCGAGTTCGGGCTCCAGGGGATGCTCGCGCCGAGGGAGTGGGGCGGAGGGGGCCACGACCTGCTGTCCGCCGTGGCGATCCTGGAGGGGATCGGCTACGGCGCCCGCGACAACGGCCTGGTCTTCTCGGTCGCCGCCCACGCGGCCTCGTGCGAGGGGCCCCTGGCGGCCTTCGGCACCGAGGAGCAGAAGGCGGAGTGGCTGCCGCGCCTCGCCGACGGTTCCGTCATCGGAGCCACCGGCATGACGGAGCCGGACTCGGGGTCGAACGCCCTGGCCCTCCGGACCACCGCCGAGCCCAGCGGCGACCAGTGGATCCTGACCGGCTCCAAGACCTTCGTGACCAACGCCCCCGTCGCCGAGCTGTTCGTGATCTACGCCCGGACCGACGGCGCGGGGTTCGCCGGCGTCACCTGTTTCCTGCTGCCGCGGGACACCGAGGGCCTGACCGTCGGACCCCCGATGGAGAAGATGGGCCTGCGCACGAGCCCGATGGCGCAGATCCACCTCGACGAGTGCCGACTCCCCGGATCCGCGGTGGTCGGCTCGGTGAGCTCGGGCGCGATGATCTTCAACCAGACGATGGACGTGGAACGGCTGCTGGTCATGGCCCCGGCTCTCGGTGTCATGGAGCGGCTCCTCGAGCGCTGCGTGACCCACGCGAGGGAGCGGACCGCCGGTTCGGTGCCGATCGGGAAGCACCAGGCCATCTCCCACCGCATCGCCGACATGGAGCTGTCGTTGGAGGCGTCCCGCCTCCTGCTCTATCGGGCGGCCTGCACCCGGATGCGTCGCGGCACGGCCGTCCGCGACTCGGCCCTCGCCAAGCTGGCGGTCAGCGAGGCCTACGTCGAGGCGTGCCGGAGCGCCATCCAGATCTTCGGAGGCTACGGCTACATGGTCGACTACGAGCTGGAGAGGGAGCTGCGCGACGCCCTCGCCACCCCGCTCTACGTGGGTACGTCGGAGGTCCAGCGGAACCTGATCGCCGGGCTGCGAGGACTGGGATGATCGGGACGGGGATGATGCGAACTGGGATGATTCGGACTGGGATCATGCGGACCGGGATGACCCGGCTCTTCCCGAGGGCCGCGCGCGGCCTTCTGCTGCTGGCCCTCGGGCTGCTGGGCACGGCGGGGGCCCGGGCGCACACCCTGGGCGACAGCTACCTCTACCTTCAGATCTACGAGGACTCGGTCGCCGGGCGCTTCGAGATCGCGCTGGCCGATCTCAACCACGGCCTGGGAATCGCCGGCACCGAGGACGGGATCACGGCCGAGAACCTCGACGAGCGGATCGACTTCTTGCAGGGGTACTACCGGAGCCACGTCACGATCACCGGCCCGCGCGGCCCGCTCGAGATCGACTTCGGGCCGCATCACCTCCTGAACGCGCGGGGCGGCTTCGTGCAACTGCCGTTCGAGCTCCCGGGGCTCGACGGCGTCCCCGGCACCCTGACCTTCGAGTACTCGGTGCTGCTCGACGAGGAGCCCAGCCACCGGGGCTTCCTGCTCGTCGAGCACAACTGGGCGACGGGGACGTTCGCCAACGAGAACCAGTTCTCGCTGGTGTTCGGCCCGAGCTCGCGCCGACAGGAGCTCGACCTGACCTCCTCCGGACGCCTGAGCGGCTTCCTGGCGCTCGTCCGCCTGGGGGCCGAGCACATGCTCCTGGGCCTGGACCACATCTTCTTCCTGGTCGCGCTGCTGCTGCCCGCGGCGTTGCGCCGCGAGGACGGCCGGTGGCTACCCCTCGACGGCCTGGGCTCGGCGCTGCGCAACGTGGTGACCGTCGTCGCCACCCTGGTCGCGGCCCACCTGGTGGCGCTCCTCCTAGCCGCGCTGGGCCTCGCGAGCCTCCCCGAGGCGCTCGTGGAGACGGTGATCGCGGCCTCCATCACACTGGCTGCGATCCACCTCCTGGTTCCCCTCGGGAAGACGCTGACGCGGGGCCGGATCCTGGCGATCGTCTTCGTCCTCGGACTGTTCCACGGGCTCGGCTTCGCCGGCTCGCTGGTGCAACTCGGCGTGCTCGACGAGCACCTCGGCCTCTCCGTGGTCGCCTTCGTCCTCGGCGTGGAGGCGGGGCAGACCGCGATCGCGATCGTCCTCTTCCCCGTGCTCTTCCTCGTCCGCCGGCTGGGCCTCTACCGGCGGATCGCCCTGCCCGTAGCGGCCGTGGGACTCGCGGTGATCTCCGGCATCTGGGTCGTCGAGCGGGGCTTCGACGTCGACGTGCCCCTGCGCGAGCTCCTGCCTCCGGCCGTGCAGAAGGTGATCCCGTGACCCTGCTGAGCCGCCTGGTCGACGAGGCGGCGATGCGCCGTCCCGAGGCGCCGGCGGTGCGCTGCGACGGGGAGACCCTGAGCTACGGGGAGCTGGCCCGCCGGAGCCACGGCCTGGCGCGGGTGCTGCTCGGAGCCGGTCTCGAACCCCGGGACCGCGTGGCGGTCCTGCTCGGCAAGGGTCTCGACGTGCCCGTCGCCTTCCACGGCGCCCTCGCCTCGGGCGGCGCCCTGGTGCCGATCGACCCGGGCTCGCCGGTCGACCAGATCGTGCGCATCCTGCGCGCCACCGGCGCCCGGCATCTCGTGACCGAGCCCGGCCGGCGGGACGCGGTGCGGGAGACGCTCGCGAGTTGCCCGGAGATCTCCAGCGTCGTCGGCCTGGAGGAAGCGGACGACCTGCCTCTCCGCCCGATCCCGTGGTCGTCGGTCTCCGAGCAGGCCACCGACCGGCCGCCGGAGACCGGGACGATCGACCTCGACCCGGCTTACATCCTCCACACGTCCGGCTCGACCGGAACCCCAAAGCTCATCCTCCACACCCACCGCAGCGCGCTGGCCTTCGCCGACTGGGCGGCGGACGAGTACTCGTTGCGGCCCGACGACCGCCTCAGCAACCACTCCTCGCACCACACCTGTTTCGCGACCTTCGACTTCTACGCCGCCGCGCGCGCCGGGGCGGCGACCGTCGTGCCGACACCCGCGACGCTGAAGATGCCCGCCTCCCTCGCGGCCCTGCTCGAGCGGGAGCGCGTCACCGTCTGGTACTCCGTGCCCACGGCCCTCGTCCACCTCTCCCTGCGCGGCGGCCTGGAGGATGGGGACCTGAGCTCTCTGCGCTGGGTGCTCTTCGCCGGCGAGACGTTCCCCGCGAAGCACCTGGCGCGACTCCGGCGCCAGCTCCCCGCGGCCCGGTTCAGCCACGTGTACGGCTCGACGGAGGTCAACGTCTGCACCCGCTACCACCTGCCGGAGGGGGTCGAGCCCGCCGAGCCGCTGCCGATCGGCACGGCCTGCTCGACGTCGGCCACGCTCGTCGTGGGCGACGACCTGGAGCCGCTGCCGGACGGGGAGACCGGGGAGCTGCTGGTCCGCGGCTCGACCGTCATGGCCGGCTACTGGGGCGACCCGGCGGCCAACCGTCGGGCGCTGGTCCGGCGGCCGACGGCCGGCGGCTTCGACGACCTCTACTTCCGGACCGGCGACCGGGTTCGCCGCCTCGACGACGGGAATCTCGCCTTCGTGACCCGGGCCGACCTCCAGGTCAAGGTCAGGGGTCACCGCGTCGAGCTCGAGGGCGTCGAGAGAGCCCTGCGCTCCCTCGATCCGATCGAGGAGGCCGCCGCCATCGCCCTGCCGGACGGCGAGGGGAGCTCCGTGATCCACGCGGTGGTGGTCACGGACGACCCCGCGGCCTCTCCCCGGAAGATCCTGGACGACCTCGCCGGGCTCCTCCCGACCTACGCCGTCCCGGCCGAGGTCGTGATCCTCCCCTCCCTGCCGAGAACGCCCACCGGGAAGGTGGACCGCACCGCCCTGCGCTTCCGCCTCCTCCCCGAGGAGACCCATCATGCCCACTGACATGAAGGCCGATCCGGGGACGCCCGCTCCGGCAACCTCCGACCCGGGGACGCCCGATCCGGGAACGGCGGATCCGGGAACGGCGGAGGTCGAACGGCGGATCCTCGCCTTCGTCCGCGACGAGCTGGTGACCTCGGGGACGACGGTGGGGCGCGAGGACGACCTGCTCTCCGACCTCCTCGATTCGGTCGCCGCCCTGCGGCTCGGCACCTTCGCCGCGGAGGAGTTCGACATCGAGATCCGGCCCGCGGACTTCGTGGTCGAGAACTTCCGCACGGCCGTGGCCCTCGCCGACTTCGTGCTGCGGGCGCGCCGACGATGAGAGATCCCGACCCTTGACGACCCGGCAGGAGCGACCCGTCTCCCCGCCGGGAGCGACGCGGGTTCACGGGGGGGAGCTCGGGCTCACCCACGCCCAGAGACCGATCTGGCTCGGCCAGCGACTGCACCCGGAGAGTCCGCTCTACACGATGGCCTTCGCCTTCCTGTTCCCGGGGGCGATCCGCGCCGACCTCTTCCAGGAGGCGTGGCGCCGTGTCGCCGACGCCAGCGACGCCCTCAGGACCCGGGTCGTGGCCACCGAGGGTGGCGACCGGCTGATCCTGGCGCCCCACGCCCCCGCGACCACGGTCGTCGACCTCGGCGCGCGGCCCGACCCGCGGACGGCGTTGCGACGCTGGTCGCTCGAGCGCTGCGCCCGCCCTCTGCCCCTCGACGGGGACCTCGTCGACAGCGTCCTGCTCCGGCTCGGTCCGGGGCGCACGGGCTGGTACCTGGGGCAGCACCACCTGGTGACCGACGCCTGGTCGACCCAGCTCCTCTACCGGCGGGTCGGCGTCGAGTACGAGGCGCTGCGGAGGGGCGAGCCCGGCGACGCGGCGCCGCTGCCCGCGTACTACCCGACCGCGGCGGCCCTGGCGGCCGATCCTCGGGGTCGTGCCGAGTCCCAGGAACACTGGGAGGCCCGGGAACATTGGGAAGCCCGGCGACCCCGCGCCTCCCGGGTCTCGCTCTACGGCCGTGGGGCCGGGCCCGCCGGCAGGCAGGGCACCGACACCCGGAGCAGCCGTCGGACCCTCGAGCTGGACGAGGAGCGATCTCGCGCGGTGGAACGGCTCGCCGCGGGCGAGGGACTCCTGAGTCTCTCCCCGGAGCTGTCGCGGTTCGCGCTCTTCGCGGCCCTCCTCGTGAGCTGGCTCCACCGGGTCAGCGGCGCCTCCGAGCTGGGCTTCGACACCCCGGTGGCCGGACGCCCCGGCGCGGAGGCCAAGGAGGCTCTCGGGCTGTTCATCGAGATGTTCCCGTTCGTCGTCACGATCGAGGCCGGGGAGACCCTGCGCTCGCTCGGCGCGAAGTGCCTGGAGGAGGCCAAGGGGCTCCTCCGCCACGCGCTCCCCGGCACGAGCGCCCCCTCCGGCGCGGCGGCCGGCAACGTGGTGCTGAACTACTTCCCGGGGGCCTTCGGCGACTTCGCCGGACTTCCCACCGAGGTGGAGTGGATCCACCCGGGCCACGGCGACAGCGTGCACGCCCTCCGGCTCCAGGTCCACGACTTCGCGGGCTCCGGCCGCACCACGCTGCACTTCGACTTCAACGACCGCGCGCTGCCGGAGCCCCTCCAACGACGAGCCCTCGAGCACTTCGAGAGGCTCCTCGAGGCCCTCCTCGACGACCCCGACCGACCGGTGGCCGAGGTCGACCTCCTGGCGGGCTCCGACCGGCGGGTCCTGGCCAGGCTCGACGCCTCGGACTCCGGGCCGTTGCCGACCCGGTCGGTGGTCGAGCGTTTCGCGGAGCGGGCCGCGGCGGAGCCCGACCGGATCGCTCTGCGGGAGGGGGCGCGGGAGGTGTCGTTCGGCGAGCTCCGGCTCCGCTCCCGGGCTCTGGCCGCGGCCCTCGTGGCGCGGGGCGTCCAGCCGGGGGACCGGGTGGCGATCGCCGGCAGGCGGTCCATCTCCACGGTCGTCGCCGTGCTGGGGGCCCTCGCGGCGCGGGCCGCCTTCGTGCCCCTGGGCCACCCCGTGCCGGCGGCGCGGAGAGACCGGACCCTCGCGGACTCCGGCGCCCGCCTCCTGCTAGCCGGCCCCGGCGCGGAGGCCTCGGCCGCACCGCCGGGCGTGGAGGTCGTCTCCATCGCCGACCTCGTCGCGGCCGGGCGGACCCTCCCGTTCGACCGGCCGACCCCGAACCTGCGCGACCTCGCCTACCTGATCTACACCTCCGGCTCGACGGGACAGCCGAAGGGGGTCCTCGTCGAGCACGGCGGGCTCGCGGACTACCTGGAGTGGGCCTCCCGCCGGTACGTGCGCGGCGACCGTCTCGTGTTTCCCCTCTTCACCTCGCCGGCGTTCGACCTCACCGTCACGAGCCTCCTCCTGCCGCTGACGACGGGCGGCACCCTGGTGGTCTACCCGGAGCCCGACGACGCCGCCGACACCGCCGTCCTGGACGTGGCGCGCGACAACGCGGTCGATCTCGTCAAGCTCACCCCCTCCCACCTCTCGCTGCTGCGACGGATCGGCCTCGAGGGATCGCGGATCCGCCGCATGGTCGTGGGCGGCGAGGATCTCAAGACCTCCCTGGCCGCGGCCGTCAGCGAGCAGCTCCACCACCGTCTCGAGCTCCACAACGAGTACGGCCCGACCGAGGCGGTGGTCGGCTGCGTGGCGCACCGCTACGACCCGGCCCGGGACACGGCCGCCAGCGTGCCCATCGGGCTCCCCGCCGACCACGTGCGGGTCGCGGTCCTGAACGAGGCGCTCGCTCCGGTGCCGACGGGGGTGCCGGGCGAGCTGTGGATCTCCCGCTTCGGCCTCGCCCGCGGCTACCACGGCCTCGAGGCGCTCACCGCCGAGCGCTTCCTCCCCGACCCGACGACGCCGGGAGCGCTGCGCTACCGCACCGGCGACCGGGTGCGGATGACCGAGCGGGGCGAGCTCGAGTTCCTGGGGCGGCTCGACCGCCAGCTCAAGATCTCGGGCTTCCGCGTCGAGCCCGGAGAGGTCGAGGCCGCCCTGCTCTCGCTCCCCGGTGTCGAGCAGTGCGCCGTGATCTCCCACCGGCGGCGGGCGGCGCCGCCCGCAGAGACCGGCGAGGCGATCCGCCGGTGCCTCCGCTGCGCCCTGCCCTCGAACCACCCGCGGGCGCGCCTCGACGGGGAGGGCGTGTGCGCCGTCTGCCGCTCCTACGACACGATCAAGGACCACGCGCAGGCGTACTTCCGGACCCTGGACGACCTGCGGTCGCTGTTCGAGGAGTCCGCCCGGGAGCACCGCCCGGAGGTCGACTGCCTCATGCTCTACAGCGGCGGCAAGGACAGCACCTACGCCCTGTGCCGACTGGTCGAGATGGGCCTCTCGGTCTACGCCTTCACGCTGGACAACGGCTTCATCTCGGAGAGCGCGAAGCGGAACATCCGCCGCGTCACCTCGGAGCTCGACGTGCCCGTGGAGCTCGCCACGACACCGGCCATGAACGCCATCTTCCGCGACAGCCTCGCGCGCTTCTCCAACGTCTGCAACGGTTGCTTCAAGACGATCTACACCCTGAGCGTGCACCGGGCGCGGCAGCTCGGCATCCCGATCATCGTCACCGGCCTCTCCCGCGGCCAGATGTTCGAGACCCGGCTGACCGAGGAGATGTTCCGCGACGGCCGGCGCGGCGCCGACGAGATCGACGCCGCGGTGCTGGCCGCCCGCAAGGTCTACCACCGGCTGCCCGACGAGGTCTCCCGCTCCCTGGACGTCGAGATCTTCCGCGACGATCGGATCTTCGAGGAGATCCGGTTCGTCGACTTCTACCGCTACTGCGACGTCGGCATGGACGAGCTCTACGCCACCCTGCGGGAGAGGGTCCCCTGGGTGCGCCCGGCGGACACGGGCCGGTCGACCAACTGCCGGATCAACGACACGGGCATCTGGGTCCACAAGAGGGAGCGGGGCTTCCACAACTACGCCCTGCCGTACAGCTGGGACGTCCGTCTGGGCCATAAGACCCGGGAGGAGGCGCTGGCGGAGCTCGACGACGACATCGACGAGGAGGAGGTGCGGGAGAACCTCGCGGTGATCGGCTACGACGAGGAGCGGAGCGGCGACGACCTCGACCGCACGACCCTGGACGCCTTCTACGTCGCCTCTCGGGAGCTCGACGAGGACGAGCTCCGGCGGCGGCTCGGCCGGCTCCTCCCGGCGCCCGTCGTGCCCGCCCGGCTGCGGCGGGTCGACTCGATCCCCCTGACCCGGAGCGGCAAGGTCGACGAGGCAGCCCTGTCGCTTTCGACCTCCGGCCCGACCGACCGCCGGCCGTACCGCGCCCCCGAGGGCCCGGTGGCGGAGTACCTGGCCGGCGCCTGGGGCCGGGAGCTGACCGTGGAGCCCATCGGCATGGCCGACGACTTCTTCGGGCTCGGGGGCACCTCGCTGGCGGCGATGGAGGTGATGCTCGGCCTGTGCCGCGAGTTCGACATCGACCTGCCGCTGGAGACGATGTTCTCCCACCCGATCCTGGGCGACCTGGCGCGGGTCGCGGAGGACCGGATCCTCGGGGATGTCGAGGGTAGGGCGGAGTAGCAAGGCGTGTCGTCCTGGGCGACCGAGCGCAGCGAGGGGGTCGATGGACCCCGAGGCGGGCCTCCCATCCCGGCGGCCGCGGTCGTCGCCGAGCCGCCCAGGACCGCGTCTACAACGCCGAGCGCTTGACCCGCTTCAGGCCGCCCGCCAGGAGGCTGCGGAGCAGGGTGACGAGGACGCCGAAGCGTTGCCGAAGGCCGAGCTCCCGGAAGGTACCGATCTTCTCGTTGGTCTTCGTGTACACGGTGAGCCGCCCCAGCCGGTGACGGGCGTTCAGGAACTCCCGGTGGATGATCCTCATCGAGGGCCGGTAGACGACCCGGAGGTCCGGCCGCCTGGACGTCAGCCGGTGCACCAGCTCCGTGTCCCCGGCCCGCCGCCATTCGCGGAACGGGCCGACCTCCTCGAACACCGAGGCCCGCACGGCCATGTTGTTGGCGTAGGCGAAGCGGTAGGCCGGCGAACAGCGCTCGAGGACATACCGGCTCTTCGCGTTCTCGTAGGCTCCGAGGAGGCGCAGCGGCAACGAGGCCTCGTACGGGTAGAGACAGGTGCCCAGCAGGATCGCGCTTCCGGGATCCTCCATCCCCTCGCGGATCGAGCGCAGCCACCGCCGGCCGACGGCGCAGTCGGCGTCGGTGAACGCGATGAGCGGCGCGCGCGCCACGCGCACGCCCGCGTTGCGCGCCGCGTAGGCTCCCGGCGTGGTCTCGCGCACGACCACGAGCTCGGGGTAGCGGGAGACGATGGCGGCGGATCCGTCCTGCGAGCCGTTGTCGACGAAGACGACCTCGAAGGGGCCGCCCACGTCCTCCTGGGTCAGCAGCGAGTCGATGCACTCGGCGATGTGGCGCTCGCTGCCGTAGAACGGCACCACCACGGAGACGTGCGGAGTGTCGCTCATCGGACCCCTGCCTCCTTCCCCGGCGCCGGAGTCGCCTCGACCGGCGACCGCGGCCGCCCACGGATCCGCTCGTAGGGCTCGCGGCGCAGCGACCGGGTCGCGCGTCGACGCTCCTCCTCGCTCAGCGTCGAGGACGACGACGGGGCGGGACGGATGGCGCGTCCCACGTCGCCCTTCCACCCCCTCTCCTGCCCGGTGACGAGACGCTCGGAGGCCGTCGGGTAGCGCTCGAGGATCTCCGGCTCCCAGACGAGGCCCAGCTCGCCGAGGAGCGTCCGGAGGACCGCCTCCGGCCGGGCCGCGAGCTCCTCGTAGACGACGAAGTGGTCGCTCGGCGAGGCGAGACGGCGGGCGGAGAAGGCGATGTCCCGGTTCCATCGTCGCACGCAGGCCGCCAGATCGTAGGGACGCTCCCAGCCCCGCGAGGCCGCGCGCAGGGAGGCGACGGTCTCCAGCCCCTCCCGGACCACGTGCACGAAACGGGCGCCCCCTGCGGGTCCCGCCACCCCCTCGAGGAAGGGAACGTAGCGCAGATGGCGCGGCGTCTTCTCGACCCACACGGCACGCCCGCGGCGCAGGGTCAGCTCGTCCAGAACCCGCAGAAGCCGTCGCGCCACCGAGCCGGTGCGCAACGGCAACAGGGGTCGCCATCCACGTAGGCCGCCGCCCGCGGCGGCGAACTCCTCGGCGGCCGCCGGAGCCTCCTCGCCGTTCTCGGCCAGGAACTCGCGCAGCCGGGGCCCGGGGTCCCGCGTCAGGATCGGCCGGCCGAGGCCGGGCAGGAAGACGAAGTGGCGATCGAAGAGGTGGCTCTCGGTGAACGACGCCACCGCACCGTGCGCCGCCAGGAGGGCCTGCACCAGGGTGGTGCCGGAGCGGGGAACGCCGACGACGAAGATCCGACCGTCGATCGCGGAGCTCAGCCGGGAGCCGGTCATCGGTCCCCGTCCTCGGGCGAGCGGCTCAGCCGGCTCGCGATCAGCGAGAAGAACGGGCGGAGCGAGGGCGCCAGCCGCTCCGCGACTCCGACCGGACCCCGGCCGTGACCGCCGCGGTAGACGACGACGTCGACCCGGTAACCGAGACGCTCGAGGAGCTCGGTCACCTCGCGGGTCGTGTACTCGCGCACGTGGCCCATGTGCCCCAGGGTCTCGAGCTTCTCGAACTGCTCGTAGACGCCCGCCGAGGCGGCGTGCCCCTGGTTGTGCAGCAGGAGGTTGCGCAGGCCGCGGAAGGAGCGCAGGTTCGGGGTGGAGAGGAGCAGGAGCCCGCCGGGCACCAGTACCCGGCGCACCTCCCGCAGGGTGAACAGCGGGTCGATCCGCAAGTGCTCGAGGAGCTCGTTGAACAGGACGGCATCGAAGCTCTCGTCGGCGAAGGGGAGCGCCTGCCTCTCGATGTCGCACTCGGCGACGTCGAGCCCGAGCTCGGCGATCGCCCGTCCGAAGCGGGCCGGCGCGAGGTCGACGCCGCGAACCGCGTAGCCCAGCTCTGCCAGCGCCGCGGTCGTCAGCGGCGGGATCGCCCCCACCTCCAGGATCCGTGCGCCGAGCCTCACGTGCCTCTCCACGAGCGCCAGGTCCACGGCCAGGCGTCTCCTGTGCTGTCGGACGTACCGCGGGTACCACGCCTCCAGCCTCGGGTCGTCGGGCCGGATGCGCGCGGCCAGGCCGTCGAGGAGCGCGCGGCTCCGCTCCGGAATCCGCCTCGGTTCCACCTCCGTCCGCATCTCAGGAGCCCTCCGGATCGGTCAGGTGACGGAGGATCTCGCGGCGAGCGGCCTCTACCGAGGCCTCATCGAGGTGGGGGTCGGAGATCGGGTGGACGGTCAGCGGACCTCCGAAGCAGGGTCGCCAGGTCGCCGCGGCGTCGGTGCCGGGCTCGCGCGCGTTGAAGAAGAGGGTCGGCGTGTGGACGACACCCGGTCGATAACGGGCGTGCAGGCGGAAGCGATCGACTCGGACGTCAGCGTGCAGGATCCGCGGCCCCAACGGCAACCCGGCCCGACGCCGCAGCCGCCCGACGAGCTGCAGGAGCCGGCGGCGGGGCTCGACGGCCAGCCAGCGCCACGCGCGCCGGTACGGCCGGCCCGTCAGCGGATGGTTGGCGCGGGCGAAGAGACCCAGCGCCTCGCGCGCGGACAGCTCCTCGCCCGGCCGGCGGAGACCGTCGAGCTGGAGCCGGAGGGGGCCGAAGGAGACGAGGTTCAACGGCATGGGGGCGATCAGGACGAGGCGCCGCACCGGCAGGCCCCGCTCCTCCAGGACCCGCACCGCCTCCAGGGCCATGGACGCCCCGAACGAGTACCCGGCCAGGATGCACGCCTCGCCGGGGAACCGGCGCTGGATCTCCTCGACCAGCTCCTCGGCCAGGGCGCGCATCGTCCGCCACCGCCCCAGGTTGCCCTCCGGCCGCAGCCCCACCCCGCGCAGACCGTAGACCGGCCGCTCCCCCCGAAAGCGCTCCGCGAGCATCGCCGTGAAGAAGTGCGGCAGCGCGAACACCAGCGGCGCGCCGCCCCCCGAGGGCTGGATCGGGAAGAGGTGGTGGTAGGGCGCCGCCGCCGGCCCGCCCCCCGAGTCGACCCGGGAATCGATCCGGGAGTCGATCCGGCGGACCAAGCCCTCCACGGTGGGGCACTCGAACAGGTCCGAGGCCGCCAGGCTGACGCCGAAGTCGCGCTCGATGGCCCGCAGCGCCTCCACCATCAGCAGCGAGTGCGCACCGTGCTCGAAGAAGTTGTCGGTGAGCCCGAGACCCGTCCGCCCCAGGAGGCCCTCCCAGAGGGAGAGCAGAGCCTGCTCGTGTTGGCCGAGGATCCGCTCCGGATCCCCACCGCTCCCCGCGGCCGTCTCGGCCTCGAGGGGGAGCTCGCGCAGCCGCCGCCGGTCGACCTTGCCGTTGGGCAGGAGCGGCAGCTCGGGGAGCTCGACCAGACGGCTCGGGACCATGTGCGCGGGCAGCGAGGAGGCCAGCTGCCCCCGCCAGTCCGGCGGCGCGGCGCCCCCACGGACGAAGGCCACGAGCTGGAGCGCGGGATCGGCGAGATCCGGCGACCCGCCCCTCGGCGTCCGGGCGACGACGGCCGCCTCCTCGACCCCGGGGAGCCCCAGGAGCGCGGTCTCCACCTCGCCGGGCTCGATCCGGAAGCCGCGGAGCTTGATCTGCTCGTCCCGGCGACCCAGGAAGCGCAGGCTCCCGTCGTCGGCCCAGGCCATCCGGTCGCCCGTCCGGTAGGCGCGACGGCCGTCCCCCAGCTCGACGAAGCGCTCCGCCGACAGCTCGGGACTCCGGTGGTAACCCCGGGCGACCGTCGGACCGGCGATGCGCGCCTCGCCCGGGATCCCCGGCGGCGCCGGTCGTCCGCCGCGGTCGAGCACCTCGACCCACACACCCGGGATGGGCCGGCCGATCGGCACCGCCGCGCCCGAGTCGTCGACGGTGAGCTCGTCCACAGTCGCCCACACGGTCGCCTCCGTGGGGCCGTACTCGTTGAACAGGCGAGTCGCGGGCAGGGCTCGGAAGTGCTCGGCCACGAGCCGGGGCGGACAGGTCTCGCCGGCCACGATCGCGAACGCGAGGGAGCGCAGCCGGTCCGCGCCCGAGCGCAGGAGCTGCCGGTAGAGCGACGGGACGCACAACAGCCCGGTGACCCCGGCTCGCGCCACGAGGTCGGCCAGCCGGCGGGGGTCGGCCGCCTCGTCCTCGGTGGGGACGACGAGGGTCCCCCCCGTCGCCAGCGTCCAGAACAGGCCGGCGACCGAGCTGTCGAACGCGACGCTCGGCACCAGCAGGAAGCGCTCCGGGGCGAGGTCGTAGGCCGCGGGGCGCGCCGCGGTCGACGTCGCCAGGTTGCCGTGGCTGACGACGACGCCCTTGGGTCGCCCGGTGGAGCCCGACGTGTAGAGGACGTAGGCGGGCATCTCCGGCCGGAGCTCCGGCGACGCGGGGAGCTCGGCCGGGGCCGGCGGGGCGTCACCGAGGTCGACGACCGGCCACGACCCCGCCGGCAGACGGTCGCGCGCCTCTCGGTCGGTGACGACAGCCGACACGTCGGCGTCCTCCAGCACCCGGCGGTTCCTCTCCGCCGGATAGGCCGGATCGAGGGGCACGTAGGCGGCGCCGGCCCGGTGGATGCCGAGGACGGCGGAGACCATCCGGTCGGAGCGCCCGAGGAACAGGCCGACGCGGTCGCCGGGTCGCGCGCCGGCTCCCGCGAGTCGCCCGGCGATCGAGCCGGCCGCCTCGGAGACCTCGGCGTAGCTGCGGCGGCGGCCGCCCCACTCCACGGCCGTCGAGTCGGGAGAGCGCAGCGCCCGTTCGAGGATCCGCGCCGGCAGGAGCGGAGCCTCCTCCGCCGGCAGCATGTCCCCTTTGGACCAGGCGGCGAGGCGGCCCGCCTCCTCCGGCCGCAGCATCGAGAGCTCGGCCGTGGGCCGTTCCGGCTCCTCGAGCAGGCCCTCCAGCAACGTCGCGTAGTAGCCCAGGAGCTCCCGCTGCCGGCGCTCGGGCACCCGGTCGGTCCGGCACTCCAGCGAGACCTCCAGGCGGCGCTCGCCCTCCGTCACGAACAGGGTCAGGTCGAACTTCGACTCCCCCAGGTCCAGCTCGACCGGCTCGAGCCGGGTGCGCCCCAGGCTCGGCGGGGCGGCGGCCACGCGGTGGACGAACAGCGCCTGGAAGATCGGGTTCCGGAGGATCGGGTGCCGGTCGCCATGACGCCGGGACGAGAGCTCCTCCGCCACCGTCTGGAAGGGCACCGAGGCTCGGCCCAGGAGCTCGCGGACCTCGCGGCCGAACTCGCGGATCGCGGCCCGGGCCGGGACCGCCTCGTCGATCTTCGCCGGCACCACGACCGGGTTCAGGAAGTAGCCGACCAGGTTCGCGGTCGCGGGATGGGAGCGGGTGGAGGCCGGCGTCGCGAAGGCGACCGGCCGGCCGTCCGTCAGGCGGTCGAGGAGCAGCCGGAAGGCGAAGGCGTAGACCGCGAACGGGCTGGCTCCGACGGCCGCGGCCAGGTGACGCACGCCCTCGAGGAGGTCCGGGTCGAGCTCCCCGCTCAGCAGGCGGCCGCGCGCGCCGGGCTCGTCACCCGAGGGCCCGGCCGGGGTCTCGAAGGGCAGCTCCAGGGCCTCGGGCAACGGGTCCAGTCGCCGTCGCCAGAACGCCAGGTCCTCGCGGCGCTTCGTCTCGTCGCCCCGGGATCGGTGGACCCAGTCGTCGTACTGGAAGGGCTCCGGGCTCCCCGACAGACGGCCGGCGTAGGCCTCCGCGAGCTCGCGCCACAGCACTCCGAGGGAGCGCTGGTCGCACAGGATGTGGGGCAGCACCAGGAGGAGGAGGTCGTCGGCGCCGCCCGCCTCCGCGATCAGGGTCATCCGGACCAGCGGCCCGGACCCGAGATCGAAGGGCCCCCGGGCCGCGCGGACCGCCGCCGTCGTCGCCTCCCCTGCCTCGACCTCCCGCCGCCCGATCGCCAGGCGAACCGCGGGCCCGACGACCTGCAGGACCTCGTCGCCCCGCGCCCGGTAGGTCGAACGGAGGAGACGGTGGCGGGCCACGACCTGGTTCAGCGCCCTCTCGAGCTCACCGGCGTCGACGGGACCGCGGAGACGATGCGCGCTCGCCAGGTTGTAGGCCGCCGAAGCGGGATCGAGCTGATGCAGCAGCCAGAGGCCGCGTTGCATCTCGCCGAGACGCGCGGGCTCGTCCGCCGGCCGAGCCGGCAGTGCCGTGGCGCCGGAGCGAGCCGTGGCGCGCTTCCGCCGGATGGCTTCCTCGAGGCGCGCGGCGCGCTGATCCGCACTGGTCATCGATAACGATCCGCTTCCGCACCCCTGGTTCCTTTCATTCTAACCGGCCGGCCCCGGCGGGCCGCTCGCCTTGGACAAGGCGGCCGACGCCCCCCTCGGCGGAAGAGCGGCCTCTCCGGGTGCGATACTCCCCACCATGCGGATCCTCGAGGTGGAGACGTTCGGCCAGGGCGGACTGATCCACTACGCGCACCTCCTCGCCGGCGCGCTGGCGGAGCGCGGTCACGAGGTGATCGTGGTGACCGCCGTCGGCTACGAGCTGGAGGGCCGCCGGGAGCTCCCGGCCGGGGTCCGCGTCGTGAGGAAGACGGCGCGTCTCAGCCGGCGTCCTCGGGATGGCGGGCGACGGCGCCCCTGGCCGCGCTTCGCCCTGGCGCTCGCCCGCAAGGTCGAGGCGGTGGTGGACGCCTTCGTCGTCGCCGCGCTGGCCCGGCGTCTGCGGCCCGACGTGGTCCACCTGCACTCGACCAACCCGATCGTGCTCCTCCATCTTCTCCTCCTGCGGCTCCTGGGACTGCCCGTCGTGGCGACGGCGCACCAGGTGACGCCCCACGAGCCGATCCCGTTCCAGGCCCTCGTCCAGAGGGGGATCCACCGGCTCCCCCGCCGGGTGATAGCCCACTCGGAAGTCGATCGGCGGCGGCTGGTCGAGGAGCTCGGGGTCGAGCCGCGACGGATCGCCGTGATTCCCCACGGGGAGTACGGCTTCTTCGCGGGCGACGGGGAGGAGCCGATCGACCCGGGAGCGGCCCGTCGCGAGCTGGGGCTCGCCGAAGACGAGGAGACGGTCCTCTTCTTCGGCTACCTCCGGGAGTACAAGGGGCTCGACGTGCTCTTCGACGCGTGGCCCGCGGTGGCCGAGGCCCGCCTCGCCCGGGACGGAAGGCGCGCCCGCCTCCTGGTCGCCGGCAACCCGGTCCAGCTGGCCCCGGCGCGACGGCGAGAGCTCGAGGCCCGGGCCGAGAGCCTCGACGCCGTCCGCCACTTCGACTACGTCCCCTTCACGGAGGTGAGCCGCTGGTTCGCCGCCGCCGACGTCGTGGCCCTGCCGTACCGGCAGATCAGCCAGTCCGGCGTCCTCTACCTGGCCCTGGCCCTGGGCGTGCCGGTGGTCGCGACCGGCGTGGGGGGCCTCGGCGAGGTCCTGCGCGACGGCGAGAGCGCGCTGGTCGTCCCGCCGGGGGATCCGGAGGCGTTGACCCGGGCGCTGGTGCGCCTCCTGGAGGATCCGGAGCTCCGCGAGCGCCTGGCCTGCGGCGGGCGACGCCTGGCGGGCGAGCACGCGTGGCCGGCGCTCGCGAAACGCACGGAGGCCGTCTTCCTGGATCTGGCGGACCGTGACGGGCCCCGGACGCGCCTCCCCTGAGCCCGAGGGGGAGGTTCACCGACCGAGGAGCTGCAGGAAGCGGCTTTCGATCCCGGGGGGACGACCCCTCCAACGCCACAGGACCCCGAGGGCGACGGCGTAGCCGGCGCCACCGAGGCCGACCTCGGCGCCCAGGGTCAGCCAGCGCCGGAGCTCGGATGCGACCGGCGACGGCAGGATCTCGCGCAGGGCCAGGACGGCAGCCACCATGACCGCCGTGGCCGCGAGGGGCCGGCCCAACTGAGCGACGATCTCCCCGGGCCGGATCCCGACCGTCCGCCACAGCATCCAGGCGTTGAGCGCCGTGTAGACGACCCCGGCGACGACGATGCTGCCGATGGCGCCGGGCAGGGCGTAGAGGGCCGTGCCGGTGACGAAGACCGGCAGGTGGACGAGGGCGTAGGCCAGGCTGACCCCGAAGAGCAGCCGCGTGCGGCCCAGGGCCATGACGCACGGCAGGGTCTGCGACAGCGTGGCCCGCAGGCCGAGGTAGGGGGTGAGGACCGCCAGCAGCGGCACGATCGGCATCCAGCGCTGCCCCAGGGCCAGGGGCACGAAGTCGCCGGCGACCAGGGCGAAGCCGCAACCGGCCGGGAGACTCAGGCTCCCCAGCACGTTGACCGACTCCAGGACCGCCCGACGGAGCCGCGCCGGGTCGTCGACCAGCCCGCTGAACGACGGGAAGAGGATCCGCTGGAGGGGACTCACCAGCTCCCGGGTCGGCAGCACGCCCACCCGCTGGGTCATGAAGTAGAGGTCGGCGTCGCCGACGAGCTTCCCGACGATGAGCCGGTCCGTCTCCATCGCGAGCGTGGTGACCAGGGTGGTGAGCGAGAGCCAGCCGCTGAAGGCGAAGATCTCCCGGAAGCGGACGAGGGAGATCCGCGGCCGGTAGGGACGCAGCAGGTAGCTCAGCACCAGGCTCACGACGGAGGCGGTCAAGAGCCCGACCACCAGGGCCCAGTAGCTGCGGATCGCGACGGCCACTCCGACCGTGACGACGAAGGAGCCCAGCCGGGCCCCCAGTGTCAGCGCGGCGAGCTTCGAGTAGAGGAGGTCGCGCTCGAAGGCGACGAAGCGGGGGTTCTGGAGACCGGTGAGAACCGGGCTCGCCGCCAGGACGACCAGCACCGTCGAGATGCGCGCGTCGCCCAGAAACGGCGCGATGGCGAGCATGACCAACCCCGAGACGAGGCCCCGGATCGCCGCCAGGGTCCAGGCCGTGTCGAACAGCTCCCGGTCGTCGTCGCGGGAGCGGATCAGGGCCTTGCCCACGTCGAGGGCGGCCAGCCCCTCGACAATAGTGACGAACGAGGCGGCGATGGCGACCAGGCCGAAGTCGTCGGGCGACAGGATCCGAGCCAGGACGACCAGCGCGACGAACTCCAGCGCCCGGTCGAGCCAGCGGTAGGCGTAGAGCCAGCCGGCGCCCCGGACGAAGCGCCGCGCGGCGTCGCTCACGGCGCTCCTCCCCCCGTTCGAGGACGGGCCGCCGCCAGGAGCTCGTCGACGGTGCGTTCCAGCACGCGCCCGTCGACGTAGGCCCGGTAGTGTCCCCGCATCCGCTCGACCCGCTCGAGAAAGCCCCCGTCGCCGAGGAGCCCGTCGCCGAGGAGCCGATCGAGCCGCCCTCGGATCTCACGGACGCCGTCCCGGGCCTCGCCGGCGAGACCCAGGCCGTGATGCGCCACGCGCACGGTGTTGCCCGCCATGTCGGTCTGGTAGCCGCAGTAGATCAGCATCGGCACGCCCGCGAGCACACACTCGTCGATCGTGTTGGAGCCGCCGTGGGTGACCACCGCGTCGGTGCGGCGCAGCACGTCGAGCTGGGGCACCCATTCGAACGCGTGCACCCGCTCCGGCAGAGGCCCGAGATCGGAGGGCCGGAGACGCCCCCCCAGGCTGATTACGAGCTCGCGGTCGGGCCGCCCCTCGACGCTCCGCACCAGTCGCCGGAGCAGGTCGTCCTCGACGGTGAGGACCGATCCGAAGCCCGCGTAGACCAGGCACCGGCTGCCGCCGGCGCGGCGGCCGCGCGCGAGGATGGCCTCCAGCCGGGCGCGCTCCTCCGGCGCCATCGGCCGGTGCGGCCGATCCCGCAACACCATCGGCCCGACGAAATCCACCCGGGGCGGTGGGCGGTGGGGCAGCTCCCGCTCGAACGCCCGCAGGCTGAGCACCGGCAGGCGGCTCCAGGTGAAGGGGATGAGCCACTGGCTCGTGTCCGTCTCCCGGGCGAGATCGACCCCGTGCTCCCGCGCGAGGGCCCGCAGGACGGACACGCGGTCGCAGCCCCCGCTCCGGAGCCGCCGGCCCCAGGCTCGCGCCCGCTTGCGCAGGAGAAGGTCGAGCCACAACAGGGCGATCCCGGGCCGGGAGCCCCACCACCCGGCGCCGGGCCACACCCGCCGGCTCGGCGGCGGCAGGCCGGGTCGACGCCAGATCGATGCGAAGGTGTTGAGCAACGCGACCCGCAACCCCGCTCCCAGGGCCACCACCACGTGCTCGTGCATCTCGCCGTTGATCAGCACCAGATCCGGCTCCAGCGCGCGGACGACGCTCGCGAAACCGTCGACGGCCAGGGCCATCCGGTACCGCCGCAGCCGCTCGCGGCGGTGGGTGACCCTCTGGAGGAGGCTCACCCGGGAGTCGGACTCCAGAAGCTCGCCGCTGCGGTCGGCCTCCAGCGGCAGGTGCTCGAGGCCATGATGCTCCGCCAGCTCGCGGTACTCGGCAGGAACGGCCTGGACGACCCGATGGCCCGCGGCCACCAGGCGGCGGCCGAGCTCCACGCTGCCGTAGACGACGCTCGGCAGACCCCGGGTCACGCACAGGATGACGGCCACGCTCGCCCTCACTCCGCCGGATAGCCCAGCCGCTCGACGAGCCCGGGGTGGGCCTCGTCGAACGCCGCCCGCACGCGGGGCGTGAAGCGCTCCCGCCACTGGCCCGAGGCGGGGTTGCGCACGTGGGGGTCGCGCCTCCTGCCGCGCAGGGAGTACCGGCGGGCGAGCCAGGAGCCCAGCCACCGCTCGAAGGGCCCCAGCCCGTAGAAGCCGAGGAGCTCCCGGAGGACCGTCGCCTCGCGACCCACGGCGTCCTCGTAGCGCCACGTGGCGATGTCGGGATGCTCGGCGGGCCACCCCACCATCGAGTCGAAGTGGCGCCGCCGGAACTCGAGCTCCGCGAGGAGCCCCTCCTCCTCCGGCACCGTCTGCAGGTAGCGGGCGAACGAGGTCCGCGCGCCCCGCAGCCCCGCGGGCACCACGCCGTTGGCGAACTCCCAGTCCTCCGCCTTCGGACGCTCGATCGTCGTCCACGCCTCGGCGCCCCGGCGATGGTAGAAGTAGCCGGAGACCACGAGGTCCCGGGGGTCGCGGACGAAGCGCGAGATCCGGAACGAGCCGAGACGCCCGAGATCGAGGGCCCGGTTGTTGACCGAGGCCACGCGGTGGCCCGCGAAGCCGGCGTAGAACGGCTGGAGGTCGCTGTTGTAGTGGCGGTAGCCGCCGCTCCACGGCAGGAGCCGGTTGAGGAGCGAGTCCATCACCCGTCCGAAGAAGACGGTCAGGCACTTGTGGTAGGAGCAGTGGATCCGGTGCCGACGCCCGGGGGGCAACCTGCCGGGAGCCCTCTCGGCCGTGTTGCTCTCGGACGATTCCACCATCGCCGGAGATCGTATCCCGGCCCGCGGGGACGGGTGGTCAGGAGCCGGCTGCGGACGCCAGCTCGCGGCGGAACCAGTCCTCGATCAGAGCCCTCTCGTAGGGGAACGGATCCGACCGGTATCTCCTGGGGATCCGGTCAGCGCGGCCCACCAGCTCCTCTCCCTTCCCCGACGCCAGAAGCTCGCCGGCACCGTCCCGCAGCTCGTAGCTCACGACCATGCGCGGCGGGAGGAGCCGCGAGTAGGAGCGGGCCCGGGCGACCGCGGGGCTGAAGGCGATCTCGCCCGCGAGGTCGAGGTCGTCGATCGCGACCTCGAGGGTGGCTCCGGCGGGGAGGAACTTCCGGGCCTGGTCCTCGAAGATGCTCCGGAAGCTCGCCCGGAGCGACAGGTCGAACCGATCCTGGTTGGTCGTCGGCGCCCGGGCGTCGGAGTACGAGCTCGACTCTTGCCACTCGAGCGTCACCCGCGGCCGGTCGGTCGTCGGGGGGGCGTCGGGAGACGGGGAGGCGCCGGCCGGTGTCGCGTGGAGCGAGACGGCCAGCAGGCCGATGAGCCAGGGGCTTCGTCGAGTCACAGGCCTTCGTCGAGTCACAGGCCTACGTCGAATCAAGGGGCTTCGTCGAGTCAAGGGGCTTCTTCCCGTGGCGATCGTACCACCGCGCTCCGGGCGCCTGAGGCACCGCGGCCTGCCCGTTCCGGTGCAGGCCTTTCCACTAGGATCGGAGAGCCCCGCGGGCGGAGATCGCCGCCTGCGGCGGACCCGAGATGTCGACACAGAAGCCACCGCCTGGGAGCGCCGAATCGGGGAGTCGCCGGTTTCTCCGGGACTTCGCGCTCGGCCTGATCCTGGTGCTGGCGAGCGCGGGAGCCCTCGCCTTTCTGCGCTCCGTGAGCGGCTACCGGGCGTTCGCGCTCGACGAGGGCGCCGTCGACCTGGTGGCGCGCGCCGATCCGGCCGAGCGAACGAAGCGCGGCGGACTCAAGCTGCTCAAGCGAGGCCGGGACGAGGACCGCATCGAGCTGGGGCAGGTCGAGGTGGCTCCCGGCCGGAGCTACCTCCTGGTCGCGCGCGTCACCGCCGGCAAGGGCATGGCGCTCGTGGCCCTCACACCCGGTGAGCAGGTCGCGCGGTGGCGCTTCCGTCGCCAGCCGGGCGACAAGGAGTCGGCCCGGGTCGTCCGGGCCGACGAGCTGCCCGAAGAGGTCCGTCTCGCGGCGCTCAACGCCGGCGACCGGGCGGTCGAGGTCCCCACCCTCGTCCTCTACCCGCTGGCTCACGCCCGTCGATGGCTGGACTCCGCGGCCGCCGCGCTCCTCCTCCTGGCGCCGCTCGGCTTCCTGCTCGTCCACCGCCGCCGCCTGCTCCGGGGCCTCCGGGAGCCGCGGGGGCCCGACGACGCGGTCTTCGCGCTGCTCCTCTTCGGCCTGTGCCTGTTCTGCTTCCATCGCGCCCCGGTGAACCAGGCCATCGACACCCGCTACATGACGGTCGTCAGCCACGGCTTCCTGCGGACGGGCGAGATCGCTCTACCCGACAACTTCCAGCCCCGGGGCTCGCGCTACTGGATCCAGGAAATCGGCGGGCGGCGGTTCCACTTCCAGTCGCCGGCCCCGAGCGTGCTGGACGCTCCGACCGTGGCCGTGTTCGAGGCCTTCGGCGTCTCGCCGGTCGCCGGGGACGGCGAGTACGACCCACGGGCGGAGCTCCGCATCCAGACCTTCCAGGCCGCCCTCCTGGCGGCGGCGCTGTGCGTCGTTCTGTACGGGATCGCCCGGGCTCGGGACCTGTCTCCGCTCGTCGCCCTGGGTTGGACGACGGCGTTCGCGGCCGGCACCCAGATCCTGAGCACCGTCTCGCGACCGTACTGGACCCACGCGTGGGGGGTGCTGCTGACGGCCGCCGCCCTGCTCCTCCTCCTGCGCCCGCCGCGCGGCCGGGAGACGCTCTCGGTCGCCCTCGCCGCCACCTGCACCGCGTGGGTGTTCTACTGCCGGGCGCCGGCGGTCCTCTCCGTCATGGGCCTCACGTTCGTCGCCTGGCTGCTGCACCGGTGGCGGCGGTTCTGGCTGTTCGCGGCCGTCGGCTCCGCCTGGGCCGGCCTGCTGGCGCTGTTCTCCCTCCGCGTCTACGACCTCCTGCTGCCGCCGTACATGTTCGCCGCCCAGGTCGAGAGCGGCCGGCTCGACGTGGCGCGGGTGGGCCGTTACGTCTACCCCAACTACCTCCTCGGCAGCTGGTTCAGCCCGGGGCGAGGCCTGTTCGTCTACACCCCGATCCTGGTGGCCGTCCTCTGGCTGGTCGCGAGCCGCTGGCGGAGGCTCCCGTCGAAGCCCCTCGCGCTCACCGCCCTCGCCGTTTTCCTGGGCCACACCTGGCTGCTCGTCCACACCCACACCTGGCTCGCCGGGGCGTCCTACGGTGCGCGCCAGTTCGCCGACGTGATCGTCTGGTTCTTCCTCCTGGCGGTGCTCGCCAGCGAGGCCCGAGCGGCACGCCCGGCGACAGGGCCCACCTGGCGACGCCGCCTCGCGCTCGTCTTCGGCGCCCTGCTCGTCGCCGCCTCGGTCTTCGTCAACGTGCGCGGCGCCGTCGCGCGCGAGACCTGGCAGTGGAACCTCGTGCGCCGGATCGAGGGCTGGGGCGTCCCCGAGGGCCGCGAGCCCTTCGTCGGCCCGGCGTGGGCCTGGTCCTGGCGCTACCCGCAGTTCCTGGCGGGGCTCGTCCCCCCACCGCCCTCCGCGGACCGCGGACCGGAACCGGAACCGGAGCCGGAGCCGGAGGGGTAGCGGGACCCGCCCCGGCGCCGGAGGAGGCACCTCCCCGGCACGGAAAGCGCGGCACGCGAATCTCCACGCCCCGGATTGGCGGAAACGGGGAGCGTCTCGCGACTCAAGGGTCAGAGCGTCGAGCGATCCCCTCCGCAGGGGGTCCGACGGATCGATCCACCCGGACCCCGGAGGAGCGGTCATGCGAGCACGAGAGAGCGGATCGGAGGGCAGGGGGGCCTTCCTGTCGGAGACCCCGATCTTCTGACGAGAGCCCAGCAGGCCCTGATCGCGGCGGTCCATCGCCAGGACGACGGTCCACCCGTCGACACCGCCGCGCTGCCGTTCGTCCGGGACACGGCGCGGGTCGTCCGGCGGGCCAACGACCTGATCTTCGAGCTGCGGCCGTCGGACGCCTGGTGGCGGGAGTACCTGCGCGAGATGACCGTCTTCGTCCACGGCCGCCTGGCGACGCTGTTCATGGCGAAGCGCAAGGTGTGGCTGCCGCCGGAGCTCTACCTCCGCGCGCGCGTCTTCGACATCGGCGGCAACACGGCCTCGGTGCTGGCCGCCTTCTCGCGCGGCGAGGAACTCCGCGGGACTCCCGCTGTGGGCCGCGAGGCGGCGATCCTCCAGGCCCTCTCGTGGCTCCACATGACCGCCTGAGGATCCGGAGAGCCGAGCTCGTCGCTGTCATACTCTCCTCGTGTCCGACTCCGAGCCCCTCCCCACCTGGGAGCGCCCCGACACCGTCGACCGGTTCGCCGCCCGCGACCCGGACCTGCGGCTCCTCGAGATCCTCGAAGCCGTCGCCGACCCGGCGGCCTTCCGCGTGCTCGACCTCGGCTGCGCCGCCGGGCGCAACACGGTGGTCCTCGCCGGGCGTGGCTTCGACTGGGTGGCCCTGGACCGGTCGCGGGCCATGGTCGCCCGCACGCGGCGACGGGTCGCCGAGCTCCTGGGCGCCGACGAAGCCGCTCGCCGCGTCCTTCGGGGCCGCATGGACGACCTCGCGGAGCAAGCCGACGCCTCCTTCGACCTCGTCATCGCCCTGGGCGTCTACCACTGCGCATCCAGCGCGCCGGAGTGGGGAGGCGCCCTCGCCGAGAGCGCGCGCGTCCTGGCGCCCGGCGGCCGCCTCCTCGTCTCGGTCTTCACCCCCGAGACCGACCTCCACGGCACCGGCGTCCACCCGCTCCCGGGAGAGCCCCACCTCTATAGCGGCTTCTCCTCGGAGCGGACGTTCCTGGTCGACGCCGAGACCCTGGACCGCGAGATGGCGCGGCACGGGCTCGAGCCCGTGGTGCCCACGAAGACGGTGCGCGTCGAGCTCGAGAAGGGGCGCCGCGTGGTCGCGAACGCGCTCTACGCAAGCGCTGTGGAGGACCGCGACGGGTAGCTCACGAACCTGGACGAGCGAGCTCCGACTCGAGCTCCCCGGCCCGCCACCGGATTGCCCTCCGCGTTGCCCAGATCCTCGACCACGCCTACGCTCACCACATCCAGCGGCTCATGGTCCTGGGCCTGCCTCTCGGGGACGAAGGAGGTGGAGGTTGAGAGAGCTCGAGAGGCGCGAGTAGTAGAGGTAGGGGCGGCCGTCGCCATGGCGTCCTGGTGCGCTCCGAAGCCCGCGAGGAGGTGCTCGACGAACTCGCGCAGAGCCTCACGAGCCTCCCCGCGAGTCACGGGATAGTCGAAGGCGGCGGCCGAGCCCGGGTTCTCGGGAAACTCCTCGTCCACCGTGCCGGCCACGGCTGCCGTCGTCGGGTCCTGGGGGAAGGAGCGGGGCGGCTCGATCTCCGGAGGTCCCGCACCGATTCGGTCTCGCGCCGCGCCTCCACCATGAGGACGGCGTCGCGGTCCTCGTCGAAGTCGTCGAACGCGGCGGAGTCGTGGTCGAGCTGGTCCCCCAGGACCAGGACGAGCCGCCGAACCCGCTTCCCTGCCCTCCCTCGCTCCATAGAGCTCCCGTACCTCCCGTTAGAACCCACCTCCGGGGCGAGCCGGTTCTCCGATCGAGCCGGTTCCGCTCCGGGATCGGGAACCTCGACAACCGTCCGCGAGGATGCGATGCCAACCGCCCTGTTAACCTGCGGGCGTCTCTCGTGGCGTTCCATGCACTCTTCACCTCCGATCGCGAGCGCCGTCTTTGGCTCTGGGCGGCGGCTGTCATCGTGGCGGTCTACTCCTCGCTGGGAGTGGCGGGAACGCTCGCCGAGTTCCTGCGCGAGCGCGGCCTGCTGGAGGTTTCGTTCGTGCTCGGCTTCGTCCTGGTCATCGCCGCGATCGCCGGCAGCGCGCTCCAGAGGCGGCCCGGACGCCGCGAGACCTGGGTGGGCCTCGGCGTCGCCGCCTCCTACGCGATGGTCGTCGTCCGGATGGGCATCGGGCCGGCCGAGCGCACCCACCTCTTCGAGTACGGCCTGGTAGCCATCCTCCTCCACGAGGCTCTCACCGAGCGCTCGCGAAACGGTCGCCGCGTCCCCGTACCGGCCGTCGTCACCGTGGCCCTGACCGCCCTCCTGGGCTGGCTCGACGAGGGGATCCAGGCCCTCCTGCCCAACCGCGTCTACGACCTTCGCGACGTCGGATTCAACGCTCTCGCCGGCCTGATGGCGACCGTGGCGAGCCTGGCGCTGGGGCGCGCGCGTCGACGGGACCGGCGGCACCCGAGAACGCGCTAGCCTGACCTTCTCACCCCCGCGCCGGGCCTCAGTCCTTCGGCGTCCAATCGGTGAGGGTCGTCTCCGTGCTGAATCGCCGAAAATCGCTGTAGCTCCCGGTGAGCTCGGCCTCGTACCTGTAGACGAGGGCGATCTTGGCCCGCAGACGCAGGTGCCAGTTCTCGGTGACCCAGACGCCGCCGTCGAGCCGGCGTTGCTCGAACCGGATCTGCGTCCCCTTGCGGAGCTTGTAGATCCCCATCCAGGTGAGGTCGTCGAACATCTCGATCTCCGCCTGCACCCACGCGTGGTCCTCTCGGGAGACCCACAGGGTGGCCCGCAGCCGGGTCAGCACCTTCGCGACGCGGGAGGACGGCCGGTAGCCCGCCTTCGGCTCCGCCGAGAGGACCCAGATCGGGATGCCGTCGATCTCCCCCTCTCGGACGAGGCGGAAATCGAAGGCCTTCGGGATCTCCTCGAGGAGTTCCTCGCCCTCCTCGCGCTCGCGCTCGATCCTCGCCAACCGCCGCGAGCGCTGCCTCGGCGTTTCGTTCCGCAACCGCCGGATGTGCCGGTCGAGCTTCCTCTGCTCCCGCGCGGCCTCCCGTTCGGAAAGCGGCCGGTCGTTCCTCGCGATCAGGCGCCGGTAGTCGCCGCCCTCGAAGAGCGTCACGTCCCAGGTGTGCGCCTCCCTCCTCTTCTCGACCCCCTTCCTGGTGAATCGCCGCTCCTCGATGCGCTCGTGGAAGACGTACTCCCGCACCAGGACCTCGTTGGCCCGGGCCGCCTCGAAGGCCTTCTCGACGATCGCCGCCGCGTCCTCCTCACCCCACGCCGGCCGGGCACCCCACAGGCAGGCGCTACACAAGCCCGCGCCGCACAGGCCGAGGATCGCGAGCTGGATCGGGATGCAGGCCGAGAGCCGCACAGCGAGATCATCCCACACCGGAGAGGGGCGCTCGCCGGGGCACGACTTCGAAGACGGTGAGGGTCGAGCTCGAGAGGGGGCACCGAGTGGTGGCGCACGCGCTCTAGTTTTACGGTGACAGGACACTAGCAGCCCGTGGTGGAAGCCGGGCGCGAGCGAGAGCGCGCAATCTTCTTCGGAATCAAGGCGGGAATCCGCACTCGATTCGGTGAATCGGGGAGGATTCCCAACGAAGAGTCCGGAGAAGAGAGCCGCTCGTAGCGTGTCTCGCCTTTCAC
>CAJQNK010000004.1 GCA_905479655.1 uncultured bacterium | reverse complement strand
CGAGGTCGCCCGGGCCGTCGCCGTAGAGGGTCCCGCCGTCGGCCGTCGCAGAGACGGCGAGCAGCGTGAGCGGCACGAGGGCGGCGAGGGCGATGCGGCGGAGGGGGTTGGATCGTGGCGTGGTCGATCGAAGCATGGGATCTCCCGGGTGCGATTGTCAGAGGCCCGATGCTATCCCGCTGCGCCCTCCGGGTGCTTTCGGCGCTGGCGCCGGAGCTCCGATGCGAGGTGGACGGCCGTGGCGAGGAGGAGAGCGGCGAGGATCCCGTGCGCGACGTGGAGTTCCGGGAAGAGTGGCGGCGGCGGCCACTCCTCCGCCAGGGGCTCCGGCGCGACCACGAAGAGCGGCGCGGCCACCGCGAGTTGGCCGGCCAGCAGCGTCAGGAGGAACCAGCCGACGTTCCGGGCGTGACCGCGGGCCCGCCGTATCAGTGGGATCGCGGTCCGGGGCAGGTAGACGACGACCGTCAGGCCGATCGCCAGGTGGGCCAGAAAGGTGACGATCTGCGGCGCCAGGGCTGCCGGGTGGCGGGTGAGCGCCCCGAGGGCGACCTGCAGCAGGAGCAGGCCGGTCAGGCGCCGGGAGCGTCGGGCCGCGACCGGGAGGAGCTCGGAGGGCACTCCTCCGCCGATCGCCGGCGGACCGTCCCGGCCCACGAGCAGCGCCGTGCGGGACACGGCCACGACCAGGAGCTGCGCCATCACCACGTGACCGGCCGTCAGCCACCATGGGCTCAGTAGCAGGACGACGGCCCCGCCGGCCAGCACCTGGGCGGCGTAGAGCGCGCCGGCGCCCGCCGCCCAGGCCCGCTCGGGTGCGCCGACACCGTGTGCCCGCCAGGCCGCGGGTAGGAAGATCACCAGGATCAGACCCGTGGCCGCGGCCAGGAGCCGGTGGGTGTGCTCCAGGATCGCGTTTCCGGTCCATTCGCCGACCAGGATCCACCGCCCGTAAGAGGTGGGCCAGTCAGGCACCGAGAGCCCGGCCTGGCGGGCGTTGACCAGCGCGCCGGCGCCCAGCAGGAGCAACACGGCGGTGACGGCGGAGGCTCCGAGCGTGCGGAGCGGCCATCGTCGGGCGGGCGGGTCTGATCGATACATAGGCAGGCTATGTATAACAGAATCGCCGTGAGAACGGAATCCGGCCGCACGGCCCTCGTTACCTAGACCAGCGTTTCCGAAGTCCGGCGACAAGGGCCGGACGGGAGGCGCTCGGGGGCCAAGGCGCGCCGACGCAGGCAATGCAGGGACATTGTCGAGGAGGCGGAACGCTGGCAGCCGAGATGCATCGCGGGCGGACCCTCGTCGAAGTTCGGAAACGCTGGTCTAGCCTCACGATGCTACGATGCCGGCCGGAGCCGGAATCCATGGAAGGCGATATCCTCCGCGGACATCTCGACCTGCTGGTGGTCGCCACCGTTCGGGGCGGCGCCAGCCACGGCTACGCGGTGATCGAGGCCCTGCGAGCGCAGAGCGACGGCCTGTTCGACCCGCCGGAGGGAACGATCTACCCGGTCCTCCATCGGCTCGAGGCCGCGGGCATTCTGGCCAGCCGCTGGGAGCGCCCGGGCCGTCGGCGCCGCCGGGTGTACCGGTTGACGGATCGTGGCGAGCGCTGGCTGGCCGATTCGGGGGAGCGGTGGCGCCGATTCTCCCGAGGAGTGACGGCCGTCCTCGGAGGGGCCACGTGAGCGTCGAGCTCGACGCCTACCTGGTGAGGCTGAACCGGTCCCTGCGCGGGACCGGGCTCCCGTGGTGGAGTCGTCGGCGGGTCGTCGCCGAGGCTCGGGAGCACCTGGGGCAGGTGAGCGACGCCCTCCATCGACGCGGTCGGGATCGCAGGTCGGCCGAACGGGAGGCGGTGCGCCGCTTCGGGGGGGCTCCCGAGATCGCGGCCGCCTGGCGCCGGTCGACCCCCGAGACCGCGCCGGCCCTCTGGGTCCGCGCCTGGGTGGCGGCGGCCACGACCGGCGTCGTCGGTGGCGTCCTGTTGCTCGCCGGCCCGGGCCGCTGGGTCGCCCCGTGGTTGGGGATGATGCTCCTGCTTCCCCTGGCGGGAGTGACGCTGGGCGTCTGCCTCGGGGGCGCCCAGGCCTTGCTCCTGGGCCGGCGGATTCGCAGCGGCCTCGCCTGGACCCTGGCCACCGGCGCGGCCGTCGGCGCGGGTCTCACCGGCTCGACGATCCTCGTGGAGGCGGGGCCCTTCGCCCGAGACCGACCGCTGGACCAGGCGGTGGCGCTCCTCATCGTCGGCGTCCTGACGGGCGCCACGATCGGACTGTTCCAGCAGCGCTTCCTCCGCCGGGCCGACATGCGACGGGCCGGCGCCTGGATCGCCCACAACGCCTTCGGAGCGGGTTCCGGCCTCGTTGCCGGCGGCCTCCTCGCCATCGCATCGCTGGACGGCTTCCGCTCCGGCCCCGGCCTCTGCCTGACGGCGGCGTGCGCCGCGGCGACGCTCGCCCTCTGGACGGCGACCCCCCTGTGGCGGTCGCCGGCCGGCTAGAAAGCCAGTCGCAGCACCCCGGCCTGGCCCTCGAGCGAGACGGTGACGACGAACAGGCTGTCGTACTCCGTCTCCGGCATCTCTCCGGGATCCTCGCCGCCGAGCAGCCGCACCAGATCGGGCACCGTGTTCGAGTGGCCGACGACCAGCACCGTCTCGCCCCGGTGCTCGGCGAAGACCCGACGGATCAGGCTCTCGAGCTCCAGCGGAGGGTAGCTCGTGATCTCGAGCCCCTGATCCTCGGCGGTGGGCCGGGCGGTCTCGCGGGCGCGGGTGGTCTCGCTGGCATAGACGGCGGCGAGCTCCTCCTTGCCGAGCATCTCCGCCAGGTGGCCGGCGCGGGCCTCGCCCGCGGGGGAGAGGACCGGGTCCCCCGCCGGCTCGGGGGCCTTCTCCGCGTGGCGCACGAGGATCAGGGTCGTCGGCGCCTGAGCCAGAACCGGCGCGGCCGTCCAGACGGCGAGGGCCGTCAGCAGGACCGCCACGCACCGCCAGCGCCGCTGGAGTCCCCGTCCATCCCGTCCACCCCGTCCATCCCCCTCGAGGACAACGGAACCGCCCCTCCCCCTCGCGCCTCTCACGCGTAGAGCCCGTCCAGGGTGGTCCGCACGACGTCGATGATCTCGGCGGCCTCGGTGGAGTCGAGGATCAGCGGCGGTCGGAGCTGGACGACGTCGGAGATCCGCGAGCCGGCCGCCAGCACGCCCGCGTCGAAGAGGGCCTTGAGGGCCTCCGTGTTGTTGGGCTCGGGCAGCTGGAGACCCAGGCACAGGCCGGCGCCGGTGACGCCGAAGCTCGCTCCCTGGAAGCCGTCGAAGAACTGCTGGGCCAGGCTGTTGACGTTGTCGAGGAAGCCCGGGGCCTGGACCACGTCGAGGGTCGCCGAGGTGGCCACGCATCCCAGCTCGCTGCCGCCGAAGGTCGTCTGGTGCCCCTGGAAGGCCGAGGCGAACCAGTCGTAGATCGGCTGGCTCATCAGCATGGCGGCGTTCGGGATCAGACCGCCGCTCAAGCCCTTGGCGGTGGTGAGCATGTCGGGGTCGATCCCCTGCTGCTCGAGGTACCAGAGGGTGCCGGTGCTGCCGATGCCGGTGATGACCTCGTCGACGATCAGCAGGGCGCCGTTCTGACGGCAGATGTCGAGCACCCCCGCGTAGTAGCCCGGGGACGGCTCCTTGAAGCCGTTCTTCGCCAGGAGCGCCTCGAGCAGGACCGCGGCCGTCTGGTCGTCGACCGCCGCGTCCATGGCGTCGAGGTCGTCCCACGGGACGCGGGCGAACTCGTCGGGGTAGCTCAGCAGGTAGCGGTCCTTGTCGCCGTCGTTGCCGCCGGCGGCGATCATCAGACCCGTATGGCCGTGGTAGCAGTCGTCGATGGTGACGATCTTGCGCCGGCCGGTGAACCCGCGCGCCGCCTTCAGGGCCGCCTCGTTGGCCTCGCTGCCACTGGCCGCCCAGGAGACGCCGGGCAGCACGCCGCCGGTCGAGGCGGCGAGCTTCTCGGCCGCCTGGGCGCGCCAGCCGGAGAGGTAGTAGGCGTCGCCGATCTCGAGCTGGACCAGGGCGTCCATGACCGCCTGCCGGATCTCCGGATGCCGGTGCCCCAGGTTGTACAGGCTGCCGATCCGGTGGCAGTCCCAGTACCACTTCCCGTTGTAGGCGTGCTGGACCCGGGCGCCTTCGCGGTCTCCCATGACGAGGAGCGTGCCCTGGTCGCGCAGGGTCAGGACCTGGCCGTAGCCGGAGTGCCGGTAGTAGGCCCGCGCCATGGAGAGCAGGTCGGGGTAGGGAGGGTCCAGCGGGTCGCGATGGGGGCCCGGCAGATAGGGGGCCGGCACGGTGGTCAAGCCGGCGTCCGCCTGGGCCAGACCGGCGCCGGCCATCCAACCGGCCGCCGCCATCCCCGAGCGCAACAGGTCTCTTCGCTTCATGGTTCGGCCTTTCGTCGCCTCAGTGAGCTGCTCGATCCTACCAGTACCTTCCGGAGCGGCGGGTCCCTCGAGGCGCTGCGGAACGCCGCTCCGTCGCTTGGTAGGGAGTAGCCGGGCGGGCCGATTCTCCCCCCGGAACTCAGTTGTAGCTCCGGATCTCCGGCCACACGTCGGCGAGGGGTTGGAGCGGCCCCCGCGCGATCCAGATCGGGACGTCGCGCTCATAGGGGATGCACAGCTCGCAATCGGCCGTGCCGGCGCGCTCGACCGAGGCGAACCTCGGCGACAGATCCTCGCGGGAGAGGCCGAGGACGACCACGATCTCGCCGGTGGCATCGCCCGGTCCCCACAGCCAGTAGTTGTTGTGGCTGGAGAGCGCCCGCGGCAGCCCGAGCTCCCTCCCGAAGTGGTCGATCGCCCCGGCGCGGCCGTAGTTCGTGGTGAAGATCGCGGCGCGGCTCCGGTCCTCTTCGGGGAGCGTCCGCCAGACGGCAGCGACGGCCTCGGCCTTCTCCGGCCAGCCGAACATGTCGGCGTAGAACTGGGGCAGCTCGGCGAGCTCGTGTCCCTCGGCTGTGCCCGGTTGGAGACCCATCGCGCGCGCCCAGCGGACGTAGGAATCGACCGGCAGGATCGGCAGGGCCGCGGGTGCGAGGAGCAGACCGGCCAGGAGCGCGAAGGCCAGGACGGGCCGCAACCGCCGGCTCCGCGGACCGGCGAGCCAACCCTCCCAGGCGATCCCGCCGGCGCCGAAAACCGCGGCGTAGGCCGTCGCCAGGTACTCGGCCTTGCTGTGGCCGGCTGCCAGCAACACAGCGAACGCGGTCAGCCACACCCACGCCAGCGGGCGGAAGGGTCGTGCCCGCCGGGAGACGAGGAGCCAGGCGAGGCCGGCGAGCCAGATCGGAAGGGCCATCGGCCCTTGGAGCAGTAGCTGACCGGCCACGAAGTCGGTGCGCGTGACGCCGGCGTACTTCGACCCCATGGCCTGCTCCATGAATTCGAGATGGGGCCAGCCGTGAGCCGCGTTCCACAGTAGGTAGGGGGCGAAGATCGCCGCGGCGAGCAGCCCGGCGGCCCACGGCCAGGGAGTTCGGAGCCAGCGACGCTCCCGGGTCGCGACGAGCCCGACGGCCACCCCGGCGCCGATCCACAGGGCGCCGACCTTGTTGAGGAGGGCGAGGCCGATCAGCAGGCCGACGCCGATCCACAGCTTGGCATCCCCCGTGCGCAGGAGCCGGGTGAAGAGGAAGAGGGCCGCCGCCACCAGGGCCAGGTCCAGCGAGTTCATGGAGTAGACGGTGACGTAGCCGAGCTGGATCGGAGCCGCCAGCGCCGCCAGGCCGGCGAGGAGCTGGGCGAACCGGCCGCCGCCCATCTCGCGGGCGATGAGGACGGTGAACAGAACGGCCGCGGCGCCCGCCACGGCCGGCACGAGCCGAAGAGTGAAGAGCGACTCCGCGCCCAGGGTCGCTTTCTGCACGGCGAGGAGCGCGATCGAGAGCGGCGGCTGGTCCACGTAGCCCCAGGCCGGATGGTCGGCGCAGGCGAGGTAGTAGAGCTCGTCGCGGAAGATGCCGTAGCCCGCCCACAGGTTCGTCGCCAGGTGGAGCAGCAGCTTGGCCGCGGCCAGGCCGAGGGCCACGGCGACGCCCGTGCGCGGTCCGGGGAGGGCGGATTCGGTCGAGGTCATGGTCGGAGTCTCCTCTGGTGTGGCGGCCGGGGGTCGTCCAGGCCCGGGTCTACAGGGTGCCGCGGACCGTGGGCGGCGTCCATCGACGGAGCATCACGCCGGTCGAACCCGGGACATGACGCCGCAAGTCTCTCATCCGAGGCGGCTTGCGCGATCGCCTGACTTGTGTCGTGAGGCGGGCGGCGTCGAACGGTCCGCCGGCTGGTACTCTGCGACGGTTCCATGTCGCCTCCACAGCGCTATCGGTTCGGCCTCTTCGACCTCGACCCTGGAGCCGGGGAGCTCACGCGCGACGGTCGTGGGGTGCCCCTCCAGGACCTGCCGGCGCGGTTGCTGGTGGCCCTGGTGGAGAGGCCGGGGGAGGTCGTGACCCGGGAGGAGTTACAGGCGCGGTTGTGGCCTCCGGGGCACCACCTGGACGTGGAGGCGGGTCTCAACACCGCCGTGAGGCGCGTGCGCGAGGCGCTGGACGACGACGCGGGTCAGCCGCGGTTCGTGGCTACGGTGCCGAGACGCGGTTACCGCTTCATCGCGCCGGTCGTGGCCTCCGGGGGCGGGGAGCCGCCGGCGGCCCCTCCCGCCGGCGACGCGACGACGGCTCGTCGAGCGCGACCGCTCGTCTGGGCCGTCGGCGTCGGCGTGCTGCTCGCCATCGGGGTGGTCGGGGCCCTCCTCCTGCGGCCGATGACCGGGTTGCTGGAGGTCTCGGACCCGGGGGACGTGGACCGTGCCGCGGCCGAGGAGCTCTACGCCCTCGCCCGCCACCACGCCGAGCGCCGCACGCGCGAGGGTCTCGAGAAGGCGATCGCGGCCTACCAGAGCTCGCTCGCCCGGCAGCCCGACCAGGCTCGGGCCTACAGTGGCCTTGCCGCGGCCTACGCCCTCCTGGGCGCCTACGACTACTGGTCCCCCCGGGAGGCGATCGAGCCGGCGCGGGTGATGGTCGAGCGGGCCCTGGAGCTCGACGCCGACACGGCGGAGACCCAGGTGGCGCTGGCCTGGGTGCGCCTCCTCGGAGAGTGGGACTGGGAGGGCGCCGAAAGCGCGCTGGACCGGGCCGTCGCCCTGGCCCCGGAGAGCGCGGACGTCCGGTTGTGGCGGGGCACCTACCGGTCCGGCGCCGGTCGCCACGACGAGGCGATCGCGGAGCTCGAGCTGGCGGTGACCCTGGAGCCGACCTCGGCCGTCGCGCGCACCGCCCTCGCCTGGCACCTGTTCTACGCGGGGCGCTTCGAGGAGGCGGTGGAGGCCTCCCTGCGAGCCATCGACGTGGCGCCGGATCACTACGACGCCTGGGACAACCTCAAGTGGATCGAGATCACCCGGGGCCGTGCCGTGGAGGCGCTGGTGGCGTGGGCGCGGGCCGAGGACCTGGACCACGGGCCGAAGCCGGGGCGCGAGCGCGGGTACCGGGCGGCGGGACTGCCGGAGATGCTCCGCCGCTCCATCGCCGGCAAGATGGAAGCGATCGCCGCCGGCCGGCGCGTCCCCCCCTACGACCTGGCCCTCGACCACGCGGCGCTGGGTGAGGTCGAGAGCGCGCTGGACTGGCTCGAGCGCTCCCTGGCCGATCGCGAGACGGACCTCATCGGCGTGGCGGTCGACCCGCGGCTGGAGATCCTCCACGGTCACCCGCGCTACGAGCGGGTGGTGCGGGCCGTCGGCGTGCCGCTACCGCGCTCCGTCGGCGCCGACTCCGGGAACCGTCGGTGACCTCCGGGGGTCCGAGAGGGCGGAGCCCGGCCCGCCGAGAACCCCTCCCCTTCATCCCTCCCTGTCATCGTCGAACGGAGATCCCCATGCGCCATTCCACCGTCCGCCCCCTCTTCGTCGGGCTTCTGCTCCTCGTCACGCTCGTCGCGCTCCCCGGCTCGGCGACCCCCTCCGAGATCTCCGACCAGATCGGAGAGCTGCTCGTCGAGGCCTTCCCGGCGGGCGAGCCCGGCGCGGCCCTGCGGGTCGAGAGGGGCGACGAGCTCCTCTACCGCGGCGCCTCCGGGATGGCCGACCTCGAGCTCGGTGTCGAGCTCGCGCCCGACATGGTCTTCCGGCTGGGGTCGATCACCAAGCAGTTCACCTCCGCGATGATCCTGCTGCTGGCCGAAGAGGGTCGGCTCGCTCTCGACGATCCCCTCGAGAAGTTCCTGCCTTCCTATCCCACCCACGGGCACACGATCACCGTGAAGCACCTGCTGAATCACACGTCGGGCATCCGCTCCTACACCTCGATCCCGGGCTACATGGACCAGGAGATCCGCCGCGACCTCACGACGGAGGAGTTGGTGGCGGTGTTCTCGGGCGAACCCATGGAGTTCGCGCCCGGGACGGCCTGGAGCTACAACAACTCGGGCTACGTCCTGCTCGGGGCCCTTCTCGAGGAGGTCTCGGGGAAGAGCTACTCGGAGCTCCTCGAGACCCGGCTCTTCGATCCGCTGCGTCTCGAGCACACGAGGGTCGGCGGCGAGCAGATCGTGCCGCGGCGGGCGCGGGGCTACGACAAGGAGGACGGGGTGTGGGTGAACGCTCCGTACCTCTCCATGACCCAGCCCCACGGCGCGGGGGCCCTGATCTCCACCGTGGACGACGTGGCGAGATGGACCCACGCCCTCCACGGGGGCGAGGTCGTCTCCGCCGAGTCCCTCGCGGCCATGACGTCGCCGACGCGGCTGGCCGATGGCGAGGAGGTGCCCTACGGCTACGGCCTCTCCCTCTCGACCGTCCGCGGGCGGCCGGTCATCCAGCACGGGGGCGGCATCCACGGCTTCCGCACCTTCGCGCTGTGGATGCCGGAGGAAGAAGTGCTGGTGGTCATCCTGTCCAATGCCGGCGGCGGCGGTGCGACGCCCGGCGAGGTGGCCCTGCAGGTGGCGGCGCTGGCCGCGGGCGATCCGTTCCCCACCTTCGAGCGGATCGAGCTGCCCGAGGAGACCCTGGCCGGCTACGTCGGCACCTACCGGATCTCGGAGGAGGCGACCCGCACGGTAGTGCTGGAGGACGGCCGCCTCTACACCCAGCGCTCCGGCGGCGATCGGCTGGAGGCGATCCCCGCCGGCGAGACGACCTTCTTCTACGACGACTCTCTCACCTGGTTCGAGATGGTGCGGGAGGACGGGGAGTGGGTCATGGAGATGCACCACGACGGGGCCGACGAGGCGGAGCGGGCCGTCCGCGTCTCGACGGAGGTGGCCGTCCGCCGGGAGGTCGAGGTGTCCCCGGAGGTGCTCGCCGCCTACGTCGGGCGGTACGAGCTGGCGCCCGGCTTCGTCCTCACCGTGACGCTCGAGGGCGGCCAGCTCATGACCCAGGCCACGGGTCAGGAGAAGGTGGCGGTCTTCGCCGAGTCCGAGAGCCGCTTCTTCCTGAAGGCGGTCGACGCCCAGATCGAGTTCCGCCGCGACGAGAGCAGAGTCGTCACCGGCCTGGTTCTGTACCAGGGGGAGCTGGAGATCCCCGGGCCGCGCCTGGCGGACTGACCTCCCGACGGGGCGGCGGACCGCTACAGCCCGAGCAGCAGACGCCGGTAGAACCCCACGCCCCGGGCGTACTCCGCGATCCCGATCCGCTCGTCGACACCGTGGAAGCGCGCGACGTCCTCGGGGCCGACGGTCAGCGGTTGGAAGCGCAGGAGCTGACGGGTGAGCGAAGCGTAGTGGCGGGTGTCCGTGGTGGCGACCAGGAGCCCCGGGGCGACGACGGCCTCGGGCCAGGTGGCGCGCACCGCGGCGGCCACCGTGCGGAAACCCTCTCCGTCGGGGTCGGTGGCCGGCGGCGGTTCGGAGCCGGGGCGGAGCGGTCGGAGCTCGATCCGGGGGTCGTCCACCGCCTGGCGGACGTGCTCGATGACGCCCTCGACCGTGTCTCCGGGCAGCAGGCGGAAGTTCACGGTGGCGCGGGCCTCGGTGGCCAGCACGTTGTCCTTGACGCCGGCGCGGAGCATCGTGGGCGCGGTGGTGGTGCGCAGCAGGGCATCGCCGCTGGGGCTCGCGCCGAAGACCCGCTCGACGGCCCAGCCGAAGAGCCACCGGTTGGCCAGCAGCGCACGCGCCGGGAGGTCCATCTCGGGGCCGATCGCGTCCAGCATGGCGGCCATCGTCGGGCCGATCCGGCGGGGGAGGGGCCGGGCCTCGAGCCGGGCGACCGCTCGCCCCAGAAGACCGACGGCGGTCTCGCGCGGAGGCATGGACGAGTGGCCGCCGGTGGAGCGCGCCACGAGCTCCAGAGAGAGGAACCCCTTCTCCGCGACGTTGACCAGCGCCACCGGCGCCGTCACCCCCGGCACGACGCCGTCCGTGACCATCCCCCCTTCGTCCAGGAGCCAGGCGGGTGCGACGCCCCTCGCCGCGAGCCGCTCGGCGACGAGCCGGGCGCCGTCTCTCCCGCCGACCTCCTCGTCGTGGCCGAAGGCGAGCAGCACGGTGCGTTGCGGGTTGAAGCCGTCGGCGAGGAGAGCCTCGGCCGCCTCGAGGATCCCGAGAACCGAGGACTTGTCGTCCATCGCGCCGCGACCCCAGACGTAGCCGTCGGCGACCACGCCGGCGAACGGGGGGTGCGTCCACTCCGCACCGGCCACCGACCGCGCCGGCACGACGTCGTAGTGGCCGGTCAGCACGACGGGCTCGAGTGTGGCGTCGTCGCCGACCCAGGTCAGGAGCAGGGAGTGGCCGCCGACCCGCTCCACCCGCAGGCCGGAGTGGACCGCGGGGTAGGTGGCCTCGAGGTACGCCAGGAAGGCGTCGAAGGGCTCGAGGTCCGCCGCCACGGCCCCTCCGGTCGAGACCGTCGCCAGGCGCAGGGCCGCCGCCAGACGTTCGGCGAGCTCGGCCGGCTCCATCTCGGGAGCAACGACGACCGCGCCGGTCTCGTGCGGCGAACCGTCACCGAACGTGACCGTGCGCACGGCCACCACGGCCGCTACGGCCGCCACGCCCGCGATCGACAGCGCGGCGATGATGAGCAGACGCTTCACGGGTCGCTTCATGGGTCGCTTCAAGGGCTCGACTCCTCCCGCCGGATCACCCGGTCACTCCCAGGGCGCGAGGCCGAGCGCCGCCACACTCTCCGCGTAGCCGTGGGCCAGGAGCAGGGCTGCCTCCGGCGGCTCCTGGTCCGACTCCCAGCCCCCCGGGTCCTGTCCGCGAACCCGTGGCCGCCAGCGGAGCACCGTCTCGTCGCCGGTCTCGAGATCGGTGACGGTGAGCGCCTGACCGTCGCCCTCGCCGGCCCAGCGGTGACCCTCGCGGCTCAGCTCCACCTGGACGCTCCCGTCCTCGGAGGGCGGGAAGCGCAGGGTGCCCAGCAGCGCCCCGTCCTCGCCCAGGAGGCGGCTGGTGAAAACGGCGATGTCCCTCTCGATCTCCACCGTGGCGAGGCCGATCGCCCGCGACCCCGGGTGGCGGACGGCGTGGGTGCCGAAGGAGAGGGCCTCCCCGACCTGGGCCCCCGCGGGGGCGACCAGGAGGGAGGAGACGAGGATCGCGGCGGCGAGACCGGATCGCCGGGCGAGACGGTAAGAGCGGTCCATTCGTTGAACTCCTCGAGCTGTGCCCCGGGGCCCCGGCGTGCTTCCGCCGGGTGCTCCGGAGGCGCGGTGACGAAGGGGTGAAAGACCGCCCCGGATGAGAGGCGGCCTTGCCAAACGTGGGTTCCGTCGGATAGACACGGTAGAGCAGCCATGAACTTCGCGGGCGCCATCCCGATCCACCGCTACCAGGCGCTGGTCCTCAACGCCGATTTTCGGCCGTTGAGCTACTACCCGCTGTCGCTCTGGCCTTGGCAGGAGACGGTGAAGGCGGTCTTCCTCGACCGAGTCCACATCGTATCGGAGTACGAGCGGGAGGTCCGGTCGCCCAGCGTGCGCATGCGGTTGCCGAGCGTCGTCTCGCTGAAGGACTACGTGGCGCCGAACCGTCGGCGTCCCGCCTTCACCCGTTTCAACGTCTTCCTGCGCGATCGGTTCACCTGTCAGTTCTGCGGGCGTCGCGAACGGGCCGAGGAGCTGACGTTCGACCACGTCGTGCCCCGCTCGCGCGGCGGCGTCAGCTCGTGGCGCAACGTGGTGACGGCCTGTCGGGTGTGCAACGAGCGGAAGGGATGCCGGACCCCGAGCGAGGCGGGGATGCTGCTGCGGCGGCGGCCCCGGCCGCCCCACGCGTCGGAGCTGCGCGTGCGCGGCCGCTCCTTCCCACCGCGCCACCTGCACCGGAGCTGGACCGACTTCCTCTACTGGGACAGCGAGCTGGAGAGCTGAGGCCGGCCCCTCGGGGCTGTGCGCAACAGGCTCCCGGGCGCCGGCTCAGGGGAGCGTTCGCGCCTCGGGCGCCGGGCCTCGGCGGGCCTCGATCGAACGCTGCCGAGCCTCCGAGACCCGTCGTCGGGTCCGCCGGACCCGACGTCCCAGACCCCGGGCGGTCACCCGGAGACGCCGCAGCCAGCGCCGAGCCCAGGCGAACTCCAGCGCCAGGATGGCGAGGCCGGCCGGGATGACCACGAAGGCGGGCCCCGGGAGGACGATCATCGCCACGCCCACCAGGATGACGGTGACGCCGATCACCAGGATGACGATCCGTCGCGCCTGGCGGTAGCCGACGCGGGCCAGGTGTTCGAGGTCGGCGCGTGGGAGCATGGTTCGGGTGTGGGGGCGCGGAGATGGGGACGGACGGGCGCCCGCCAGGGAGCCCGACCCTATCGCGTTGTAACCGGGCGCCGGAAGCCCCCACGTGAATCCGCCCATGTGAATCGCCCGTGTGAATCCGCCGGTTTGAATCCGACCGCGTGACACCCGACCGCGCGACTCAGTCCTCGACCCGCTCGAAGCGACGGCCCAGCCACTCGACGGCGATCGCCTTCTGCCCCTCCCCGTCGGCGAAGACCATGGTCGCGACGGAGCCTCCGCCGGTGAGCTCGAGTCGGAGCTGCTCCGCCTGCGCGTCATACACCTCGACCCCGCTCTCGGCCTCTCCGGCGCGAGCCTGGAGGCGGTTCCCCGTCAGATCGATCTCGAGGGTTCCGATCTCGTCGTTGACATAGCGGCCGGCGTAGGCCGCCAGGGGGTGGGGCAGGGTCTGCGAGCGGTTGGCTCGACGGGCCCGATCGGCGCGCAGGGCCTCCCGACCCTCGGCCAGGGTGGCGCGCGTCGCCGCCAGATGCTCGGCGAAGTAGGTCTGCGTGTCGGGCCGCTCGAGGAGCCGGTCGTACAGAGCCCAGGCGACGGCGTCGGCGAGGTGGGACCCGAGGGTGCCTTCGTTGACCAGGACGACCACGCCGACGCCCCGTTCGGGCATGAAGGAGACGTGGGAGCGGAAGCCCGGGAAGCTGCCGAAGCGGTGGATCAGCGTCTCCCCTTCCCAGGTGCCGAGGTCCCAGCCGAGTCCCCAGCCCCAGCGCTGGATCGCGTCGAAGGTCCGCTCCTGTTCCACGTGTTGGCGGTGGCTCTCCGCGACGGCCTCCGCCGGGAAGGCCTGGCGACCGTCGAGGACCCCGGCATCGAGGTGCAGGGCCACCCAGCGGGCCATGTCGCCCGCCGTCGACAGGTGGCCGCCCGCTGCGTGCAGGTTGGCGTCGCCCTTGGCGTAGGGCGCCCGCTCGAAGCCGTCGTCCGCGGGTCGGTACGGCATGGCCTGGCTCTCGAGGGGCACCCGCGAGCGCCAGGCGGTGGTGAGGTCCATCCCGGCCGGCTTCAGAACCTCCCGCTCCACGACGGTCTTCCAGCTCTCGCCGGTCGCCTCCTCGAGGACCATGCCGGCGATGTTGTAGCCCAGGTTGCCGTAGCGGAAGGCACGCCCCTGCTCGGCCGGGCCGTACTCCGCCAGGAGTCGCAGGAGGGTCTCGCGGTCGAAGTCGCCGCTGAAGGCCGTCCGGAAGACGACCGGCCCGGAGTCCTCGATGCCGTGGGTGAGGCCGATGAGGTCCCGGAGCGTGATCGTCGCCGGATCGAGGGGAGCGGCCAGACGCAGGTCGGGGAGGAGGCGGGAGAGAGGGGCATCCAGGTCCAGCTCGCCACGCCGGGCGAGCTGGATCGCGGCGAAGGCGGTGAGAGACTTCGTGGTGGAGGCGATGTAGAAGCGGGTGCCGGTCGTGACGGGCCGCCCGGCCTCGACATCGGCCAGGCCGAAGCCGGCCTCGAGGACGATCCTGCCGTCCTGGACGGCGGCCACGGCCATCCCTGGCGTCCCCTCGAGCTCGAACAGCCGCTGGGCGCGGGCCGCGAGGTCGTCGGCGAGCGAAATGGGCGCGGCCGGCTCGGCCCCGCTCGCGGCGGGCGACATGGCGATGGTCAGGAGGGTGGCGGCGACGACGAGGGGACGCGGTGGACGGCGACGGGGCATGGGCTGCTCCTTCCGGATCGGGGCACGAGGCAACAGGGAGGCGGCACGCTGGACCGCCCTTCTGCCATGGAGACGCAGCCGGTGCCGAGAGGGTTCGAATCGAATCGCCGGACGGTCCCGTCGGGGGGAGTCCCGCGGCCTCGAAGATCCGCCCCTACCGGGGCCTGGGCCGGCCCGGCGTGGCTGAGACCCAGCCGATGGAGCCCACGAGGAGGGTGGCTCCCAGCCACTGCCACGGCCCGAGGCGGGAGTCGTTGACCGTGTAGTCGAAGAGGATCGCGGAGAGCGGCAGACAGAGCTCGCACAGCGCCGCGACCCCCGCCCGCACCCGCTGGAGACCGAAGTAGTAGAGGAAGAGCGCGCCGCTGCCGGTCGTGGCGCCGATGACGAAGATCAGCAGCCAGTGTTCGCGGGTCATGGTCTCGAACGGCAGGCCCGTGCCCGAGACGAGGAGCCACACGAGGGCCAGCACGGAGGTGACCCCGTAGCGGCCGAAGGTCGCCTGACGGAAGTCGAGGGTCCCCAGCAGCCGCTTGCCGAAGACGGTGGCGGAGCCGAAGGCGGCCGCCGCGACGAACGCCCAGAACGCCGCCTGGGTGCTGGCGGAGTCCGACGAGAGACTCGGCAGCGCGGCGCCGAAGGTCAGCAGGTAGGCGCCGGCCAGCGCCAGGAGGGCCTTGACGAAGAAGAGACGGCTGAATCTCTCGCCCAGCAGCGCCGCGGCCAGCCCGATGGCGAAGACGGGTTGCAGCTTCTGCAGCAGGACGACCACCGAGAGCTGGTTGAACTCCACCAGGAAGAGGGCCCGGACGATGGCCAGGGTGCCGAGCAGGCCGCCGGTGGCCGAGACGAGGACGAGGAAGAGCCAGCCGGAGGGCTCGAGGCTCGCCAGGCGCCGCCAGGTTCCCGCGAGGAACGGTTGCATGAAGAGGAACGGCACCGCGTGGAGCAGGAAGACCACGAAGGGCACGGCCAGGGGGGCGAGGCGCGGCGTGAGAACGACGCCATCGAGGCCCCAGAGGGCGGCGGAGAGGCAGATCGCGACGGCGCCGACGGCGGAGGCCGACTTGGGGGAAGGGCTGGGCATGGCAACTGGCCGCGAGAGTCTATCTCCGGCGCGCCGCGGCCACCCCAGGGTGACCCCGTGCCCGGTGACCCCGTGCGCGGTGTTCGACCGGACTTGGAGAAGCGGCTCGGATCGTGATCTCCTTGAGACCATCGTCTTTCTGTCCCCCGACCCGGAACTGCCTGGAGGAACTCCGATGACCCGATTCGCCCCCGCCCTCCTCGTCGTCGCCCTCGTCCTCGGTCTGCCGGTCGCCAGCGCCGCCGAGCCCATCGAGGATCTCTTCGCGGCCCGTGGCTCCTTTCCCACCTTCAGCGACCTCGCCACCGGACCCGGCAACGACTTCAGCCTGTTCCGACCGGCCGACCCGGGGGCCGAAGGCGTGTTGCACCCGGTGATCACCTGGGGCAACGGGACGCTGGCGATCCCGCTGTTCTACTTCGACCTGCTGGATCACCTCGCCTCCCACGGCTTCGTCGTCATCGCGTCGAACTCGCCGTTCGTGGGCTCGGGGGACGCCATGCTCGAGGGCGTGGACTGGATCCTGGAGCAGAACGAGGACCCGACCAGCGCGCTGTTCGGGGCGATCGACGTGGATCGGATCGGCGCGACCGGCCACTCCCAGGGCGGCGAGGGCACCATCAACGCGGCCAACGACGCGCGGCTGCGCTGCAGCGCGCCGATCCAGCCGGTGCCCGGCAACGTCGAGGGCGTGAAGGGGCCCATGCTGATCCTCTCCGGCACCGCCGACGTCATCGTGCCGCCCGAGGTGGTCGGCGGGGGCGTCTTCGTGCCCTCGCCGGTCAAGGCGATCCTCGCCATCCTCGAGGGTGGCACCCACTTCGACCCGTTGGGCGACGGCGACGGCTACCGCGGCTACGTCACGGCCTGGTTCGCCTACTGCCTGTTCGACGACGAGCTGGCCGGCGAGGCCTTCCGCGGCTCGTGTGAGATCTGCGACAACGCCGACTGGAACGTCTGGCGAAAGAGCCCCTGAGTCGACAGGCGCGTCGTACGGAGGGGTTTCAGGCGGGGATCGCGATGGGCTCGCGGCCGGTGGCGACCACGACCCGACGGATCCCGGGAGGGCCGTCGACCGGCTCGAGCCCCGGGACCCGGCCGCCGATCCAGGCGCGGAGCCGGGCGGCGCCGCCCCCGACCTTCACCTCGGCCAGGCCCTCGGGCCGGCACCGGTGCAGGGCTCGCTCGCGCCCCGGAAAGCTGGCGGCCGGGATGCGCCACTCGATGAAGAACGGCAGTCGCTCCTCGCCCATGGCCTCCGCCAGGCCGGCCAGGCGCCACCCGAGCACGCTGCCGTCCGGACGCCGCCGCGACATCGGGATGATCTCGAGGCCGAGGCGTCGAGCCACCGGCTCGATGTCGGGAACCCGCAGGCAGACGGCGAAGGGGCCTCCGCGGTTCGCGGCCGCCGCGACCCGCCGGCCGAAGAGGCTCGTCCCGGCCTCGGCGGCGTCGACCGCCGCCACCAGCTCGAGATAGCTTCCGCCCAGGGGGACGATGCGATTCTCGGTGCCGTGGCCCGGGTGCCGCCCCCCCGGCACCGAGGCCAGGCCGTGGGTCCGCATCAGAGAGGCGGACGCCGGCCCCAGGGCCGGTACGGCCAGGAGGACGTGGTCCAACGCCGCCGTCGCCCGCTTCACTGGATCACCACCTCGAGCGGCGGCGAGGCGACGCAGAGGGCACGGCCCACGGCCTGGAAGCGGAGAGCTCGACCCTCGGCGCCACCGGGAATCCGGAACGTGACGCTGGCCTCGCCCGCGGCATCCACGACGGCGGACCCCAGGACCACGGGGTTCCCGACGCCGACCGTGACTCCCGGGCAGCCCGGGAGCTCGCGGGTGCCGGAGCCCTTGCCCGCGACGAAGGTCACGATCTCGCCGGGTCGAGCCCAGCGGGCCGTGAGGACGTTGTCCACGCCGGCCACGCCGGGATCGGGGGGCAACAGCGCGAGGGCGTCGAAGTCGATGGAGCGCAGGATCGGTGACGCCTGGGCTCCGGCCGCGAGGGTCAGCCGGTACTGGAGATAGCGGCTGGCTGGGTCGATCAGGGTCGAGAGATCCGTCCCCGACGCCGGCACGCCGATCCAGGCGCCCAGGTCGGCCGGGTCGTCCGAGGCGCGAACCTCCACTCCCAGGGAGCCGTCGACCGGCCCGGAGGCGTCCCAGCCGGCGATCGCCCAGGGCGGCGTATCGCCGCCGTCGAGGACCGAGGAGACGAGCTCGCCGCCGGCTCGGGGCGCCACGAGGTCGTAGGTGAGGATCGCCCGGTCCTTCGGGAAGCTGATGTTCTCGTCTGCGACGACGGCGTCCAGCATCCCGTCGGCGTCCACGTCGGCCGCCGCGATCCACGGGTTCGAGTCGAGGAAGGAGACGATGGGGCGCAGGGTCCACAGGAGCCCGCCGCCGTCGACGTTCTCGTACCAGGTGGCGGAGCCGGAGCCCAGCGACAGGCCGGAGGCCGTCAGGGCGTCGAGGTCGCCGTCCCCGTCGACGTCGACCAGCTCCAGAACCCGGCCGTTCACCAGCACGCCGACCAGCCACACCGTCCACGAGTCGGCCTGTCCGTCGAGGTTCTCCCAGACCAGCAGCTCGCTGCCGAGGAGGCCGCCGCCCATGAGGTCGATATCGCCGTCGCCGTCGAGGTCGCCCGCGTCGACGTGGCCGGAGCCCGAGAACGAGCCCGGGATCTCGTGCTGGATGAGAATCGAGGCGTCGCCCGTCTCGTTCTCCCACCAGGAGTTGGTGGAGGACCCGATCTGGGCGCTGTGGGTGCCGAGAAGGTCGAGGTCCTCGTCCCCGTCCATGTCCACCAGGTGCACCTCCGAGGCGTTGGGGAAGAAGTCGGCGACCGTGTGGGCCGTCCACGAGTCTCCCTCGCCGTCCTCGTTCTCGAACCAGACCAGGTCGGCCTCCTGCTCGAAGACGCCGTCGGTGAGCTCCGAGGCGCCGGCCAGGTCGAGGTCGCCGTCGCCGTCGAGGTCGCCCGCGGCGATCCAGTTGGCGCCCCAGTAGAGCTCACCCACCACGTGCTCCTGCCAGGCGGAGGCGTCGCCCGCGAGGTTCTCGAACCAGGCGTAGCGGCCGTTGCGGGACTCGCCTCCCGGCGGCGGCGGGTCGGCGACGCCGTAGTAGGCCGCGACGATGACGTCCAGGTCCCCGTCCCCGTCGATGTCCGCCGTGCCGGTGTGCTCCGCGCCCCAGAAGGTGTTGCTGACGGCGTGCTGGATCCAGGTGCCGTCGCTGGCCCGGTCCCACCACCAGATCGCCCCGACGGGGTTGAAGGGGTCCGTCGTGGGGTCGACGCTCACCAGCTCGTCCCGACCGTCGCCGTCGAGATCACCGGAGGAGACCTGGCGGGAGAGGCCGGCGTCGTCCGATACGACGGACTCGACCGGGTTGGGCACGATGTCGCCCGCCAGCGCCACGCGCCCCGGGAAGGAGAGCCAGGCGATGTCGGAAGAGGTGTCGAAGCGGTCGCCGGGATCCGGGACCGGACCGGTCTCGCCGGGGCCGCCGGACCAGTCGGTCTGGCGCGCCACCTGGGCGGTGGCCGTGGCGGCGAGGGCCAGCGCGGAGAGGGCCCAGAGCAGTGTGACGAGGCGCAGGTTGGAGCGCAGGTTGGAGCGGAGGCAGGGGCGGCTCTGGGAAGCTCTCATCGACGGGGTTCCTTCTCGAGATCTCAGGGCGTTGGAGTTCGTCCTGTCGCTATCGGATGGTCCGATCACAGCAGAGAAATGTCACGGATTCGTCCCGAAGGGTCGGGTCGCACCCGCGGGCGGGGCCCGGGAGGCGTAGAGTCGGCCCCGTGGAACTGGCTCGACCGGTCGCGACGCTGGAGCTGTCGTCCGAGGCGGAGCGGGTGGTATGGAGGCACGCCCGGAGCGCCTCGCCCGAGGAGGCCTGCGGCCTGCTGCTGGGACGGCTCGCCAGCGGTCGTGTGCGGGTGCTGACGGTCAGGCCGGCGCGAAACGTCGCGGCGGACCGGCGGCGCGGCTACGTCGTCGACCCGGCGGATCTCGCGGCGGGCCTGTTCGCGGCACGGCGCCGAGGGTTGGAGCTGGTGGGCTTCTACCACTCTCACCCGGAGGGCGTCGCCCTCCCCAGCGCCAGGGACGAGGCCGAGGCGTGGCCGGGGGTAAGCTACCTGCTGGTTTCGGTACCGGCCGTGGGGTCGCCCGTCCTGCGCAGCTACCGGCGGTGTCGTGGGGCGACGATGCGGGAGGAGACGATGCGGGAGGAGCGGGTCGCGACCGTGGACGAGAGGCCGGGCCGGGAGTGAGGAGCCCACGATGAGCACGCTCGACGAGATCGCCGCCGGAAGCAGCACGCTCAGCGCGGCGGAGCTGCGGCGCTACGCGCGGCACCTGGTCATCCCCGAGGTCGGCGTGGAGGGCCAGGAGCGGCTCCGGGCCGCCCGGGTCCTGCTGGTGGGCGCCGGCGGTCTCGGCTCGCCCGCCTCCTTGTACCTCGCCGCCGCGGGCGTCGGCACGCTCGGGCTCGTGGAGTTCGACCGCGTCGACGAGTCGAACCTCCAGCGCCAGGTGCTCTACGGCGACGCGGACCTGGGAAGGCCGAAGATCGAGGCGGCGGTGGAGCGACTGCGCGGGGTCAACCCCAATGTCCGGTTCGAGCCGCATCCGGTGCGCCTCGACGCCGGCAACGCGCTGGAGCTGGTGGAGGGCTACGACCTGGTGGTCGACGGCAGCGACAACTTCCCGACCCGCTACCTGGTGAACGACGCCTGCGTGAAAGCCGGCCGGCCGGACGTCTGGGGGGCCGTCTTCCGGTTCGAGGGCCAGGTGTCGATCTTCGGGGCGCCGGGCGGGCCGTGCTACCGGTGCCTCTTCCCCGAGCCGCCGCCGCCGGGGCTGGTGCCGTCCTGCGCCGAGGGCGGCGTCCTGGGGGTCCTGCCGGGGATCGTCGGAGCGCTGCAGGCGAACGAGGCGGTGAAGTGGATCCTCGGTGCGGGCGACTCCCTGGTGGGACGTCTCGTGCTGTTCGACGCGCTCGCCTTCCGCTTTCGCGAGCTCCAGCTCCCGAGGAGCCCGGAGTGCCCGGTGTGCTCTCGGGAGCCCGCGGAGATCTCGCTCCGGGAGACCGCGGCCGTCTGTGCCGACCCCTCGGGAGGGCCGGCCCCGCGCCCCGGGCCTCCGCCGGACCCCTCCGGGGTCGTCCAGCTCGCCCCGCGGCAGGTCGCCGAGCGCCTCGGGTCGAACGCGCCGCCCCTCCTCCTCGACGTGCGCAACCCCAACGAGCACGCCTACTGCCGTATCGAGGGCTCGACCCTGGTGCCGTTGCACGAGCTGCCGGTTCGCTTCGAGGAGCTCGATCGGGAGCGTGAGATCGTCGTCTACTGCCACACCGGCGTGCGCTCCGCCGAGGCCTGCCGTTTCCTCGCGGCACGGGGATTTCCGCTGACCCTCAACCTCGCCGGGGGCATCGAGGCCTGGAGCCTGGAGGTCGATCCCTCGGTGCCCAGGTACTGACCGCCTCGTGAGCCGAAGCTCGACCGGCCCCTGGCTCCGTCTCCTGCTGCTGGTGGCGGCGCTCGCGGGCTTCGCCTGGCTGACGCGCCATCCCGACGCGCCGATCGTCGCACGGGCCGAGGAGTGGCCGGTCGTCGGAGGGCTGGCTGCCCGCTTCCGGGAGGCCTACCTGGGCCCGGAGGAGGGCTCGCCGGGGGCCTCCTCGGGGGTCTCCTCGGGCGCCATCGGAACGGCGGGGGAGGAGGTGGCCTCGTCGAGTTCCGGGGTCGTCTTCGTTCCTGCGGACCCGGACGAGGTGGGCGCCCGTCCCCGGGTGTGGGTGCCCGAGGGCACGGCGGTCCGGGCGGAGCCGAGGCCGGCATCGCGGGCGTGGGTCACGACCACGGCCACCGCCAACCTCCCCTGGCTGGAGCGTCGGGGGGAGTGGTTCCGTGTCCGCATCCGGGGTCGGGAGGGTTGGGTCCACCTGCCGGGCCCGCGCAAGAGCCTCGAGCCACCCCTCGGAAGAGAGGCGGTGCCCCCGGGCCCCCTGCCCGGCCGCGAGGCGGATCCGGAACGGCTCGCCGTGGCGCGCGCCCTCATGCGGGAGGAGAGGACCGCGACCCTCGGCCCGTATCCGCTGTACACGGATCTGGACGCCGGTCCCTTCCTGGAGCGCCTGGATCGGATCGCGACGGGTGTCGAGTCGGCCTACCGCCTGCGCTACGGCGTCGACCCGGTGGGTCACCCCCGGGAGGCGATCGTTCTCTATCGGTTGCAGGCCGACTACCGGGCCTTCCAGGCCGGGGAGGAGGAGGTCGCCGACCTGCCGGCCACGGGCCACACGGGCGGCGGGCTGGTCGCGCTCCACGCTGCCGGTCCCGGGAGCGAGATCGAGTCGACCCTCGTCCACGAGCTGGCGCACCTCCTCAATCGACGGGCGGTGGGCCCGGCGCTGCCCCCGTGGCTCGACGAAGGGCTGGCCGACGACCTGGCCCACGGCCGGATCACGGACGGGGGGCGGTTGCTGCCGGAGCGCCTCGGGGGCGAGACGGTGCCGATCGGGGGCCACCGCGTGGAACGCCACGGTGGCATCGCGGCCGCGATCTTCGTGGACACCGCCTTCGGAACGGGTCGGCAGGTGCCCCTGCCCGACCTCCTGGCGATGGATCACGAGAGCTTCGTCCGCTCGGACGACCGCCAGCTCCACTACGCCGAGAGCGCGCTCTTCATCCGCTTCCTGCTGTCCTCGGGCGATCCGGCACTGGCCGACGCGTTCCGGCGCTTCCTGCGCGGCGTGGCCGCCGGGGGGCCTCCCAGCCCGGGGGCGCTCGGTGCGGCGCTCGGCGTCGACTGGCGCCCGCTCGAGATGCGGTTCCGGGCGTGGCTGCGGCTGGCCGCGAGCGGCTAGCCTCGGCTAGCCCGACCCCAGCGGCTCCTCCTCCCGCCACCGCGCGTCGCCGTCGGTGTACAGCTCCCGCTTCCAGATCGGCACCTCGCGTTTGAGCCGCTCGAGCGCGGTCCGGCTCGCCTCGTAGGCGACCTCGCGGTGCGGCGAGGCGACGGCGATGGCGACGCTGGTCTCACCCGCCCGGAGCTCGCCCAGGCGATGGACGACACCGACGGCCAGCTCCGGGTCCGCGGACTCGAGGTCGGCCACGAGGGCGGCCAGGCGGCGCTCGGCCATGGAGCGGTAGGCGTGGTAGGTGATGCCGGTCACCGGTCGTCCCGCGTGGTGGTCGCGCACGTTGCCGAGGAAGAGCAGCACGGCGCCGCAGGACAGCTGGCTGACCGAAGTGACGAGCGCCGCGACGTCGATGGGCCCGTCGACCAGGAGCGCGGGACCGCCGGAGCCGCCGGAGACCGGCGGCAGGAGGGCCACCTCGGCACCGTCCTCGAGGATGTGCGCGTCGCCGGCCAGGCGCTCGTCCACGGCGAGGGCGATGCGGGGCCACAGCGCCGCGAGTCCGGGCCTGTCGCGCTCGAGGAGTCGCTTGAGATCCGCGACGCTGGCACCCTCGCGGATCTCCACCTCGCGCTCGCTGCCACCCAGGGCGTCGGAAGCGGTGGCGAAGGCGAGAACGCGGATCCTCACGGCGGCAGGATCGTAACAGAGCGCCGGCGCCTCCGACCCAGCCCCTATAATCCCGGCACCGCATGATCCCGGCATCGCCGTCCTCTCGGAATGGGCGGACAGGCACACCGGTGGCGGCGGCGAGGAGGCGAAGAACCGTGGCGAAGATCGAAACCAAGGTCCGGCGGGACGCCGGGTTCGAGAAGCGGGCGGAGCACTGGCGCGAGCGGCTGGCGGACCTCCGGAGGCAGGAGGAGACGCTGCGTCTCGGGGGTGGGGAGAAGGCCCAGGCGAAGCAGCGGGCGAAGGGCAAGATGACGGCGCGGGAGCGGGTCGCCGCGCTGTGCGACGACGGCACTCCCTTTCTCGAGTTGGGGTTGTGGGTGGCGCACGGCTGCTACGAGGAGTACGGCGGCGCCCCGTCGGCCGGGGTCGTCGTCGGGATCGGAACCATCGCGGGACGCGAGGCCGTCGTCGTCGCCAACGACGCCACGGTGAAGGCGGGAGCCTGGTTCCCCCTGACCTGCAAGAAGGTGCTGCGGGCCCAGGAGATCGCGCTCGAGAACCGGCTCCCGGTCGTCTACCTGGTCGACTCCGCGGGCGTCTTCCTGCCGATGCAGGACGAGATCTTCCCGGACCGGGACCACTTCGGCCGGGCCTTCTACAACAACGCCCGGCTCTCCGCCGCGGGGATCTACCAGATGGCCGCCATCATGGGGCCGTGTGTCGCCGGCGGCGCCTACCTGCCCATCATGAGCGACGAGTCCCACATCGTGGAGGGCACGGGATCGATCTTCCTGGCCGGCGCCCACCTGGTCAAGGCGGCGATCGGCGAGGTGATCGACAACCAGGAGCTGGGTGGCGCCCTGGTCCATTGCGACGTCTCCGGCGTGGTAGACCACCGGCATCCGGACGACGCGTCGTGCATCGCCAAGATGCGGAGCCAGTTCGCCCAGCTGGCGGAGCCGCCCCAGGCGCGCTTCGCCCGCCGCGAGCCGCGGGCGCCACTCCATCCGGCCGACGACCTCTACGGCCTGCTGCCCGAGGATGGCTCCAGGCCCTACGAGGCCCGGGAGATCCTGGCGCGGCTGCTCGACGGCAGCGAGCTCGACGAGTACAAGGCCAACTACGGCAGGACCCTGGTCTGCGGCACGGGTTGGATCGAGGGCTGGGCCGTGGGGATCGTCGCCAATCAGCGCTCGATCGTCGACCGGCGGACCGGCACCGGCGCGGCCGACAAGGAGCTGCAGATCGGCGGCGTCATCTACTCCGACTCCGCGGACAAGGGCGCACGCTTCGTGGAGCTGTGCAACCAGAAGGGGATCCCGCTCCTCTTCGTGCAGGACGTGACGGGCTTCATGGTGGGGAGCCGGGCGGAGCGCGGCGGCATCATCAAGGACGGCGCGAAGATGGTCAACGCCGTGGCCAACAGCGTGGTGCCCAAGATCACGCTCTTCATCGGCAACTCGTTCGGCGCCGGCAACTACGCGATGTGCGGCAAGGCCTACGGGGCGCGCTTCCTCTATGCCTGGCCGTCGGCCCGGATCTCCGTGATGGGGGGCGACCAGGCGTCGAAGACGCTCGCCGCGATCCAGCTGAAGAACCGCGGGGCGGACGTCTCCGAGGAGGAGAAGCAGGCTCTCCTCGACGACATCCGGGCCAGCTACGCCGCGGCGTCGGACCCCCGTTACGCAGCTGCGCGGCTCTGGGTCGACGCGATCATCGATCCCGCCGCGACGCGCCAGGTCCTGGCTCGGTCGCTCGCCTGCGCGGCGCACCAGACGGAGCTCGGAGAGTTCCGTACGGGAGTGCTCCAGACGTAGTGCCCGGCGGTCTTCCCGGAGTCCCCTGCCGTGGTACCCTTCCCGCGCCATGAAGACCATTCGAATCGGCAACGGACAGGGGTTCTGGGGCGACAGTGTGGACGCCCCGGTGAGCCTCGTGAAGGGCGGTCCGATCGACTACGTGGGCCTCGACTACCTCGCCGAGGTGACGCTCTC
>CAJQNK010000003.1 GCA_905479655.1 uncultured bacterium | reverse complement strand
ACCGGCGACTGGGCCTCCTCGAAGGCGGCGCTGTCGTAGCCCCGGGGTGGCAGCCGGTTGTCCTTGAACGTGGCGTTGTTCAGCAGGAAGTGGAAGCTCGGGCCCGAAGGCAGCCCGGTGGCCTCCGCCATCTGCTCGTCCAAGCCGTGCAGGATCCGCAAGCCAGCGGTACGGTCGTCGATCGAGACTGCTCATTCTCCCAGATGCCCCCGTCTCCGCCAAGGACCCCTGGACCCGACCCGTGCCGGCCCCTCGGGCGATGGCCGGGGGTCCACCGAGGCGACGAAATCTCCGGTAGGATTGACATCTTTCGAGGTTCCGCCAGGCGCTCGTCACGGCGCCGAATCGAGACTCCAACTCCACACCCACCGCTTCCCGAGCCCGCCATGGCCAAGCTGTGCCTGACCGTCCACCCCGGCGAGACCGGTCACCGCCACCGAGCCTTCGCACTGGCCACGTTTCTCGAGGAGGCCGGCCACGAGGTCGTGTTCGCCGGTCGCCGGGCGGAGGCCTCCGCCTACGCCCGGCGCCCGTTCCGCCACCTGACCCTCGAGTCCGCCCGAGATGATGAACGACGGCTCTCGGGAGGCGTTTCGGCTCCCTTGCAGGAGGTGGCGCGCTACCAGATCGCCGTCGCCCGTTCGGCCGCCCTCTTCGAGAGGGAACGATTCGATCTCCTGGTGGCCGACAGCTCCCTGCGCGCCCTCCCCCAGCTCGCCTGGGCGCAGGGCGTTCCTGTCGTCTGGCTCCATACCCACTTCCCCGACCGCCAGGTTCCCTGGTGGCGGCAGGTGCGAGAGGACTGGCGGCTCGCCGTTCATCGCGCCAGCCGCTCCCTGGATTTTCGCCGCGTCGGGCGCCTGATCCAGGCACGCGGCGCCGGGTGGCATCGCGACACCGTCTGGAGGCAGCTCGGGATGTCGGCGCGGGCGCGACGGCTCGGCCACGCGGGGCTCGGCGCCGCGCCGCGCCTCGTCGCCTCGATCCCGGAGCTCGACCTCACCGGGAGTCGCCCGCGACAGCGATCCTACGCCGGCCCGCTGATCGACCTGCTCCGGCCCGCCCAGGGAGAGGGTCTCCGTCATCTCTCCGGAGCCCGCCTCCCCGTCTACGCCTACCTCGGCCGGCAGATCTGGCGGCGACCCGCGGGGCGACGCTTCCTCCAAGCCCTCGTCGAAGCCGTGGAAACCCTCACCCCGGCCCATATGGTCCTCTCCACCGGGGGTCCGGACCCCGGCGGGATCCGCGGGGGCGACCGCGTCCGGATCGTGCGACGGGCCCCGCAGCTCGACCTCCTCCGGCACTCGCGCCTCGTCGTCTCCCACGCGGGTCTGGGAACCCTGCACGAGGCGCTCTTCCACGACGTCCCGGTCCTGGTGTTCCCCGTCGGCCGCGACCAGCCCTCGAACGCCCTCCGGCTGGAGCGGACCGGCGCCGGCCGGGTCGGCAGCGTCGTCGGACCCGAGCCGCGGCGGATCGCCGAAGCGATCCTCGCCGGGGCCGAGGATCGACGACTCCGGGAACGCGCCCGCGCCCTGGGCGAACGTCTGCGCCACTACCAGGAGGCGCGGCCCGCGGTGCGCATCCTGGAGGAGCGGCTGACCGCCCGCCCGAGGTGACCGGCTACTTGTCCAGGATCCGCTTCAGCAGGTCCGCCAGCAGGCCGAGGGAGAAGACGGGCACCGCCAGCAGCAGGCCGCCCACCCCCAGGAGGTAGCCCACCCGGAACCCCAGCAGAGCCGAGGTGGCGAAGCCCAGGAAGGCGAGCGCGATGCAGATCCCGGCGCCGAGGACGAAGATCTTCAGCGGATTGAAGTACACGAGGGCCTGCACGATGTACTGCAGCGTACGCATCGAGTCGGAGAACAGCTTGACCTTCGAACCGCCAGCGCGCGGACCGTACACGATGGGGACAAAAGCCACGAAGCGGCTGGACAGCGCGTAGGCCAGAGTCGAGGAGGTCGTGAAGCTGAAGCCGTCGGACAGCGTCTGGAAGCGGGGCTCGATCATCTTCTTGCTGAACACCCGGAGGCCCGAGTTCACGTCCGGCACTTTGCGACCCGCTGTGTACTCCACGAGCCAACGGAGCACACGCCGCATCAACGATTTGCCGACGGAGTCTCGGAAGTTGGAGCGGCGCGCGATCACCATGTCCCAGCCCTCGCGATAGCGTTCGACCAGTTGCGGGATGGCCTCCGGCGGATAGCTGCCGTCGGCGTCGCTGATCACGATCGTGTCGCCGCAGGCCGCCAGGATGCCATCCTTGAGCGAACGGCCGTAGCCCACGTTCTGCGGGTGACTGACGAGGCGCGCGCCCGCCCCCTCGGCGCGCTCCGCGGTGGCGTCCGTCGAGCCGTCGTCGACGACCAGGATCTCGAACGGCGCCAGGCCGGCCTGCTCGAGGGCGCGCCGCGTCCCCTCCACCATCTCGGCGACCGCCTCCTCCTCGTTGTAGGCCGGCAGCACGACGGAGATCATCTCGTCGGCGAGGCGCGCATCCGGCTCGTTTCGATCCGTTGGGTCGACCATCGGGTGCTCCGTCGATGGCGGCGAGGGGTGACCCGCCGTCCGGTTCCTGGGTTCGAGGAGAGTATCAACCACAGCCGGCCGGGCCACCTGGAGAGGCGATCCGGTCACGCAAACCAGGAGAATCCGAAGACCCCCAGCATCGCCACGACGAGCGCGATCTTCGCCACGGTCCCCAGAGCGACTCCGAGCCAGGTGCCGAGGCCGACCCGTCCGGCGCGTCGCCACTCCCGCCGTACCGTGAGCTCGCCGACCACGGCCCCCACGAAGGGTCCGAGGATCAACCCCGGGATGCCGAAGAAGATCCCCAGCAGTCCACCGACCGCGGCGCCCCACACCGCCCTCGCGCTGGCCCCGACCTGCTGGGCGCCCAGGGCCCCGGAAGCGAAGTCGACCAGGTAGACCAGTCCGGTCATCACGGCCAGGATCGCGAAGGTGGGCCAGCTCACCCGGGTGAAGCCGTCCGACCCCGCCAACAACGCCAGTCCACCGAGCACCACCGGCGCGCCCGGCAGCGCCGGCAGGACGGTGCCGACCAGCCCGACGCCGATCAGCAGAAGACCCAGGACGACGAGCGCGACCGTCAAGGGGTCTCCGCGAGCTCGACCGAGTCCACGATGCCGACGACCACGGCGCGCACGGGAGCCTCGGGGTACGCCAGGACCTGCCGGGCCGAGTTCCCTTCGTCCAGGATCAGCACGGTCTCCCCCGCGCCCGCGCCCACCGTGTCGACCGCGATGAGGTAGCCGCCGAGCGCGTCGCCCACCGGACCCACGAGATCGCAGAGGAGCAGCCGGCGCCCGGAAAAGGCCGGCGAACAGATCGTGGAGACGACGGTGCCCACCACCTTGCCGAGCTTCATCGGTCGGCCTCCCCCAGCTCCTCCACCGCGTCCACGATGCCGACCACGGCGTGGTCGACCGGCACGAACGGCTCGGGACAGGCGAGGGCCGCCTCGCGGCTGGCGACGAAGTAGACCGTCTCGCCGGGCCCGGCCATGGCGACGGCGTCGGCCGCCACGACGGGCCGGCCCGACGGACGACGACGGCGGTCGAGCGGCTGGAGGATCAGCAGCTTCACGCCCTCGAGGCCCGGGGCCTTCTGGGTCGCGACCACGGTCCCGATGACGCGGGCGAGCCGCACCTCAGCCGGCCTCCCCGGGACGACCGACGCGGCGCGCAAACTCCCCGGCCGCCTCCAGGTTCTCCGCCATCTCCACCGAGAGCCGGGGAATCAGGACCGAGGCCACCAGCTCGGCCTCGGGCACCCGGGCGCAGGCGATCTCCACCGCCGCCTCCACATCGGCCACCGCGCCGGCGAAGAGCAGGTACGCCTTGCCGCCGAGTCCGTCCGCCAGACGGACCTCCCCGAGCTCGACCTCCGCCCCCTTGACCCCGGCGTCGGCCGCATGGAGGGTGGCGGCGACCGTGCGCGTCTCGACCACGCCCAGGGCATCGCCGGCCACCGGTCGGCGGGCACCGCACAGGGCCTCGACCACGGTGGGATGAACCTCGGGCAGGAACAGCTCGTCGCGCAGGCCACCGGCCGCGGACTCCCGGCCGGCCTGCCACGCCTCCTCGACGTCCGCCACCTCGCCGCCGGCCAGCACCAGGTACTTCCCGGGATGGACGGTCCCGGCGTGGAGCGTCGCCAGGGGTGAGCGCTTCGCCATCGCGTCGCCCACGCGGATGCCGACGGCGACGGAGTCGAGCTCGAGGAGGAGGATCGCTGGACGCACGGCGGAGACCCTCAGACGATCCGCAGCGCGCCCACGACCGCCAGGCGGCGCAGACGCGAGAAGGTGCGGGGCCGGGAGAGGCCCTCGCCCGTTGGGGTCGCGATGGAGAACGAGGTGAAGTCCTCGCCACCGGCGCCCAGACCGGCCAGCGTCGGGCCGTTGGCCACGAAGATGCTGCAGTTCATGGCCCGCGCCATGCGGGTGATGGTGGCCACGTCGTTGGAGAAGATGGAGGCTGTGTGGCGGTAGCCGTGCTCCACCTCCACCGCCAGGTCGATGGCCTCGTCGACGTTCCGGACGCGGGCGACCGGCAGGACGGGCATCATCTGCTCGGTCCACACGAGGGGGTGGTCGATCGGCACGTCGGCCACGGCCAGGCGCACGTCGTCCCCGGCCGATACGCCGATCTGACCCAGGATCCGACCCGCGTTCTTCCCCACCCACCGCCGGTCGATGCGCGACGACCTCCGCCCGGATCGGATCTCCTCGAAGATCACCCGCTCGAGCTGCTTGAGCTGGTACTCCTTGAGGATCACTGCGCCGTTCCGGCCCATGGTGGCCAGGAGCTCGTCGGCCTTGGAGGCCACGGCCAGGACCACCTTCTCGTCGGTGCAGATCACGTTGTTGTCGAACGAAGCGCCGCGCACGATCTCGCGACCGGCGAGCGCCACATCGGCCGTCTCGTCCACCACGACCGGCGGGTTCCCGGGACCGGCGGTGATGGCGCGCTTGTCGGTCTGGAGCGCCTCGCGCACCACCGCGGGGCCACCGGTGACCAGGAGAAGACGCACTTGCGGATGGCGCATCACCCGCTGGGCGCTCTCGATGGTCGGATCCGCGACCGCGGTCACCAGGTCCGGAGGGCCGCCGGCGCCCACGATGGCCTCGTTGAGCAGGGCCACGTTCTCGAGCGACACCCTGCGCGCCGCCGGATGGACGTTGAAGACCACCGCGTTGCCCGCCGAGAGCATGGCGATGGCGTTGTTGATGATGGTGGAGGTCGGGTTGGTCGTCGGAGTGATGGAGGCGATGACCCCGAAGGGCGCGAACTCCGTCACGGTCATCCCCTCGTCGCCGGTCTGGACCTCCGGCTCCAGCTCCTCGGGACCGGGGGTCTTGTCGATCACCAGGCGGTTCTTCACCACCTTGTCCTCGGCGCGGCCGATGCCGGTCTCCTGCCGCGCCTTCTTCGCCAGGTCGACGGCGTGCTCGTGCATCGACCGGCGGATGGCCGTCACGACCCGTCGACGGGCCTCGAGACCCGTGCCGGCGTAGCGCAGGAAGGCGGCATGGGCCGCCTCCACGGCCGAGTCGACCCCCGCGTGGACGCCCGGCAGCCGCGTCGCCCCGTCGTCGGGTCCGACGGCGAGCGGCGTCGAGGCCGGCAGCGGCGGGGGCGGCGCGTCGGGCGAGCCGTAGAGGGTCCGCACCCGCTCGATGATGGCGCGGACCTCGCGCTCGTCGCTCACCGTCCGGGCCCCGCCGTCACGATCTCACTCTTGCCTCTCACTTGCGCCACACCTCGGCACCGTCCACCTCCCAGGTGTCGACGATAGCCATCACCACCGCGTCGCACGGCTTGCGATCCGTGGCCACGGTCTGACGCGCGGAGCTGCCGGTGGCGTAGAGCACGACCTCGCCCGTGCCCGCCCCGACGGCGTCCACCGCCACGACGTACCCGCCCGTGGCCTCGCCGTCGATATCCAGCTCCGCCACGACGAGGAACTTGAAGCCCTCCATCGCCGGCTCCTTGCGGCTGGCGACGAGGGTGCCCGCGACTCTGCCCAGCAGCATGGCGGGGCGCTAGCGGCCGCCACCCTTCTCGCCGCCGGCGGCCTCCGCCCCACGGCCGAGGGGCAGGACGTCGTCGATGTTGCTGTGCGGGCGGGCGATCACGTGGGTCGAGACCACCTCGCCAACCCTCTCGGCGCCGCGCACGCCGGCGTCGACCGCCGCCTTGACCGCGGCCACGTCGCCGCGCACGACGGCCGTCACGTAGCCGCCGCCCGTCTTCTCGTAGGAGACCAGCTCCACCTTGGCGGCCTTCACCATGGCGTCCGACGCCTCCACCATCGCCGCGAAGCCGCGGCACTCGATCATTCCCAACGCTTCAGCCATCGCTCGCTCCTTGCCGCCGGGCCTCGGGGCCCGGATTGCGAGGCCCGCGGCTCGTCCGCTGGCGCTCGTGGTTGTTTCGGTCTCGTCTAACCCTCTGCCTCGCGACCCGGCACGCCTTCGATCGCGGCCACGGCCGCCCGCCAGCCCACGTCGATGTCGCGCTCCTCGCCGCCCAGGTAGACGCGGCCGAAGGAGCCGAAGCTCCGCACCTCCAGGATGTTCACGTTCGAGGCCTTCTCGGCCTCGTTGGCGGCCAGCGCGGCGAAGGGGGCCGGCTCCAGCTCCATCACGTAGAGCGTCTGCCCGGGGATCAGCATGTGGCCGTGGCGCATCCGGTTGATGAGCTGGACCTGGTGGTCGTCCACGTGACGGATGATCTGGCTGGAGAGGATCCGCGGCTTCATGCGGTCCGTCTCCTTCAGCTCGAGCTCGCCGAGGATGGCCTCCCCCGCCGCCCGGGTCTCCGCCTGGTGTGCGGAGTGCACCTCCAGCAGGCCGTAGTAGCGCTCGACGATCTGCATCCCGGGCCGCACGCGCGTCGACTTGAGCGCGACGTCGGTCAGTCGGTTGATCTCGATCCCGGGCGAGATCTCCACGTACAGCGACGCGTCTCCCGCCAGGGGCAGGAAACCCTGCGCGACCGTGCCCAGGAACGCCGCGTACTGGGGCTGCAGGCTGTCGAGGAACACGTAGGCCCTGAGATCAATACCCGCCATCACCGGCTCCTCCCCCGCGGACGATCCGGATACCGGCCGAGGCCCCGATCCTGGTCGCTCCCGCGGCGATCATCTGTCGGGCGTCCTGGGCGTTCTTCACCCCGCCCGACGCCTTCACGCCCATCTTCGGTCCCACCGCCTCGCGCATCAGGGCCACGTCGTACACCGTAGCGCCGCCGTGACCGAAGCCGGTGGAGGTCTTCACGTAGTCGGCCTTCGCCTCCCGCGCCAGGCGGGAGGCCGCCACCTTCTCCTCGTCGCTCAACAGCCCCGTCTCGAGAATCACCTTCAACACCGCTCCCACCTCCCGGCAGGTGTCCGCCACCCTGGCGATGTCCCGCCGCACGGCGTCGTGGTCCCCGCCCTTGAGGGCGCCGATGTTGAGCACCATGTCGATCTCGCGGGCGCCCTCGCGCAACGCGCGGCGCGACTCCAGCACCTTGGTCTCCGTGGCGTTGGCGCCCAGGGGGAAGCCGACGACGGAGGCGACCCGGACCTCGGTGCCCTTCAGTCGCCGCGCGGCCCGATCCACCCAGAACGGGTTCACGCAGACGGCCGCGAAACCGAACTCCGCCGCCTCGTCGCAGAGGCGGTCGATCTCCTGCTCGGTGGTCGATGGCGCCAGGAGCGTGTGGTCGATGTAGCGAGCGAGATCCGTCGGCACCTCGGGCCCCGATCCGTTGTAGGAGATCCGCGCCACGCCCTCGCCCACGACCGAGCGCACCTTGTCGGAGCAGTGCGCCGCGCAACCGCCGCGGCACTCCGCGCACCGCCCGCCCTCGCAGCCGGCCCCGTCCTCGCCGGCGAGGGCCGCCATCACCCGACGGGTCACGACTTCGATCAGATCCTCGCGCTCCATGACTCCTTTCCCGGTCCCGGCGCCGTCAGGCCCGGCCGCTGCGCAGGGTGCGCCCTTCGAGGTCGTCGATCATCGCCACTCGGCGCGCGTGGCGCCCCTCGCCCCAGGGCGTCACCAGCCACTCGTCCACGATCTGGCGGGCCAGGCTCTCGCCGAGGAGGCCCGCGCCGAGGGTCAGCACGTTGGCGTGGTTGTGCTCCCGCCCGTTGCGTGCCGACGAGAGGTCCCAGGCGACGGCCGCTCGAACCCCCGGGACCTTGTTGGCCACCATGCACGATCCGAGGCCCGCGCCATCCACCACGATGCCCCACCGGCACTCCCCCGCCGCGACCCGGCGTGCGACCTCGTGGGCGAACACCGGATAGTCGACCGAGTCGGGCCCGTCCGTGCCGCAGTCGCTCACCTCGTACCCCTTCTCCGCCAGGTGCGTCGCCAGGGTGCGCTTGAGCGCCCAGCCGCCGTGATCCGCCCCGATCGCGACCGTCCGGTCGTCGCCACCCCTCGCCACCCTGGGAAGCTCGACCGCGTTGGAACGCTCCTCTGCCCGGAGGCCCTCCACCACCCGGCGGACCACCTCCCGGATCTCTCGCTCGGTGGGCATGGCGTCATTGAACCACAATCCGCGTCCGCACGACGGCTCACGGACTCGTGAGGGGGTCGCCGGCCGACCGCGTCGTCTGCCTCAGCTCGACCACCGGAGCGCCGCCGTAGTAGTGCGCGAGGATCTGCCGGTAGTCGAGACCCCGCAGGCCCATGCCGACGGCCCCGATCTGGCACATGCCCACGCCGTGGCCCCAGCCCCGCCCCCGGAACGACCAGCCCCGGCGCGAACCCTCGTCGACCCTCGAGAAGTCGAACCACGTGTCCGGCAGATCCAGGGTCCAGCGGACGGCCAGCCCCTCCACCTCGGCGCTGCGGCCGCCGGCACCCTCCAGTCGCAGCTTCGCCACGCGGCCGGACACCCCTCGATCCAGGACCTCGAGGCCCCGCAGCTCCAGGCCCGGGTAGCGCTTGGAGACGAGGCTGGCGAGCTCCGCGTCGCTGCGGAACCGGCGCCAGGGTCCCCGACGGGGGGGGGCGCCTCGGCCTGGCTCCGGGACGCGGAGCTCGCGGACCAGCGCCAGGACCTCGTCGCCCCGCACCAGCAGACGCACGGGGTCGCCCGGGCCCAGGTCGACCGGGCCGGACCTCGCCCCTCCCCGCTCCGTCCCGTAGGCCGCGACGCCCGCGCCGATCGCCAGGCTGCGCCGAGCCCCCGCCGCATCGCGGAAGAGCAGGCCGCCGTCCGTCAGGCCCAGGAGCTGACCCGCCACCTCCTCGACGCGTCCGATGTGCCGTCCGAGGCCGTAGACCAGAGCCTCCAGCGCCACCCCGTCGAGCGGCTCCGACCCTGGTCCAGCCACCCCCGTCGACAGGAAGAGCCGGGCGAGCGCCTCCTCCGTCCCCGTCCATTCCGCCGACGGGGAGTCCAGGAGACGCCGGAGGGCCGCGTCGCCGGTGAGAAGCCGCAGGTCGACGGCCAGGTCCAGGACGGACGCGAGGAAGCGGCGGACCTCCTCGGGCTCGAGGCTCGAGGGGCGGTCGTCCGGCGCCGGCAGGCCGAGGCTCTCGACCAGCGCCCGCACCCGGCGCCCGAGACTCTCGACCCCGGACGGCCCCATCGGCCCCACCAGGGAGACGAGCGCGTCGGCCGGGAAGAGGACGCCGGGCGAGGCCGCGCTCGACAACCGGGTCGTCCCGGCCTCCAGACAGGGCACACCCTCCAGGTACGGCTCGTCCTTGCGCGGGAAGACGTAGCGCACGTCCTCGGTGTGTCCGCCACAGTTGGCGCTGTACAGCGCATCCACCAGCTCGCCGCCCCAGGCCAGCACCTCGCCGGCCGTCTCGACGATCGCCTGATCGGAGAGGGGGTGCTCCACCGCCACGCCACCGTACACCTGGCACCTCGGGGTGGCGCAGATGTCGTAGCCCTCCTCGACGAACTCACCGAGGTTGCGCAACGTGTAGGTGCGCGCCGCCACGGTCTGGGCCTTCAGCGCCTCGAGACTCGGGTACTCCTCGGGGCCCAGCTCCATCGGCACCACGCCCCGCAGGTAGGCCTCCAGAGGGAGCGCGTTGACCACGTTGAGAGTCCCGCGGTCGTTGAGGAAGACCAGCAGGCTGCCGCGCAGACGACTGCCTCTCCAGGCGAGACCGCCGGCGCTCCGGCTGGTCACCGCGAGCCAACGTCCGGGCACGGACCATCGACGCCCCGCCGCCTCCACCGACAGCGCCGGCTGTTCCAGGCGGCCGGCCTCGCTCACGACCCAGGATTCCTCGACCCCCGCGACCTCGAGCTGCCCCAGGGCGCTCCTGGCCTCGTCGCGGGTGCGCCACGCCCCGACCCGCACCCGGTACAGGTCGGTGCCGGCATCGAAGACCGCGTCGGCCGGCTGGTTCACCTCCCGGCCCAACGTCGAGGCCAGCTCCCGCGCCTGGATCTCGTCCTTGAGAGCGGCGACCTGGAGCCGATAGACCGGCGGCACCGAGGCGCCGGGCGCGGGCCGCACCGCCAGCCCCCGATCCATCCGGACCGGGCCGTCGGGCAGCCCGGCGACCAGCTCGCAACAGGCCAGCTCGACCACTTCCTGGTCGGTCGCCAGGCCGACCCGCAGGAACGGAGGCACCCGGGGCAGCGACTCCGGTGCCGGCGACGGCACCGTCGCCATCACGGCGGGGCCGAAGAGCGCGCTGGCGAGGAGGAGGGCCCGGGCGCCAAGCCCGAGGCCCCTCATCGAGAGGGCGCCTCCAGCCTCCGCACGTCGCGGCAGACCGCGAGGAACGCCCCGGCCATGACCAGGTTCAGGACGGTGGAGATGAGCAAACGCAGCAGGTTCACGCCGACGAACGCCAGGAACAGGCCGACCCCGAGGCCACCCTCGAGATCCATGGCCCAGGTCGCGGGCAGCAAGGCGAGCTCGGCGCCGACGAGGAGGAGGATCCAGAGCACGAACGTCCCGACGACGCTCGAGAGCCGTTGACCCAGGACGTGCAGGGCGCGTCGCGCCGACGCCCACATCCCCTGCCCCTCGTGGGCGGCCTCCGCGAAGGCGAGCTGCGACCAGAGGACCAACGTCAGGACGAGGAAGCCCATGGGCAGGAGCCCGCCGCAGCCCGCGGCGATGCCCGCGCCGGCCCCCCAGCCCTCGCCAACGCCCGCGATGGCGACGAAGCCCAGGACCAGGAGCCCGAAGAGCACGAGGCCGGTGAGACACACCAGGACCAGGAGGCCGAAGAAGCGCCACAGGCGCCGGCCGGCCCAACCGCTCAGATCGCGGAGCCCGAAGGTGCGGAAGAGGCGCCAGCTCCGCGGCGAACCCGGCAGGGCCTGGCGCTCCCCCGCCGCCAGGACGGAGTAGATGCCGGCCTGGAAGAAGGAGTAGACGAGCAGCGCGCCCAGGTAGAGCAGGAAACTGGCGAGGGCCGCGCCGGTCACGGGCGCGGAGAGCAGTTGGCCGTCGAGGGCCTCGAGGGCGCCGCCGAGGACCCGGAGCTGACCTCCGAGCTCCGCGGGCTCGCCCGACACCGCCAGCAGATCGGCGAGGCCCACCCCGGCGAGCCACAGGACCGGCAGGCAGGCCAGGACCATCATGACCATCATCGCGAGGGTCTGGAACCAGACGACGGGAACGAGCTCCCAGTTGGCCCGCACGTTGACGAAGCCGCGTCGCAGCGCCTGGAACGCGCCGAGCCGGTCGCTCAAGAGCTCCCCCCTCGCGGGGAGGCACTCCGCGGCGACGGCTCTCGGGGCTGCTCCCGCCGGCGCCTCGGGACCTGGCGGTAGTCCTCGGCCTCGATCTCGACGATCTGAGCGGCCATCTCGTAGAGGCGACTCACGACGGAGGCCCGCACCCGGCTCGCCAGGAGTGGCTCGTCGATCACGCCCTGGGAGTCGCGATACCGCCCGTCCGCGGCCGGCGCCGCGACGCGGGCCTCCAGGCGGTAGTTCGTCGTGAACAGTGTCGCGAGGCGGTGCGTGTAGCGGTGGTTCAGGATCAGGTACAGGGTGTCCATCGCCCAGTCCGTCGGCTTCTGGGCTCCCAGCTCGTCGAGAACCAGGACCTCGGCGTTCCGGACCGGATCGAGCACGTCCCCCTTCGACTCCCTCGAGGACGGGTCGAAGGTCGACTGGATCTTGTGGATGAGGGAGGTGAAGTCGACGTACAGGCCATCGACCCGGTAGCGCCGCACCAGCTCGAGGAGCACGGCCGACGCGAGGTGGGTCTTGCCGACGCCCGGCGGCCCCACGAACAGCAACCCCTTGCCCGAGGTGCCTCCGTCGGGCAGCAGGAAGTTCTCGACATAGCGGTGGGCCACCGTCTTCGCCCGCACGAGGTCGAGGTTCGAGCTGCCCAGCGGGGCGGTGTCGAACCTCTCCAGCGAGCACTCCGCGTAGCGCGGCGGCAGGCTCGTCGCGGCCACGAGCCGGGGCACGGCATCCTTCCGACGGCAGTCGCAGGGGCGAGCCCGTCCGCCGCCGTCATCACCCTCGACCACCCAGCCGCGGCCGCCGCAATCGGGGCACGGCTCCCTCGGCGCGACCGGCTCTTCCGTCATGCGCGAGATGCTAACACGGCGTAGCCGCTCCGGCGGGAGCGTGGGCGGCAACGCGAGTGGCTCACCGGCCGGGGTTCAGGGCGCCCGAAAGACGAGAGCCCCGACCGCCCGGACGGGGCGTCGTCGACTTCGCGGCGCGGAACTCTGCGGGAGCTCTGCGGGGGCTCAGCGGGGACTCAGCGGACCCGACCGGATGCGCACGAGGGCGTGACGCGTTCTGGCCGTCCGCTCCCGCTCCTTCAGCTCCCGGCCGAAGACCTCGAGAATCCGATCCATCTCACCCTGCATGTCCTCGAGCCGCTCCTGCAGGTCGAGGACCACCTCGACCCCGGCCAGATTCACGCCCAGGTCGCGGGTGAGGGTCAGGATCGTTTCGAGACGGCGGATCGCCCGATCGTCGTAGAGACGCGTGTTGCCGGCGCTGCGGGCGGGCTTGAGCAGACCCTGTCGCTCGTACAGACGCAGGGTCTGCGGATGGATGTCGAAGCGCTCGGCGACGACACTGATCATCACGTACTGCTGCCCGCTGCGGCGCTCGCGCCGTTCCTCCGCCTCCTTCTTCGCACCCGGCATCGCGTCAGCTCTTGCCGTCCTCGACATTGACGTACTCAGCATCGATCACGTCGTCGTCCGCGGACGAATCGCCACCGCCCGCCGAGGCGCCCGCGCCGGGCTGGGCACCTCCGGCGCCGCCGTCGTCGCCCGTCTGCTGGTACATGGCCTCGGCCAACTTGTGCGAGGCCTGCGTGAGCTTCTCGGTGGCGGACTCGATGGCCGCGAGATCATCGCCCTCCAGGGCCTTGCGGCCGGCCTCCAGGGCGGACTCGATCTCGCCAATCCCTCCGGCGTCGAGCTTCTCCTTGTGCTCGTCCAGCGTCTTCTGGGTCGTGTACACCAGCCCGTCGAGCTGGTTGCGAGCCTCCACCTTGCGGCGGCGCTCCTTGTCGGCCTCCGCGTTGGACTCGGCGTCGCTCACCATCTTGTCGATCTCGCTCTCGTCCAGGCCACTGGACGCCGTGATCGTGATCTTCTGCACCTTGCCGGTCCCGAGGTCCTTGGCGGAGACGTTGACGATGCCGTTCGCGTCGATGTCGAAGGTGACCTCGACCTGGGGCACGCCGCGCGGCGCCGGCGGGATCCCGACGAGCTGGAACTTGCCCAGCGTCCGGTTGTCCCTGGCCATCTCGCGCTCACCCTGGAGAACGTGGACGTCCACGGCCGTCTGGTTGTCCGCCGCCGTCGAGAAGACCTCGCTCTTGCGGGTCGGGATCGTCGTGTTGCGCTCGATCAGCCGGGTGAAGACCCCACCGAGGGTCTCGATGCCCAGCGACAGCGGCGTCACGTCGAGAAGCAGGACGTCCTTCACGTCTCCGCCCAGCACGCCGCCCTGAATCGCGGCGCCGAGGGCCACCACCTCGTCCGGGTTCACGCCCTTGTGGGGCTCCTTGCCGAAGACCTCCTTGACCAGCGTCTGGATGGCCGGCATTCGGGTCTGACCGCCGACCAGGACGACCTCGTCGACCTCGCCCGGAGCGATCCCGGCGTCCTTCAACGCCTGCCGACAGGGCTCCGCGGAACGCTGAATCACCGCCTCCACCATCTGCTCGAGCCTGCTGCGCGTCAGCGTGAGGTTCAGGTGCTTGGGACCGTCCTGGGTCGCGGTGATGAAGGGCAGGTTGATCTCCGTCTGCTGAGCGCTCGACAGCTCGATCTTCGCCTTCTCCGCCGCCTCCTTGAGCCGCTGGATGGCCATGGGGTCCTTGGACAAGTCGACCCCCTGGTCCTTCTTGAACTCCTCCAGCAACCAGTCGATCACCTTCTGGTCGATGTTGTCGCCACCCAGGTGGGTGTCGCCGTTGGTCGCCTTCACCTCCACGACGCCCTGACCCACCTCGAGGATCGAGATGTCGAAGGTGCCGCCGCCGAAGTCGTACACGGCGATGACCTGATCCTCCTTCTTGTCGAGACCGTAGGCCAGGGCGGCCGCGGTGGGCTCGTTCACCAGGCGCTCGACCTTGAGGCCCGCGATCTTCCCGGCATCCTTGGTCGCCTGCCGCTGGGCGTCGTTGAAGTAGGCCGGCACGGTGATGACCGCGCTCTCGACCGTCTCACCCAGGTAGTCCTCCGCGGCCTGCTTCAGCTTCTGGAGGACCATCGCCGAGATCTCGGGCGGCGAGAACTGCTTGTCGTCGATCCCGATCCTCACGTCGCCGTTGTCCGCTCCCCGGACCGGATAGGGGACCATCTTCATTTCGTCCGAGACCTCGTCGTAGCGCCGACCCATGAAGCGCTTGATCGAGAAGATGGTGTGCTGCGGGTTGGTCACCGCCTGGCGCTTGGCGACCTGGCCGACCAGCCGCTCGCCGCTCTTCGAGAAGGCGACGACCGAAGGGGTCGTCCGATTGCCTTCCGAGTTGGCGATGACCTTGGCCTCCCCGCCCTCCATGACGGCGACCACGCTGTTGGTGGTACCGAGATCGACTCCGATGATCTTGCTCACTGGAAAACTCCTCTTGGGTGTTTCAGGGCTGTTCGATCGGGGAACCGTACGGACCTTAGTCGGCCTTTGTCAAGCCCCTCGACACAATACCTTACAAAATCCGACTCAGATTTATTCCCTGGTGGCCCAACCCGAGGGCATGCGGCGAACGCGCCCACCAGCCGAACCGAGGATCAGCGGTACCCAGCCGCCCTGGTCCCGCTTCTCCTCCACCAGGCTAGCCCTTCTCAATCTAGAAACCGTAGCTCTCGCAGGTCAGTCCAGGAGGACCAGCGGCGGCCGATCCCCGAGCGACGGCCGGTCGTAGAAAGCGGGCTCGAGGAGGAAGTCCCCGGTGAAGCTGCCGGTGCCCCACATCGAGTCCCCGGAGCCGCCATCCATCTCGAGCACCGAGAAGCTGGTCTCGCCACTGCTCAGGACGAGGCGCCGGCCGGTGGTCGGATCCCAGAAGTCGTCCGCCTTCACGAGACCCGCCTCTTCGAGCTCCAGCAGGCTGCCGGGAGGCCGGCCTTCGACCAGCTGGAAAGCGCGGATCGCGCCATCGAGCTTCAACAGCAGACCCCGCCCCCGGCTGTCCACGGCGGCCTTCAGCTCGCCGCGCTCCCAGGGGAACGGGTAGAGGAAGCGCATCGGCTCGACCACCAGCACGGCGAGCAGGAACACGGCGAACAGGCCCGCCGCGACACCGGAGAGCCAGGGCATCACTCCGGGGAAGACCGCTGCCAAGCGGCGCGCGAGGATCGACTTCGAGGACGATCTCGCTCCCGACGCGACCGGTTCGGGCAGGGCGGCGGACCGCTCCTCGGACTGACCCCAGTCGATTGGCGCACGAGCCACGGAGCCACCGGCGACGCGAATGCGGATCAGTCCCACCTGCTCCAACCGGTGGAGCAGGTGGGTCGTCTCGTGGGGATCGCCCCCGGCCTCTTCGGCGATCTCCGCCACCGTCCGGTGCCCGTCGACCGCACCGAGCACGCTCTTCTCGGCGATCGACAGGTCCGACTCCGAGGGCGGGGAGACGGAGCCGCTGGAGCCTCTCTGATACACCGTGTCGGGACTCGGGACTCGACCGATGAGCGGCCCGTCCGACCCCATCTCCCGGGCGGCCCGGACCAGCGCCTCGGAGACCGAGAGGGGCTCCAGGCCCTCCTCCGAGTAGACCTCGTCGCCACCGTAGAACTTGTAGTCCCCACCCCGCCAGGCGAAGACCTCGAGCAGCAGGCGGTAGGTCTGCTCCCTGAGGGCGTCGAGCATCCGGTCCCGACCCAGGTAGCCGCGCTCCACGACCAGATCCAGCACCCGGCCGCCGCCGGCCTGGTGCTCCGACGCCAGGGCGGAGAACTCCTCGAGCGTGATCCACTCCCGCTCCACCAGGACGTCGCGCAGACCGTCCTCCACCGTTCGGTTGAGCGCGTCGGCAGCCACGATGCGCCCCTTCAGGAAGGAGATCGCCACGATGTCGTCCTGGCCCTGAACCGTCAGGATGCCCGTTCGCTCGCGACGAGCGACCTCGAAGAGGATCTCCGCCATCCGGTATCGCGTGAGGGTGCCTTCCAGGGCCATGGTCAGCCGGTCCCCATTCTGCGCCGGACCCGGAGGCCCAGGTACAGCGCCAGCGCCGCGACCACCACGATCCAACCCGGGAGGGAGAGCCCGGCAGCGGACGGGAGATGGAAGACCAGCGAGTCGATGACCGGCAACGTCAGCAGGAAGGACGGCAGGACCAGAGCCGCGAAGGCGTGGACAGCCCGGCCCGACGCCAGGCTTCGGTGACCCGGGACGAAGGCCTCGACGAGCGGCTGTCCCCACTCCTCCCACCACGGCGGCGGGTTGGGCAGACGAGGCGACGGCGTCCTCCCGCGAATCAGGTGGAAGCCGGCGGCCAGCGCGATCATCCCCAACGCCCAGGGGATCGACAACGCTCTCACCAGGAGGTCGGGCCAGGCCCGCACCAGGCCACTGTCCCGCCAGGCGTCGGCCAACTCCAGGCGGATCTCCTCGATCCGACCCAGCCCGCCGTCGAGGGAGACGAGGCGCGACTCCCGGGCGCCTCGCACCCACTCCGAGACCCGCTCCGGATCCAGCGCCCGGGCCTCCAGCAGCGCGGCCTCGGCCGGACCGAAGTCGTACGCCGCGGAGTGGACCTGACTGAGGTTGAAGTAGGCTGCGGCGTTCCCTGGATCGATCGCCAGCGCCCTCTCCAACTCCCGACGAGAGCCCTCGATGTCGCCGAACTGGAAGCGATAGGAGCCGAGATCGATCGTCGCCGCGACGTTGTCCGGCTCCCGTTCGAGGAGGGTCCGGTAGAGCTGGCCGGCCAGCTGCCACTGACCCAACCGCCGGTGGACGTCGGCGAGGAGATGTTGGGTGGCGAGACTCTCTGGGATAAGCGAGCGAAGCACCTCGAGATCACTGAAGAGGGAGCCCGTCAGGCGACCCGTCTCCAGGCTCTCCAGGGCGCGGGCGGGCGGGGTCAGAGCCATGGAGAGCCGCTCCGACTGCGCGGAGACGAGGATCGGCGCGGCACCGACAGCGAGCCAGGCCACGATCAGGAGAACCCGCTCGCCGCGGGAGGCGTAGGTCCAGGCCAGGGCCGACCACCAGGCCAGGAGCCAGAGCGGCCCGCCGGGCAGCGCCACGGGCCAGAAGAGGAGCACGAGCGTCGCCGGGTACGCCACCGCGACCGGGGTCACGCGATGCAGCATCCGCGCGAGATCGAGCGGGGCGCGCCAGGCCCGGAGCCCGACCACGACGCACGAGAACAGACCGCCGACGACCAGCAGGAGGAGGAGCGCCCAGGTCAGGAAGTCGTTCCACCACAGGAGCCGGTCGAGGGGCAGCCGCAGAGCCGCGAGCCGAATCTCGAACCAGGAGTAGACCACCTCGAACCACGACCCGCTCTCCCGCGCCACCACCAGGCGCGCCCGGGCCGCCTCGGGCCGACCGGGATCGAGCCGCTCCGCCGCCTCCAACGCCGCCGTCACCCCCTCCGGGCTGTCGTTCCGCGCCGCCTCGACCGCCGCCACTCCGGCCGCTCGCGCCAGGTCCGGGAGCCGGGTCGCCCCGACCTCCCCGGCCCGGGTCAGAAGCTGGTCGACCGCCACTCGCGCGCCGTCGACATCGCCGCGACCGTAAGCGGAGAGCCACTCGGCCCAGCTCTCCTTGATCGCGCCGAGACGGTCGCGGGCGGCGAAACCCAGCTCGATCGTCGGCTGCTCGGTGGCGCCGTGGGACGGGACGCAGACGAGCGCCACGAGGAGAAGGGCCAGCGCCCGAACGAGCCTCGGACCCGGGCGAGGAACCGCCCGTCTACTCGCGGCGAGCCTCCGCCCATCTCCACGGTCTGCTCGCCGGCCGATAGCGCTCCGCATCACAGCTGCAATCCCGATTCGCACCCCGAGGAGAGTCACCGGGGAAGCAACACGGCCCTCAACCCCGCTTCTGGACGTAACGCATCCTGAACCGGTAGAGGAGATCCTCCAGGAGGGCCGACTCCCTCGCGTCGAGGTTGCCCCGGGTCTTCTCCCGGAGCACGTCCAGCAGATCGATATAGAGGCGAGCCGCCTCCAGGTTCTCCATCGACTGACCCTCGGGAAGCCGGGCATCTCCGAGATACAGCGCGATCGGATCCGCCACGGCCGCCACCAGATCGAGGAAGCCGGGCTTCGCTCCCGCACCGGTCGACGGGATCTCCAACCGGGGGCCCTCCGTCGCCCCGTCGCCTCCGGCCGAGCCCGGGTCCCCGCCGTGGGCGGGTGGATCGGTCTCCCGCGAAGACGGCACGGACTCCGGGGTCGTCGGCCTCTCGGCTGCCGGCTCCGGGGTCTCCGACCGAGCCTCCTCGGGCGACGCCCCCTCCTCCACCTCGGCGCCCCCGGTCGCCGCGCCCGCCAGCTCGCGGTACTCCTCGCGGAGCTCGCCGTCGGGGCCGAACATCCTCTTGTCGATCACCTTGATCTTCTCTTCGCTCACGATGCCCGCTCCCGGCCCCGCTCGGAGCCCTCGATGAATGACTGCATCCTGGGGTATCGTACCAAGGCTCCTTCCGGGCGCGGAAGGGGCCGACGGCGCCTCCGAGCCCCCGGGCCGCCGCGAACGAAGGATTCCAGCCCGCATGGAGAGCGACCCGAACGACGGCCTGTCCCGTTTGACCCGACTGGTCGAGCGACTGCGCTCCGACGATGGCTGCCCGTGGGACCGGGAGCAGGATCTCGGCTCGGTCCGGGCCTACCTCCTCGAGGAGGCTCACGAGGTGGCCGCCGCGATCGACGGCGGCGACCCTGACGAGATCGCCGAGGAGCTCGGCGACCTCCTGTTCCAGGTGGCCTTCGTCGCCACGCTGGGAAGCGAGGCCGGACGCTTCGACGCCGACTCCGTGGCGCGCGGCATCGAGGCGAAGATGGTCGCCCGTCACCCCCATGTCTTCGGGGGCGACTCGTTGGCCGACGCCGAGGCGGTCCGCCGGGCCTGGGAGCGACGCAAGCTCGCGGAGCGGGGCGGCGGCGAGGGCGGTCTCCTGGGCGGCGTTCCGTCGTCCCTGCCGGCCCTGGTCCAGGCCTACCGTCTGACCCAGAAGGCGGCGGCCGTCGGCTTCGACTGGCCCGACCTCCAAGGCGTCACCGAGAAGCTCGGCGAGGAGATCTCCGAGCTCCACCAGGCCCTCGCCCGCGAGGAGCCCGACGTCGACGAGGTGCGGGGCGAGATCGGCGATCTGCTGTTCACCGTCGCCAACCTGGCGCGCCGACTGGGGATCGATCCCGAGGCCGCTCTGCAGGCCACCAATGGGAAGTTCCGCCACCGTTTCTCGTCCGTCGAGAAAGGGCTGGCCGACCGCGGCGTCCCGCTGGGCGAGGCCGACCTGGAGGCCATGGACGAGCTGTGGGAGGAGGCCAAGGAGCAGGAACGCCGATAAACGCGGTCGGTGACCACGACCAATCGAGAGGGTCGCTACGATTCCCAGCCATGCTCCGTCCACCGTCCCACCTGCGTCTCCCCGCTCGTCTCTTCCGGGGACTGCTCCCGCTCCTGGCGCTCGCCGCCGTGGCCTGTGGCGCTCCCTCCGTCGACAAGGCCGGCACCTCGGAGACGACCGCCGCGCCTCCCGCCACCCCCACGCCCGCCTCGCCCGAGCCCCGACCCGGACGCCCGGAGGAGCGGGCGACGACCCGCATCGTCTTCCTGGGCGACAGCCTCTCCGCCGGCTTCGGCCTCGCCCCGGAGCAGGCCTTCCCGGCCCTGGCGGAGGCGGTGTTGGTGGACCGGGGGCTCGCCGTGGAGGTGGTCAACGCGGGCGTTTCGGGTGACACGACCGCCGGCGGCCGGAGCCGCATCGAATGGGTGCTGCGCCAGGAGCCGGACATCCTGGTTCTGGAGCTGGGCGGCAACGACGGCCTGCGCGGGCTGCCGCCCGAGCGCACGGAGCAGAACCTGCGGCGCATGATCGAGCGGGCGCGCGAGGCGGACGCCCGGGTGCTGCTTCTCGGCATGCGCCTGCCGCCGAACTACGGACGGGAGTACGTGGAGGCCTTCGAGGCGATCTACCCTCGCCTGGCCGAGGAGACCGGCGTCGCCTACGTCCCCTTCTTCCTCGAGGGGATCGCCGGCCGCCCCGAGCTCAACCTGCCGGACGGCCTCCACCCGAACGCGGAGGGTCATCGGTTGGCCGCGGCGGCCCTGGTGGAGGTTCTCGCGGAGATGGTCGCGGGGCGGTAGCCAAGGGTCGCGAGGCTTCGGGCCACCCGTCTCCATCCAACTCCCGCCGCGCCCGAGCGCGACACCCTGCTACCTTTGCCGTCCATGACGACGCCGCGCATCGAGCTCCGCCGTCTCACCCGGCGCCTGGACTCGGGCGGACGCCCCCTCACGATCCTCGACGAGGTCGACCTCTCCATCGACGCCGGGGAGTTCGTGGCCGTCGTCGGCCCCTCGGGCAGCGGCAAGTCCACCCTCCTGGCGCTCATGGCCGGCCTCGACCGGCCCAGCTCCGGCGAGGTCCTGATCGACGGCCGGCCGATCCACGACCTGAACGAGGGGGAGCTGGCGAAGCTGCGCCGACACGGCATCGGGTTCGTCTTCCAGACCTTCGAGCTCCTGGCCAACTTCACCGCCCGCGAGAACGTGCTGCTGCCCCTGGAGCTCGCCGGGGTGCCAGGACCCCGGCGGCGGGCGGACGAGCTGCTGGACGCCGTGGGCCTGACCGAACGCGGCCACCACTATCCGAGCCAGCTCTCCGGCGGCGAGAAGCAGCGGGTGGCCCTGGCCCGAGCCTTCGCCGCCGAACCTCCGATCCTCCTGGCGGACGAGCCCACCGGCAACCTCGACAGCGCCAACGGTCAGCTCGTGCTCCGGGTGCTGGGCGAGCTCCGGGAGCGCCGGGGGACCACGGTGGTGATGGTGACCCACGACGACGCCGTGGCCTCGCTGGCCGGCCGCCGCGTCGCCCTGGCCGACGGCCGGGTGGTCGCCGACGAGCGGAGCGTCGGCGGTTGAGGCCCGCGGTCTACCTGCGCAACCTGGCGCGCGAGTCCCGCGGCAGCCGGGGGCGCATGGCCTTCTTCGTCGTCTGCCTGGCGGTGGGCGTGGCCGCCGTGGTCGCGGTCTCGGGTCTCTCCGCGGGCCTGCGCCAGGCGATCCGGGCCGAGGCGCGCCAGCTCCTGGCCGCCGACCTGGTGGTGGCTGGCAGACAGCCTCTCCCCCAGGCCGTGATCGACCGGCTGGCCGAGGTGGAGGGAGGCGAGCTCGCGACGCTGCGCGAGACGGTCACGATGGCTTCGGTGCCGGCCCGGGCGGGCCGGCGAGGCGGCAGCCGGCTGGTGGAGGTCAAGGCGGTCGAAGGAGGCTACCCGTTCTACGGACGCCTCGAGCTCGAGCCGCAGCGACCCCTCGCCAACCTGCTGGCGGGCGACTCGGTGGTGGTGCACCGCGACCTCCTGCCGGCGCTGGGCCTGGCCCTGGGTGACGAGCTGCGGATCGGCGACCTCACCCTGCGGGTGACCGGCACCGTCTCCTCGGAGCCCGACCGCATCGACGGCATGTTCCGCCTCGGGCCCAGGGTCTTCCTCGCCGGCCGGACCTTCGAGGCGAGCGGGCTCGAGAGGTTCGGCAGCCGGATCTCCCGCCGCACGCTCGTGCGGCTGCCCGCAGGCGCACCGCCCGAGGAGGCCGACGCCCTCGCCGAGGAGCTGCGGGAGACCCTGGGCGACCCGGCGAGCTTCCGGGTCGAGAGCTTCCGCGACGCCCAACCGGCCCTGCGTCAGGGGGTTCGGCGCGTCGAACGGTTCCTCGGCCTGGTCGCCCTCCTCTCCCTCCTGGTGGCGGGGCTCGGAGTCGCCCAGACGGTTCGAGCCTGGCTCGCCGCGCGCCTCGACGCCATCGCCGTCTACCGCTGCCTGGGGCTCACACCCCGGGACGTCACGCTCCTCTACCTGGGCCAGACGGCGATCCTGGCTGCCGCCGGTTCGCTGCTGGGTGCGGGCCTGGGACTCGGTCTGGTGTGGCTCGTACCGCATCTCCTGGCCGACGTCCTGCCCACCGCACCACCGTCGGCCTGGCAGCCGCTGGCGGCGCTGCGCGGGATCGCCCTGGGCGGCGGCGTCTCGCTGGCCTTCTGCCTTCCGCCCCTGCTCTCCGCCGGCCGGGTGCCTCCGGTCCGCGTCTTGCGCCGGGATGCCGAGCCCCTGCCGACCGACACCGGTGTCCGCTTCGTCGCGGGTCTCGCCCTCGGCGCGGCGATCTGGGCCACCGCGGCCGCCCAGTCGGGCTCCGCGTTGCGCGGGCTCGCCTTCGCCGCCGGGCTGGGCGTGGCCGCGGCGGCCCTGGCCGGCGCCGCGGTGCTGCTGGTGCGAGCGGTGGGCCGTCTGCCGCGCCAGAGGGTGGGCCTCGCGCTGCGCTACGGTCTCGCCGCGCTCGGTCGTCCGGGCGCCGGCACCGTCACCGCCACCGTCTCCCTGGGCCTGGGCATGCTGGTCGTCCTGGCCATGGCCGTCGTCGAGAGCCGGCTGGTCGAGGAACTCCGGCGCTCCCTCCCACCCGACGCCCCCAGCGTCTTCCTGATCGACATTCAGCCCGACCAGTGGCCCCAGCTCGAGGCGACGCTGGTCGCCGAGAAGGCGACGGAGATTCGCTCGGTGCCCCTGATCACGGCGCGCCTGGCGGCCCTGGACGGCCGGCCGGTGGCGGAGCTGATCGAGGAGAAGGCCAGGGACGGCGAGGAGCGCGACCGCTGGGCCCTGAGCGGCGAGAAGCGCCTCACCTGGCTCGACCAGCTCCCCGACGACAACGAGATCATCGCCGGCTCGCTCTGGTCCGACCCGGAGGTCGACGAGATCTCCCTCGAGGAGGAGTTCGCCCGGGATCTCGGCGTCGGCCTGGGCTCGATCCTCACCTTCGACGTCCAAGGAGTGGAGGTGCCGCTCACCGTGACCAGCCTGCGCACCGTCGAATGGCAGAGCTTCGGGATCAACTTCTTCATGGTCGCGGAGCCGTCCGCCGTCGAGGGCGTCCCGGCGACGCGTCTCGCCGCGGTCCGCCTGCCCCGGGAGCGGGAGCAGGAGGTCCAGGACCGCCTCGCGGCCGAGTTCCCCAACGTCACCCTCTTCCGCGTGCGCGAGATCATGGAGAAGGTCGCCGGCGTCCTCGAGCGCCTGGGGATCGGCGTCCGCTTCCTGGGGCTCTTCACCGTCGCCGCGGGCCTCCTGATCCTGGGCGGCGCCGTCTCCGCCACCGCCCTCCGGCGCGCCCGGGAGGTCGCCCTGCTCAAGACTCTCGGGATGACCCGCGGCGGCGTCGTCGCCTGCTTCGCGGTGGAGTACGCCCTGATCGGCCTCGTGGCTGGACTGGTGGGCGCCGTCGGCGCCTCGGCCCTGGCCTGGGCGGTGCTGACCTACGGGATGGAGGTCCCCTGGGGCCTCGTTCCCGTGCGACTCGCCGCCGGCGTCGCCGGGGCCGTCGTCCTCACCGTCCTCGCCGGGCTCGCGGCGAGCCGCGGCGCCCTGGCGCGGAGGCCGGTCGAGGTGCTGCGGGAGTAGGGACGCCGGGGGGCGCGAGCCGACGAACCCTCAGTGCCCCTCGCCCCACATCTTCTCCCCGGCCTCGATCCGCACGCCGATCCGGTTCTCCGCCGGCGGCAGGGGGCAGGTGGCGTAGGGCGTGAAGACGCAGGGCGGGTTGTAGGCCCGGTTGAAGTCCACGACCACCGTGCCCGCCTCGGTCGGGACCTCGCTGTAGACGAATCGGCCCCCGCCGTAGGTCTCGTGGCCGTTGGTCTCGTCGCCGAACACCAGGAACAGCTCCCCGTCGGAACCCTCGAGCGCTCGCAGCCGAAACGCCCGACCCGCCAGGTCGAAGACGACCTCGCCCGGGGAGAGCTCGGTCGCGGGCTCGCCCAGGATGTTGGGGACCTGGACCTCGCGCGGCGGATCGAAGGGCTCGAAACGGGCGTCGATCCGCCAGGTGGGATCGGCGGAAAAGCGCTGGATCCCCTCGAAGGCGGTGAGCACCGGGCTCTCGGCGTCCTTGACCCGGACCGCGAACCCGCGCTCGCGCGAGATGACGTAGAAGGAGAGCGAGCCGCTCTCGAACAGCGTGGCCGGGCCGTCGGCGTCCGTCGCGACCGCGGCCTCGATGACCGTCTCGCCGTCGACCGTGATACCCGAATCCGCGTCGAGCACGACGCGCACGCCGCCCTCCTCGACGACGAAGGCCCCGGCCCGCTCGGCCATCGCCGACGACTCGAGAACCACCTCATTGCCCTCTCCGGAGCCGAACCGGTTCTCGCCCTCCTCCAGCCAGTGGAGGCCGACCAGGGTCAGCCAACCGTCGGGCTGGCGCAGCCTCTCCTCCCGATGCGCCACCCAGGTGTCGAGCTCGCTGCGCCAGGCCTCGAGATCCGGGGACGGCTCCGGCGCCGGAGGCTCGGGGCCGCCGCAACCGGCAAGGAGGACCGCCGCCGCGAGCGCGACGACGACAGACGAGGTTCCGCGAACGATCATGGCTCTCCTCTCCCGCGCCCTTCCGGAGACCCGGCCCGGGCTCCCGACCGGCACGGAGCCGCAATATAGCCGAGCCTCCGGTCCGGCGCTGCCACCGGGGGGCGGCCAGCTTCACCCGACTTCGTGAGGCCGCTCCATCAGAGCGCTCACCGGCACGAACCGGTACCCCAGCGCCACGGCCCTCGGCACCTCGTCGCGCAGGACCTCGAGGGTCGCCGCGTGGGGGTGACCGATGGCGATGGCCGACCCCTCCGCCCTCGCCACATCCAGGAGCCGGCGGAACTGCGCCCGCACCGCGGCGGGCTCCCGGTCCTCGTCCAGGAAGACATCCCGGGCCGCCGTAGGCACGCCTGCGGCCCGCGCCACCGCGTAGCCCAGGCTGTCGACGCTGGTCCGCGAATCCAGGTAGAAGCGGCCGCCCTGCGCCACCCATCTCACGACGACCTCCATGGCGGCCCGATCGGCCGTGAAGCCCGAGCCCATGTGGTTGTTGACGCCTGCCGCGCCGGGCACCTGCGCCAAGGCCCGCTGGACCGCCGCGGAGAGCTCGGACGGCCCCATCTCCAGCGTCAGGGCGCCCGGACCCGGATTCTGGCCACCCTCGGGCTGCATGGGCAGATGGAGCAACACCTCCGCGTGGCGACGCGCCAGCTCGTCCGCCACCGGCTCGGTCAGGGTCTCGTACGGCAGCACCGAGAAGGAGAGGGGGACCCCGAGCGCCAACAAACTCTCGACGTCCTCCAGGCTGCGGCCCAGGTCGTCGATCACGAGGGCCACGGCCACACCCTGGACCGGCACGCCGTCGACGGCCTCACGACCGATCTCGGCGCTCCCGACCGGGCCGGGCTCGCCGACCCGGGGTGGCGGCGGAGGGGTCACCTCGGCTGAGCTCGTCGGCTTCTCGGCGGACTCCGCCGGTCGAGTCACGGCCGGAGACCGAGGCGGCGCCTGCCCCGGCCACCGACCGCCGAGCCACACCCCGAGAACGAACGCCGTCACGATCGAGCCGGCCACGGCCAGCCACAGGGCCGTGGGAACACGGTAGCGAGATCGACGCGACACGAGCCGGGTGCGGACGAGGCTTTCCGGAGGATCGAAGCCGAGGCCTCAGGCGGCCTCGCGCTCCTCTGCCGCGGCGAGCTCGAGCAGGCGCTCCCGCGCCGCTTCGAGGGTCAGGGCGGCCAGAGGCCGGTCCGACTCGACGAATCTCCGGCTCGCCTCGTTGACGACCTTGTCGGGCACGAGACTTCCCCTCAGGGCCTCGCCGTCCGGGCCGGCGTAGAACGCGTCGGCCAAGAACAGGCGCGAGCCGTCGGACAGGGCGGTCGAACCCTCCCGCACGGCGAAGCCGAACGTCCGCTGGCCAACGAGCTCGGCGCCCATCCCCTGACGCAGAACCTCGGCCAGGACCTCGGCGGCTCCCATGGTGCCACGGTCCACCAGGACCACCGTGAAGCCGCTCCAGGCCGGCGGACCGCCGCTGGCGAAGGTGGCCAACGTGCCCGTACGCCCCGTCAGCTTCCCGGTATCACCGGCCACGAAGACGCCGGCGACCTCGAAGCCCAGGGCCGGATCCGCCGGCACGCCATCCCGCAAGTCCACCAGCAGGCGGTCGTGACCTTCGGCGACCAGCGCGTCCAACTCCTGCCGGACCCGAGCCGCGGTATCCGGCCCGAAAGCCGGGATCCTCAGCAGGGGAACCTCCGCCTCCACGACCGCCTCGACCACCGGGGCTGCGAAGGGTGCGAGCACCAGGTCGATCTGCTTCTCCTCGCCGTCCTGGAGCACCTGGAGCGGCAGGGTCTCGCCCTCGGGACCCGCCAGGAGGAGCTGGATCTTCCACAGGGGCATCTCGCGCGTCGGAAGGCCGTTGATCTCGGTCAGGATGTCGCCGCGCTCGAGGCCCGCCGACGCCGCCGGACCGCCGGGCGAGACCGCGGCGAGAAAAGCGATGCCCCGGTCCTTCCCGATCTTCATCCCACTCAAGCCATCGCCGACGGCGCGCGCAGCGGCGTAGACGTCGACACGGTCGGCCGGCACCCACGTGGCGAACGGTGACAGCGCATCCGTGGCGCCGTCCAGCGCGCCCTGCATCAGGGTCTCGATCGAGGTCTCGTCGACGTAGGCGCGACGAACGAGATTCACGACCTCGGTGAAGATCGACAGGTTCTTGTAGAACGAGTCGTCGGCCTCCCTCTCCCGGTCGGTGGCGCCGGAGTAGGAGACGAACCCGACGCCGGTGACGACGACGAGGGAGACGAGGAAGAAGAGTCGGCGGCTGCGGCCCATGATCGGAAGCGTCAACGGAGCCACTCGGCGGGGTCCCGAGGCTGGTTCGACTCCCGGATCTCGAAGTAGATCGACTCGCCCGGACGGCCGATGACGCCGCCGTACGTTAGCACATCGCCCACCTCCACCCGCAGCTCCTCGAGACGGGCGTACAGGCTGAAGACGCGGCCCGCGTGATGCACGACAGCGGTCAGGCCGAAGCCCTCGAACGGAGCCGCGTACAGGACCTCGCCGGGGTACACGGCGCGCACCGTGGCGCCCTCCCGAACCGCGATGTCGAGGCCGTTGTGCGGCACGACCGTCCGGTACCGAGGGTCGCGCCGCGGCCCGAATCCGACGGTCACGGTCCCTTCGACCGGCCAGTCCAGAACGCCCTGGAACTCCTGGATGGGCGCGCCCCCGAGATCCTCGAGCCCGTCGCCGAGCAGGTCCACCAGCCGTTGGAGACGCTCCTCACGCTCGGCCAGGGTCTCCATCGCCAGCGCGAGCTCGCGACGCTGCGACTCCAGGCGAGCCGCGAGGGCGCTCTGGCGACGCCGAATCCGCAGCAGGTCGGCCCTGCGCTCCTCTTCCCGGCTCGCCCACTCGTCGAGCTCCCGCTGCCGAGCTTCCAGCTCGTCGCGCTGCTCGCCGAGCTGGACGGCGACGGACAGGGCCTCGTCGAAGGCCTCCCGGTCCTTCCTCACGATGTAGCGCACGGAGCGGATCGACGCCAGAAGCCGCGGGTTCTCGATGGCGGCGGCGACGATCCGCAGGCTGCCGTCCCGCCCCAGGCGGTAGAGGCGGGCGAAGCTCGCTCCCAGCGAGTCGCGGAGGCCCCGCAGGCGCCGCTCCAACTCCTCGACCCGGCCCAGGGTCGCGCCCAGCTGGTCGGAGGTCACGTCCCGAGCCGCCACCGCCTCGTCGACCCGGCGCTCCTGCAGCTCGAGCTGGACCTCGGTCTGCCTCAGCTCCTGGTCGAGATCGCCCCTCCGGACCTCCAGCCGGCCGAGGTCTTCCTCGAGCTCCCCGATCCGGTTCCGGATCTCCTCCAGGGCCTCCCGCCGGTCGTCGGGGCCGTCCGCCGCGCCGATCGGGGCCGGGCTCGGGACCGAGACGCCGAACAGCAGCAGCGTCGCAACGGCGGCAGCCGGCGCCCGGAGTGCCATGGGCCGCGATGCTAGCATCCGGCTTCCGGCCTTCGCCGCCCATCGTCGGAGAGGCGCCCCCGCGAAGCCGCCTCCGGAGACCCCGTTGCGCTGCCCAAGACCCCACGAGACGCGAGACGCGGACGGAGACGCGTGACGCGCTCCGCTCTCGGCGGCGCGCTGCTTCTCGCCCTGACCTTCTCGGGAGTCGCCGGCTGCGAACGCCCCGTGCCGACCTGGCCGGACGACAACCGCCTGGTCGTGGCGCTCGAGAGCGCCCCGATCCACCTGGATCCGAGGGTCGGCACCGACCAGGCCTCCGCACGAGTCTACGAGCTCATGCTCAACGGGCTGCTGACCCGAGATCCGGACGGCGGCCTGGCGCCCGAACTCGCCGAGAGCTGGGAGGTGCTCGACGAGGGCCTCCGATACCGCTTCCACCTCCGTCCCGGCGTCACGTTCCACGACGGCCGCCCCCTCACCTCAGCCGACGTCGTGTGGACCTTCGGCTCGATTCTCGACGGGACCGTGGCCACGGCCAAGAAGGGGGCGCTCGACCGGTTGAGCGAGGTCCGCGCCATCGACACCGGGACCGTGGACTTCCATCTGTCGGAGGCCTACGGGGCCCTGCCGGTCAACCTCACCTCGTACCTGGGGATCGTGCCGGACGGAACGACGCCGGAACAGATGAACCGGTCGCCCATCGGCACCGGGCCGTTCCGCTTCGTGCGACGCGCACCCGATCAGGTCGAGCTGGCGGCATTCGACTCGTACTGGGGCGGCCGACCCACTCTCGACGGGGTTCTCCTGCGCGAGGTGCCGGACTCGACGGTCCGCGCCCTGGAGCTGCGCAAGGGCACGGTGCAGCTGGTCGTGAACGCGCTCCCGCCCGACATGGTGCCGACCTTCCGGAGGGACCCCTCGTTCCGGGTCGTCGAGAATCCCGGATCCAACTACGTCTACCTCGGCCTGAACCTCGAGGACCCGATCCTCGCCGACGTCCGCGTCCGACGCGCGATCGCTCACGCCATCGACCGACGGACCATCGTCGAGCATCTCTGGCGCGGCCTCGGCGTGCCGACGGAGACCCTCGTGCCGCCGGGCCATTGGGCGCGCCACGAGGAGCTGGAGCCGATCCGCTTCGATCAGGAGGAGGCCCGCCACCTGCTCGACGACGCGGGCTATCCGGCTCCGGCAGACGGCGGACCGCGTCTGTCCCTGACCTACAAGACATCCACCGACGAGACGGCCCTGCTCCAGGCCCAGATCATCCAGCAGATGCTCGCCGAGGTCGGGATCGACCTGGAGATCCGCTCGTACGAGTTCGCCACCTTCTACAGCGACATCAAGCGGGGAAGCTTCCAGATCTTCAGCCTGACCTGGACCGGCGTCGCCGACCCGGACATCTACGCCTACATCCTCCACTCGGATCGCGTTCCCCCGGCGGGCGCCAACCGCGGGCGCTACCGCAACCCGGAGTTCGACCGCGAGGTCGAGGCCGGAGCGAGACTCACCCTCCCGGACGAGCGCCGTCCCCACTACCTCGCGGCGCAGGAGATCCTCTGGCGCGACCTCCCGTACATCAGCCTGTTCACCAAGGTGAACGTCGCGGTCCTCGCGGAGCCGCTCCGGGGCTACCGCAACTACCCCGGAGGCGAGCTCTACAGCCTGGCGCGGATGTCTTGGAGCCGCTGTCCGAGCCGCTGACCGGCCCGCGCGGGATTCCCTGCTAGTCGAAAGACCCGATGGCCTCGTCTTCGTCGTCGTAGACGTCGAAGACCGTCACGAGCTGGGTGATCTGCAGGATGTCCTGGACCTTCGGCGGCAGGTGGAGCAGCCGCAGCTTTCCCCCTCGGTTGGTCACGGTCGTGTAGGCCGAGACCAGCTCGCCGATTCCGGAGGAGTCCATCGTCGTCGTCTCGCGGAGGTTGATCAGGATGTTCTTGGCCCCCGCGTCGAGGGCCTCGTGCACCGCGTCACGGAGCGCGACGTCGCCCGCTCCGATGGTGATCTTGCCTTTCGGCTGGAGAATCGTGACCCCCTGACGCTGCCGCATCGCCATCTTCATTTCGATCCATCCTCCTGGGTTTCTCCGGGGGCCGAGGTCTCGAGACGCTTGCGCAGCCTCACCACCGTGCCTCCTTCGGGTCGGAAATCGTAGTCGATCCCATCCATGAACTTGCGCATGAAGAAGATTCCCCGGCCCCCGGGCTTCAGCAGGTTCGCCGGTTCCAGGGGATCCGGAAGCCCCGCCGGGTCGAAGCCCGAGCCCTCGTCACGAACCTCGATCAGGACGTCACCGTCGACGATGCCGAACGTGACCTCGACCTTCTTGTCGGGGTCCTGCCGATTGCCATGCTTGATGGCGTTGGCCACCGCCTCGCGGACGGCCATCCCGATCCAGTGGGACGTGTCGTCATCGAGTCGCAGCTGCTGCAGCGAGACCTTGACGACGACCTGCACCAGGTCGATGTTCTCGAACCGGCTGCCGATCGCCAGTTCGACACGTGGGGTCAAGGTAGCCATCGCGGGATTCTCCGGGGCGGGAGTGTAGCAGAGGAACAGGTCCTCGGGCGCAGCCCCGAGGGATCCCGTTCACGCCACCCATCTCAGCGCCATCGGAAGGACGATCAGGAGCTGGATGGCGTCGAAGACGAAGTGGGCCGTCATGGCCGCCCAGACGCTCTGGCGCCAGACGACGAGCCCGGCGAAGACGAGCGACAGGAAGGCGACCCCCACGAGCATGAAGGGCTGGTCGTAGCTCATGTGGGCCCCGACGAACAGGACGGTCGACAGCAAGACTCCGACCCGGGGCTGCAGATAGCCGCGGAAGAACAGCTCCTCGACGACGCCGGCCGAGAGCGCGACGGCAAGCCGGATGGCCCAGGGCAGCGACGCCAGCCAGGGCATGACCGTCGGCGGCTCCCGGGGCAGGGAGTCGGCCCCGCCCAGAGCCCAGACCAGACCCGCGACGATCAGCATCAGCGAGATGGCTCCGAGCCAGGCGACGACGCCTGCGGCGAGACCGAGACCGATCTCGCGCCCCACGCCCGAGGACTCCAGGCCGAACTGCCGACGCCAGGTCCCGAGGCTCTCGCGCCAACGGCCGAGCTCGCCGAAGCCGAGCACGAACCAGGCGGCCAGGGCGCCGACGAAGAGGGCGTGGAGCAGGAAGAGCTGGGGCAGCGGCACCTGCGAGTAGTCCACCTCGAGCCCCTGGCCGATCTGCCCCAGGGGACCGAAGACCCCGGCCCAGAGCACGAGGGCCAGCGCGGTCATGGCGAGGGCGCGACGGGCGACCGGCACCCAGTCCGCCGCCGGTCCGTCGGCGTCGAGCCGCGCGACGAACCCGGGCGGCTCCAGGCCGCGGCGGGCCGTGAGGCGATCGATGCCCAGGGCCGCGACTGCGGACAGGGCGAGGAGGAGGACGGGATGGATCATGAGCTGAGCCGGGGCGGGGCCTGCGCGGCCGGGCCGGACCATCCTAGCTTGCCTCCTGGCAGGGGTCCTCGCGTGCTAGCATCCGGTCTCGGCGCCGGGCCCCACCGCACGCGACCCGCCAGGCGGGTTTCGTCGAACGGCGTCGCCATTCGGGGCCGTCACCCGGGGTCGTCACTGGGGACCGTCACACGGACCGACGTCCCCTGGTCACCGCCCCCCCGCACGATCAAAGGAGGTTCCCCTTGAGCCGCTCTCCGAGCGTGGATTTCATCGATTTCGACTCTTTGCTGAGCGACGAGGAGCGACTGGTCCGAGACACGGTCCGCGACTTCGTCGACGACCGGGTTCGGCCCATCATCGAGGAGTGTCATCGCGACGGTCGCTGCCCGATCGAGCTGGTCCCCGAGATGGGCCGCCTCAACCTCTTCGGCGCCAACCTGACGGAGTACGGTCTCCCGGGTCTCAACAACGTCGCCTACGGCCTCATCATGCAGGAGCTCGAGCGCGGCGACTCGGGCCTGCGGAGCTTCGTCTCCGTCCAGAGCTCCCTGGTGATGTACCCCATCTACGCCTTCGGCTCGGACGAGCAGAAGGAGCGCTGGCTGCCGAAGATGGCGACCGGGGACGCTATCGGTTGCTTCGGCCTCACCGAGCCCGACTTCGGATCGAACCCGGGCGGGATGCGCACCTTCGCGCGCCGCGACGGGGACGGCTGGGTCCTGAACGGCGCCAAGCAGTGGATCACGAACGGGACGCTCGCCGACGTGGCCGTGGTCTGGGCCAAGACCGACGACGGCGTCCGCGGCTTCCTGGTCGAGAAGGGGACGCCCGGCTTCACCTCCTCGGACCAGCACGGCAAGTTCTCCCTGCGGGCCTCGGTCACGTCCGAGCTCGGGTTCCACGACTGTCGTATCCCGGGCGACGCGATCCTGCCCAAGACCGTGGGACTCAAGAACGCCCTCATGTGCCTCAACCAGGCGCGCTACGGAATCGCCTGGGGCGGCCTCGGCGCCGCGATGGACTGCTACCAGACGGCTCTCACCTACGCCAAGGAGCGGATCCAGTTCGGTGGTCAGCCCATCGCAGCTCATCAGCTGGTGCAGGAGAAGCTCGTCTGGATGCTCTCGGAGATCACCAAGGGCCAGCTCCTGGCGCTGCAGCTCGGCCGGCTCAAGGACCGTGGCAAGGTGAAGCACTACCAGATCTCGCTCGGCAAACGGAACAACGTCTGGGTGGGTCGCGAGTCCGCCAAGCTGGCGCGGGAGATCCTCGGCGCCAACGGCATCGTGGACGACTACCCGGTCATCCGTCACATGCTCAACCTGGAGTCCGTCTACACCTACGAGGGCACGCACGACATCCACGGGCTCGTCATCGGCGCGGAGATCACGGGCATCCAGGCCTTCGAGCCGCCCGCCCGCCCCGAGGTTCGGAAGCCGGCGATGAAGGGAGGCGTCTAATGTCTCTCGGTCGTCTCCTCGAGCAGGACCTGATCCGAGTCACCGAGCAGGCGGCGCTCGCCGCCGGCCTCACCATGGGCAAGGGGGACGGCCACCTGTCGGACCAGGTGGCGGTGGAGGCCATGCGCAAGGAGCTCGACGAGCTGCCCATGGATGGACGCATCGTCATCGGGGAGGGCGAGCGGGACGAGGCGCCGATGCTCTACGTGGGCGAGTTGGTCGGCGCGGCCAAGGGCGACCCGTCGGCGATCGGGGTCGACATCGCCGTCGACCCCCTCGAGGGCACCAACCTCTGCGCCACCGGTGCCTCCGGCGCCATCGCGGTGCTGGCCGCGTCGCGGCGGGGAGGCCTGCTCCATGCCCCGGACGTCTACATGGAGAAGCTCGTCGTGGGCCCGACGGCCCGCGGGCGCGTGCACATCGACGCGCCGGTGGCGGAGAACCTGCGCAACATCGCGGACTCCTTCCAGCGCGAGGTGGCCGAGCTGACCGTCGTCGTCCTGGACCGCGAACGGCACTCCCAGCTGATCGAGGACATCCGCTCAGCCGGCGCCCGGATCCGCCTGATCGGCGACGGCGATCTCTCCGCCGGGATCGCCGCCGCCGTGCGGGGCACGGGCGTCCACGCGGTGATC
>CAJQNK010000002.1 GCA_905479655.1 uncultured bacterium | reverse complement strand
TGTCGTAGCGAGGGGCCGTAGGTGCTTGGAGATGCAAGGCTTGCGACCGAGGGCGACGCAGGCGTACTGTCAGTACGTCGAGGAGCCCGACAGGAGCGTAACGCCGCAGATTCAGGTACATACGGCCTCGCAGTAGACAGTGGGTGAGAAGGGCAGGCTAGAGGCCTGAGCTCGCGCGCGATTCAGCGTCCGACCCGCCCCTCCGTCAGCGTGTCGGTCCCGAGATAGCGGTCGCCCTGGTGCGTCCTCCAGGAGCGGCTCGCCGGGAGGCGCAGGCGGCCCACCCGCGTCTCGCCCTCCAGCGTGATCACCTCACCGTCGCCGACCTCTTCGTCGTGGTAGAACCGGTAGCCCACCAGGGCGGCTGTCTCCGGCGCGAAGTAGAAGTACCAGACATCGCTCCCGACGGGCTCGCGGTAGGCGACCCGGATCTCGAGTGCCGGCCGACCCGCGAAGTCGACCTCCGTGACCTCCGGGTCGATCTCCACGCCAGGGTCCCGGAGCTTCATCGGCAGGCCCCAGAGATAGCCGTAGTAGTCGCGCCACAGCTCCAGGCCTTCGCAGCTGAGCCGGAACGGCTCGCCCTCCTCGGGGGAGAACTCCGGCGATCCGTCGAGGGCGAGGTGGCAGCCATCGGGACCGAGCGACCCTTCAGCTTCCCTCCCGTCCTGCTGTCGCCTCCACCCGAACCGGCCTCGGCCCGGATCCAGCCGGAGCTCGGTCTCGCGGACCGAGCCGTCGGGGCGGCTCTCTTCGATATGGAGATGGAGGACGGCGTTTCCCCACAGCCCGTCGGGGTCGTGGAAGGCGACCGAGCGAGCCACGAGCCGGTCGGCTGCGGACCCGGGCTCGGCGGCGGGAGCGGCGCCCGCCAGGGTCCAGAGCCCGCTCGTCCAGAGCCCGGTGAAGAGGCAGATCACGAGCGCGGGAAGGCGAGGGGGTCTCATGGTGCCTCCGCCCCTGTCGGCGGCAGCCCGACCTTGGCGAGAATGTCGTGGAATCTGGAGTCCCGTGCGAGGGGCCGGAAGCGCGGGTCGACTCCCACCTGGACGATCCCCGGGGCCCTGAGGTTGCGGGCGTGTTCCAGGCACTCCAGGGCCTGGTCGAACTCTCCGAGGCCGACGTGCACGAGGGCGAGTCGGTCCTGGCGCGCGACGAGCACCTTCTCGAGCTCGGCGAGAATCGCGCGAGCCTCCGAGGTCTCCCCGGTCACCGCGAGAGCGTGGGCCAGGGCCGACAGAGGGAGGGGCATTCCGTTCGACAATTCGACCCCCTGGCGCAGGATCTCGACGGCCTCCCGGGTGTCGCCGCGGGCGAGTAGGGCCCGGCCCAGGGCGCGTTGGATGTCCGGCGGTTGCGGATCGAGGTCGAGGAGCTCCCTGCCGAGCGCCACGGCCTCGTCGAAGCGTCCGGCCAGGTAGAGGATCTTGACTCTCGCCACGCGCAGGAACGTGTTGTCGGGTTGCAGAGCTTGAGCTCGTTCGAGCTCGGCGAGGGCCTGGTCGAAGTTCTGCCAGATCGTCTTGAACCAGGCGTGTTGGTAGTAGGCCCGCCAGTGACTGGGGTTGATCTTGACCGTCCGCCGGTAGTGCCTCTCCGCAGCCGCCCAGTCCCACTCGTACTCGATCATGATCCTCATCAGGGCGAGGTGCGCCTCCGCGACGCCGGGATCGATGGAGACGGCCTGCTGCGCCGCCATGTAGGCTTCGGCGTAGGCTCGAGCACGGTCCTCCTTGTGAGCGCTGGCCAGGTGCAGGTGGGCCAGGGCCGACAGGGAGAGCACGTGTTCGGGATCGATCTCCACGGCCTTCTGCAAAGCGGTGATCGCGATCTGGGCCGTCTCCGCCGAGGCTTCCGGCTCGAGCCCCGCGAGCCCACGGAAGAACAGCTCGAGAACCTCTTGATCGGTGCCGAGCTGCAGGGCCGGAGCGTGATGCGCCGGCAGCCCCAGCGCATCACAGACGGTCTCCAGCCCCGCCTCCATCTCCTCCGCCAGCCGGTCCAGCTTCATGGACAGCGTGAAGGTCCGGGTTCGCTTTCCTGGTAGATGGACCTCGACGTCGACCCGGTCCGGACTGCCGGCGGGCCAGGACCTACCCACGACGATGGCGTCGAGACCGTGTTCCTTCGCCCGGGCGGACAGAGCCTCCGGTGACCGCGACGCCTCGGCTTCGTCGATCTTGACGGTGCGGATCAGGGGGTGGCGCGAGAGCTGCCCCCGAAGGGTGTGCTCGAGGCCCCCGACGATGAAGGCCCGATTCTGGGAGTCGGTCGAGAAGGGCAGGATCTCGATCGTGATCGGGGTGAGCGCTCGAGAGCCCCCCCGGAGCCCCAGCAGGTAGCCGACGGACAGGGCCACCACCAGGATCGCCAGAAGCGCGAGGACGACGGGGCCCGACCTCGACCCGCCCGCGGCCGACCCCTTCAGCTCGTCGATCGGCTGGACCTCCGCGATGAGACGGTAGCCGCGCTTCGGGACGGTTTGAATGAACTCTGGCTTCCGGGCGTTGTCGCCCAGTGCGCGGCGGATCAGATGGACGGCCTGGGGAAGCGCGCCGTCTTCGATCGCGTGCTCGCCGCCCCAGACCTCCTTCGTGAGAGTCTCGCGCGAGACCACGTCGCCCGCTTGGCGCGCGAGGCACAGGAGCACCTCCATGACCCGGGGTTCGAGCCGGACCTTCTCCTCGCCCTGCACCAGCAGACTCTCCTTCGGTCGCACCTCCCAATCGCCCAGCTCGAAGGGGCCGTGAAGTGGGTCCCTCCGAGTCATCGCAGGTCGACTCGCAGGATGTCGATCGGTCGCAGATCCGAGGCGTCCAGGGCACGCCCGTCGGGGCCGAGGCTGCGCATCTGGGAGTTGGCTATCAACCACAGGGAATCGTGCGCCACGGCGCCCGTCGTGGGGATGTCGAAGGCCGGGTGGCGGGTCACCAGGAGCTCCTGCGCCACGACCCGGGGCTCGCCCTCGGCCAGTCGCAGACGGACCACCCGGGCCGGTCGCACGGGGTTGAGGATTCCCACCAGGTCGCCCTCGTACGCGTACAGTCCGTCGAAGCCGTGGATCGAGACGCCGGGGGGATGACTGAGTCGTGACCGCCGGCCCGTCTCGAGATCGAGGTGGGTGACGCCGTAGCGCCAGTCGGCGATCCAGAGGCTCCTGCCGTCCGGACTCGCGGCGATGCCGTTGGGCCAGAGGAAGCTGCCCGGGGACTGGGCGATCTCGAGCTCGGTCGAGCCCTGAGCGAGCCGATATACCGCGCCGGTGTAGGTGTCGGTCACCCAGGCGTTCCCCTCCGAGTCGATCGCCACGTCGTTGAGCTGGTGGGTCGACTCGGGCTCGGGCGGGTCCCAGCGTCCCTGGAGCTCCCCGGTGTCGAGGTCGAAACGGACGAGCCACGAACGCCCCCGCTCCGACTCCCGGAAACCCTGGGCCAGGGGATCCGCGCCCGTCGCCGCCCACAGATAACGGCGCTCCGCGTCGACCCGCAGGCCGACGACGGCGCCCAGGTCGGGGTTGCCGGGCGGAACCAGACGCTCCACCTCCGTCTCGTCCCCCGAACCCGCGGGCAGGGGTACCCGCAGGATCTCGCGGCGATGCAGGGAGCCGATGAACAGGGCTCCGGTCTCCGGATCCCAGGCGATCCCCTCCGGGTAGAGGTCGGGGATGTCGATCTTCAGGGCCACGGGCGCTGCGGCCCGGATCCGTGCCGCGGCGCGCACCTCGTCCAGGACCGAGCGGACCTCCGCGCGCTCTCCCAGGGTGCCGAGGGCTTCGAGCTCCGGGACGAGGTCGCTACCGAGGTCCCGGAGACGACGGAGATGCTCCAGCGTGTCCGTCTCCGCCTCGATGCGAGCTCTCGCCACGGCCGCGAGGTGTCTGGCGACCTCCTCCTCCGGGTCGATCTCGAGGACCCGCTCGAACGCCCAGCCGGCCGTGGACCAGTCTCCTCTCTCGAGCGCCTTGCCGCCGTCGGCCCAGGCTTCCGCCAGTCTGGCGAGGGACTCGGGAGGCAGCGTCTCGCGGAGTTTCGAGCCCGCGACCGAACCCGAGGGCGAGGAGCACCCTCCGATCAGAAGGCCGACGGTCGCCAGCACCGGGGCAAGGCCTCTCAGCACGGCCCGAGAAGCTCGATCTGGTCGGGCTCGTCCGGCACGACGCAGAGGAACTCGAAGGGACCGTCGAGGACCTCGTAACGATGGGCGACTCCCGCCGGGATGAAGAGCACCGAGCCGGTGCCGACCTCGTGAACCTCGTCGCCGATCGTCACCCGGCCGCGCCCACCGAGGACGTACTGTTGATGGGGGACGGTGTTGGTGTGGAGCGGCATGCCGCCGCCCGCCTCCATGACGAACCGACGCATGGCGAAACCTGCGTCTCCGTCGTCGGGACCGAGGAGCACCTGGCTGCGAACCGAGGTCCCCGCGGTCACCGGTCGCAGAGTGACCTGGTCGACCTGCTTCACCACTCCCTGGCTCCTCAGGTCCTGATCCTCCATCTTCCATCCCTCCTGGCGGTCTGCATCGAAGAGCTGACGCGGCTTCGTCTCCCGTGATTATACGGTCGGCGGGTCGGGTGGACTTCGTCGGTCGTCGAGACCACCGGCGAGCCGCGAGCCGGGTGGGGCTCCGGATGCCGCGCAACGCGTCGGGCAGTGGGCTGCGAAGCCCATCGGGCCGACCCGGGCGGGCGACCGCACCGGAGGCCCACCGTCGCGGGTCAGAAGTCGTCGGGGAACGACGGCGTCGGGGGTGGGTTGGCCGGCCGAGCCAACAGGAAGCCCTGAACGTAGTCGACGCTCGCCTCGCGCACCGCAACCAGCTCCTCCACCAGCTCGACGCCCTCCGCGACGACCTTGGCGCCCATGTCGTGACACAACCTCACGATGGAACGCAGTAGGCGGTACTGACGGCTGCCGAGGCGGACGCCGGCGACCAGGCCCCGATCGAGCTTGACGACCTCGGGTTCCAGGTCGACGATGTACTTGAGATTCGAGTATCCGGACCCCAGATCGTCGATCGCCAGCATCAGCCCCTTCTTGCGCAGCTCCGTCAACACGTTGCGACACTGCTCGAAGTAGGCCAGAGGCACCGACTCGGTGATCTCCATGTAGACCGGCCGCTTGTGCTTGAAGATGGGATCATCGGGGCGGACCAGCCAACCGTGGTCGAACTCGGCCGGGAAGATGTTGAGGAACAGGGGATAGTCGGCCGCCTCGACGGCGGCGAGCTCCCGCAGCTTGCGGCCCAGTCGGCCCGACTCTCCGACGATGGCCGCCGCCCGGAGCAGCTCGACACAGTTGGCGAAGGCCGGCACACGGGTCCGTAGCAGGGGCTCCAGGCCGACGACCTGACGGGTCACGATGTCGACGATGGGCTGGTACTCGAGGTGGAAATGCCCCCCCTCGATCGTCGGTTTGACCAGCCGGGTCAGCTCCGCGGCAATCTGGTGCCGGGGCTGTAACGTGTTGACGTTCACCCCCTTGAGCTCGAGGGCTTCGGCGACCTGGGGCTCGGTGACCCAGGGGCTCTCGTTGAACGTGCGATCCGACACCCGTCCGCCTCCGATCGTGAGCTTACTATGCCTTCTCGGAGCCTCTTCATACCACCACCTCCCGAACTCGGTCTCGGACTCCGGTTCCGGAGGGCGTAGGATCAGCGCCGGTCGGACATCCGGTCGCGCCCCGAATCGAAGAGGAGAGCGTCGTTGGAGCTGAGGAGTCTGGGCTGGGACGATGGCAGGCAGAAGGCCTTCGACGAGATCGCCGAGGGCCCCTGCGTCCCCGGACGGGTGGTCCGAGTGGAACGGGGCGTGGCCCACGTTGTGACGGACGACCAGCGGCTCGAGGCCATCCTCACCGGAAGGGTCCTGGATCCGGAGCGGGGGGGCGGGACGCCCGTTGTCGGCGACTGGGTTGCGGTGGAGCCGGGCGGCCCCGGGGCGTCGCCGGTGGTGCGCGCGCTCCTGCCTCGACGCACGCGCTTCGCGCGCCAGGCGCCGGGGCGGGCCAGCGGCGAACAGGTGCTGGTGGCCAACCTAGACACCCTCTTCGTGGTCGTGGGTCTCGATGGCGACTTCAACCCGCGGCGGATCGAGCGTTACCTGGCCCTGTCCACGGCGGGGGGGGTCGATCCGGTCGTCGTCCTCAACAAGGCCGACCTGTGCGCGGATCTCGAGTCCCGCCTGGGCGCTACCCGTGCCGTGGCGCCGGGCGTGCCGGTCGCCGTGATCTCGGCCGGACAGGGCACGGGGGTCGACAGTCTCGAGCCCTGGCTCTCCCCCGGCGTGACGGTCGCACTGGTCGGGTCTTCGGGGGTGGGAAAGTCGACCCTGGTCAACCGACTCCTCGGTGAGGAGCGCCTGCAGGTGGGAGAGGTACGGGGCTCCGACGGTCGGGGGCGTCATACGACGACCCGGCGCGAGCTCTTCCGCCTGGAGGGTGGAGCCCTGTGCATCGACACGCCGGGTCTGCGGGAGCTGCAGCTCTCCGTCGGCGAGGAGGAGGTCGACGAGGCCTTCCCGGAGATCGAGGAGCTCGGGCTCGAGTGTCGCTTCCGTGACTGCGACCACGACGGCGAGCCCGGCTGCGCGGTGGCGCAGGCGATCGCCGACGACCGCCTCGCGAGCTCCCGGTTGGACTCCTGGCGTCGGCTGCGGCGGGAGGCGGCACACCACGAGCGGCGGCTCGACGAGCACGCCTCGCGCGCCGAGGCGCGGCGGCAGGGCAGAGCCTACAAGCGGATCCAGAGCGAGAAGGGAGACCGTCGGCGCTGAAAGCGCCGGCCCGTGCCCCTCGTACGCTACGTCTCGCCGAGGAAGCTACGACAACGCTCGGCGGCCGAGTCCTCGGAGCCGTCGGGATAGCGGTCGCACTCCGCGGTCACCAGGCGCTGAAGATCTCCGAGGACCGTCTTGCGTTTCCCCTCGTCGTCCCACTCGCGATAGGCCTTCTCGAGCTGGCCCAGCCGCGACCAGTTGCCGCCGGCGAAGGCGTCGTCGAAGGTCAGCAGCTCCCCGAGGATCTCCCGCGAGTCGGCCTCGATGGTCTCGATCTCCTCGGGCCGCGACGCCAGCAGGCGCCGGAGGTAGATGGAACCCCAGCGAAAGCGGCTGTAACGCCCCCTGGAGCTGTCGTACGCCTGCCGATACCAGGCCAGACCCTCCTCCACCCGGTCTTCGTCGAGGGCCAGCGAGCCGAGCCACGACATGAAGTAGTAGGGGGCGATCGTGCGGTCGAGGTTGTCGACCAACAGCCGCTCGGCCTCGGACTCGAGCCCGGCCGTCTCGAGAAGGTAGGCCATGGTGCTCATCACGGTCTGCATCTCCCCCTCGTCTTCGACCGTCTCGAGAGCCCAGGTGATGCGGGAGCGCACGCGGTCGCGCAGCTCGGGAGACGGGTCGTCCTCCCCGTCGGTGAGCCACAGGGCTGGCAGGAGGGCGCTCAGACGGTCGTCCACCGGGAGGGCGGGGTCGTCCTCCATGGCGCGGGCCGCGGCGAGCCAGTCCCGTTGCAGGCTCTCCCTCGCCTCCCCGTCGTCGGGCGTGAGGAGGTCGAGGGTCTCCGTGGGACTCCACACGACGAACGTGACATTCCCCCTGCGCAGATCGGAGGAGGACAGGAGGGATCGGACCGCGGTCAGGAGATCTTCCCTCTCTTCGCCCGTCGGCGGTTGCTCGGGGTCGAGGGAGTCCAGGTAGAGGCCCAGGAAGCGGGACCTCTCGAACTCCAGCCCCATCCCCTCCGGCGTCTCGCGCCAGAGGCGACGGAAGGCCTCCCGCTTCTCCTCGTCGCTGAGCTCCGAGTCCGCCTGTCCCCAGGAGTGGATGGCCAGGAGTCGGAACCAGGTCGGGTCGTGGGCGTCCGGCCCGCCACCGGGGGCGGAGAGCGCGGCGGCGAGCATCTCCTCCACCGGTCCGCCGTGGCGGATCGCGAGGTTCAGGATCTCCGTGTAGCGCTCGACCGGGAGGTCGCTGGAGAGGCGGAGGAGCTCCGTCCCGTCCGGCGAGAAGAGCAGGACGGTGGGGTAGCCGCTCGTCCCCAGCTCCTCGCCGACGGTCTGGGCCCGCTCCGTGTCGCCGTCGAGGTAGACCGCCACGAAGTCGCGTGTGGCCTCGACGAACTCGGGGTCGTGGAACAGCCGACTCTTCAGGTAGTGGCAGGGTGGGCACCATTCGGCGCCCCAGTAGAGGAAGACATCCTTGTCCTCGGCCGCGGCCACGGCGAAGGCCTCTTCGACGGTGCCCCCGAACCACTCGATCTCCGCCGCCGGGGCGGTCGCGGCCGTCGAGTCCGCGCCCGGATCCGCGCCCGGGTTGGAGCAACCGACGGTCAACGACAGGACGATGGCCAGCAGGGTGGCTGCGGGTCGGAGCCGGTGCGGGGTGGGCAGAGGAGGCATTCGATCTCTCCGGGTCTCGGGTTGCGGGTCCTCGGACGATACGGCCTCGACGCCCCCGGGTTCAACCACGGCGGTGGACAGATGCGTGGGCGATCCGGCTTCAGGTCGATCTCTCCGCCAGCGAGACCCACTGTCGGCACACCTCGCGGGCGCGGCGGGCGTTGTCGGACAGCGCCTGGGCGGAGAAGAGGTGGATCTCGTCCGTCGGCACGCCGGCGCGGCGTAGCTCGTGGCGCACGATCGCAACCAGGAGAAGGGAGTTGGACGTGCGTCGAGTGACGCGGATGTCCGGATATCGAGCCATGACCGCCTCGGTGCTACGTGAACGGTTTCTTTGGGTGCAATAATCCTGCCGATTGTCGGGGCCTCGGGACCAACGACGAATCTCGGGCTCCCACCCGCGTGGGAGTGCCGCGAAGGGCCCCCGCGACGCCGGCCCGTGTCGAGAGCGAGGCGGGCGACGCGCCATTTTGACCCGCGCGTCGAGCCGCGTCGGCCGGGCGGGAGCCGGGGCGGCGGCCTCTCGTCCAATCGTCTGGATTCGATCCGGCGAATCCGCCGACCGACACGCAGGCTAGACCAGCGTTTCCGAAGTCCGGCGACAATGGCCGGACGGGAGGCGCTCGGGGGCCGAGGCGCGCCGACGCAGGCAATGCAGGGACATTGTCGAGGAGGCGGAACGCTGGCAGCCGAGATGCATCGCGGGCGGA
>CAJQNK010000001.1 GCA_905479655.1 uncultured bacterium | reverse complement strand
GCCCGGTGTTCAGTGGCTCGGTTCGGGGTCCTTCGACTTCGCGCCCTGCGGGCGCTTCGCTCAGGACGACACGGAGCTTCGGCGCGGCGCTCGGGACGGTGCGAGCGACCGGTACAGGGGCCGATGCGAGCGCCCGAGGCGAGGAGCTGAGTGGGCTCGGGACGACACGGAGGTTCGGCGCGGCGCTCGGGACGACACGGAGGTTCGGGACGGTGGGAGCGACCGGGGCGGGGGCCGGTGCTAGCGACCGGGGCGGGGGGCTGGGGGGGGTGGGGGTTCTCGAGCATGTGCGGGGCGGGTCCGGCTGGGTTTCGCCCGAGTTTACGATGTCGGGCGGTCCGCCGATCGTTACGCCCCGGCCGGCAGGCGGCACCCAGGGCCGGATAGACTGCCCTGTCCCGCCCGCTCCGTGATGTCCTCCCTCGCCAGCCACCTTCGCGCCCAGTTCCGCTCGCGGGACCGATCCCGGGGCCGGAGCGCCTTCATCGAGGGGCGGGTCTGGCTCCGGAGGGAGCCCGAGGGGGTCTCGGCGCTGGTTCCCGGGTTCGGAACGCAGCTCCAGAGGGTGCACGTGGGCTGGGAGCTGCCCGCGGCCGTGACGATCGCCTGCGACTGCGCGGAGTTCGAGGAGGCGGGGCGTTGCTCGCACGTCTGGGCCGCGATGCTGGCGGCCGACCTGGAGGCCTCGGTTCCCCGCGACGTCCCGCGCAAGATAGTGGAGGTCGATCTGTCGGGCGACCTGGCGCGGCTGGACCTCACCGAGCAGGTAGAGCCGCCGGGCGACGGCTGGGACCGGTGCACCCCCAACCCTCGGCCGGAGAATTTCCGGCCCACGCCCGCCGCGGATCCGGCCTCCTGGTCGCAGCTCCTCGGGTCCATCCGCTCGTCTCTCGACACCGAAACGGAGCCCCACGTCGACGGGCCGGTCCTGGCGGTGGAGGTGTACTACGTCCTCGACGTCAAGACCTGCATCTCGGCCGGCGGCCTCGCGATCGCCCTCTTCCAGCGGGCCGAGCGGCAGGATGGGCAGCTCGGCGCGATCCAGCGCCTCCCCGTCCGCGACGGTTTCGGACCCGGGGTGCAGGCGCGGGACCGCGAGTGGATCCACACGCTCTCCGCCATCGCCATGCGCCGCAGCGCCTTCGACCCGTGGCACCACTACCCCAGGTTCCCCGACAACTACCACGACCTGCTCTCGACGCCGGTGATCGCCCCCGGCGCCTGGACGCTGATCCTGCCCCGTCTCGCCGCCACCGGACGCCTGCTCCTGTGGACCCGGAAGGACGGCGAGAGGCGTCCCGATCCCTCCCGGACCCTCTCCTGGGACGACGGCCCGCCCTTCCAGCTCCGGCTCGAAGTCGACGTCGATCGCGACGACGCCGACCCGGACGACGCCGGCAACGGACCGGCCCGGATCCGCGGCCTCCTCCATCGCGAGGGCGAGGAGCGCGCGCTCTCCGAGCCCGAGCTGCTGCTGGCCCAGGGTCTCGTCGTCTTTCCGGACCGGGTCGCCCGCCTGGACGCCGAGGAGCACTTCGCCTGGATCTCGCGTCTGCGCCGCTCGGGGGAGATCGAGCTACCGCGGAGCGAGCTCGCGCAGGCGATCACGGCGCTCCACGAGCTCCCGCGGCTCCCCCCCCTCGACCTGCCGGCCGAGATCCAGGTGCGGCGCGAGACCACGTCGCCCGTGCCGAGGATCCGGATCGACCGGATCGGCAGCCGCAGCTACTCGTTCCTGCGCGGCCGGGTGACCTTCCAGTACGGCGACGCCCTCACCTCGCCGAGGGACTCGCGCACCGCGATCGCCGACGGCGACCGCCTCCTGGAGCGGGACCCGGTGGCGGAGCGGGCCGCCCTCGACGAGCTGGCGGAGCTCGAGCTCGAGCGGCTGGACTCCGGGATCGACCTCACGGTGGTCATCCGCGACAACAACTTCCTGCCCGTGGTGGAGCGGCTCCTGGCCTCGGGCTGGCACGTGGAGGCGCACGGCGGGCGTCTGCGCACGGCCGGCAGCCCCCGCCTCACGGTGGCGAGCGGGGTCGACTGGTTCGAGCTCCGGGGCGGCGTGGAGTTCGACGGCACGGAGGTGCCGTTCCCCGCCCTGCTGCGGGCCGCCCGCCGGGGGGACGGCACCGTCCAACTGGGCGACGGCAGCACCGGCCTGCTGCCGCAGGAGTGGCTGAGCCGCTGGGGCGGTCTCGCGGGCCTGGCCCTGGACGAGAAGGAGGGCGCCCTCCGCTTCGCCCGCTCCCAGGGGTTCCTCCTCGATCTCCTGCTGGCCGAGCTGCCCGAGGTGGAGCTCGACAGCGCCTTCGAGCGCTACCGCGACCGTCTCGACTCGCTCCGGGAGATCACTCCCGCCCCCGAGCCGCGGGGGTTCCGCGGCGAGCTCCGGCCCTACCAGCGCGCCGGCCTCGGCTGGCTCCGGCAACTGGCCGAGGCGGGCATGGGCGGCTGCCTGGCGGACGACATGGGCCTGGGCAAGACCGTGCAGGCCCTGGCCTGGCTGCAATGGCGCCGCACTCGCCCCGTGCCCGCCGAGGAGAAGCGGCCGTCGATCGTGGTGGCGCCGCGGAGCCTCGTCTTCAACTGGGCCCGCGAGGCGGAGCGGTTCGCGCCCCGGCT